>NZ_LHCI01000106.1:1135621-1155179 GCF_001280255.1 Thermus aquaticus | reverse complement strand
GGTGGCGGTTTTGCTGGGGCTGGCGGGGTTGCTTTGGGGAGTTGAGCGGTTGGGGGATCCGTTCAAGGGGTTTCTTTTGCAGCTCGGGGGCAAGCTGGGGCTGCCCAGCGAGAGGGATGGTCCGTACCTGCTCCTGAGGGGCCTGGTTCGCCTGCTCAACTATGAAGTCACCCAAGAACTCTTGAAGCAGGCTAAGGGAGGGCGAGGAAGGAGTTTTGGGTAAAGCCCTGTAGAAGGGCTTGGAGGGGGCTAAAGGGGCCTTTAGACTTGGGCCCATGGCCTACTGGCTCCTCAAGACTGAACCCGAGACCTACAGCATAGAGGACCTCAGGCGGGAGGGCCGGGCCATCTGGGACGGGGTCCGGAACTACCAGGCCCGGAACTACCTGTTGCGGATGGGAGAGGGGGACCTCTGCTTCATCTACCACTCCAGCACCAACCCCCCCGGGATCGCCGGCCTGGCCCGGGTAGTCCAGACCCGCATCCCCGACCCCACCCAGTTTGACCCGGGAAGCCCCTACTTTGACCCCAGGGCCACCCCGGAACGGCCCCGCTGGTACACGGTGGAGGTGGCCTTCCTCGAGGCCTGGCCCCTCATCCCCCTAAAGGAGCTCAAAGCCCTCTTCCCCCCGGACCACCCCCTGGTCAAGCGGGGGAACCGGCTTTCCGTGATGCCGGTTCCCCCGGAGGTGGCCGAAAGGCTTATTGGGTGGAAAGGGTCCCGATGATCTTGAAGAGGGGCAGGAACATCCCGGCCACGATCATGCCCACAATGACGCCCAGGAAGATGATCATCAGGGGCTCAATGGCGGCGGTGAGGCTGGCCACGGCCTCGTCCACCTCCCGCTCGTAGAAGTCGGCGATCTTGGAGAGGAGGGTGTCCAGGGCCCCGGTCTCCTCGCCGATGGCCACCATGGAGCTCACCATGGGGGGGAAGACGAAGGGGTGCTGGGCCAGGGTGAGGTTCAGAGGCTCGCCCTGCTGCACCTTGTTTTTAGCGGTGTTGATGATTTCCTCCACCACGCTGTTGCCGGCGGTGCCCTTGGTGATGTCCAGGGCCTCGAGGATGTTGACGCCGCTTGCGAGGAGCAGGGCCAGGGTGCGGGAGAAGCGGGCGATGGCGGTCTTGCGGTTCAGGTTGCCGAAGACGGGGATCCTCAGCTTGATGCGATCTATCACCTTCCGCCCCTGGGGGGTGCCATAGTACCAGCGGTAGGCGAAGAAGAGGGCCACGAAGAGGAGGAGAAGGGGCAGGGTGGCGGCCCGGAGGAACTCGGAAACGGCGATGAGGAAGCGGGTGAGGAGGGGGAGCTCCGAGCCCAGGTCGGTGAGGATCTGGGCGAACTGGGGCACGATCCCCGTGAGGAGAAAGTAGGCCACGCCCACGGCGAAGACGAAGACGATGACCGGATAGGTCATGGCGCTACGGATCTTGCCCCTGAGCTCAAGCTCCTTCTCCAGGAAGGCGGCCAGGCGGTCCAGGATCACGTCCAGACCGCCCGAGGTCTCCCCCGCCCGCACCAGGTTCACGTAAAGCCGGGAGAAGAGCTTGTGCTTGGCCAGGGCGTCGGAGAAGGCCATACCGCCCTCTATGTCGGTGCGCACCTCCTTGATGATCTCCCGGAACTTCTTGTTCTCGGTCTGCTTTTCCAAGATGGCCAGGGACTGGAGGAGGGTGAGGCCGGCCCCGATCATGGTGGCCAGCTGGCGGGAGAAGATGGCCAGGTCCTTAAGCCCCGGCCCCCGCTCCAGAGCGGGCAGGCGCCCCTCGGCCTGAAGGCCCCGCCCCGGCTCCTTGATCTCGGCCACAAAGAGGCCCCGGTCCCTTAAAAGCCGGGCTGCGGTGCGCAGGTCCTCGGCCTCAATGGTGGCCTCCACCAGGCGGCCCTGGCGGTCGCGGGCCTTATACTGGTAGACCGGCATGACGGAAGTATACCAGAAGGAGCTGGCCCAGGCGGCGGAGGTTCTGAAAAAGGGCGGCCTGGTGGCCTTTCCCACCGACACCGTCTGGGGCGTCCTGGCCCGGATGGAGGACGAGGCCGCCTGCCGCAGGATCTACGCCCTGAAGGGCAGGGAGGAGAAGAAGCCCCTCCAGGTCCTGGTGGCAGGCCTGGAGGACGCCCTAAGGCTTTCGGACCTGGGCCCCTTGGAGGAGCGGTTCCTGCGCCTGGCCGAGGCCTTCTGGCCGGGGGCCCTCACCATCGTGGTCCCGGGCAGGGGCATCCCCCCCTGGATCAGCCGGGACGGCTCCGTGGGCCTGAGGATGCCGGCCCACGAGGCCCTGCGGGAGCTTCTCAGGCGGGTGGGCGGGCACGCCGCCGCCACCAGCCTCAATAGGAGCGGCGAGCCCCCGGTGAGGACCGAGGCCGAAGCCCGGGCCTTCCCCGTGGACTTCGTCTTCCCCGGCGAGGCCACGGGGCTAGCCTCCAGCGTGGTGGACCTGCGCACGGGGGAGATCCTCCGGGAAGGGGCCATCCCCAAGGAGGCCCTTCTCCCTTACCTCCATGGCTAGCCTGAAGGCCGAGCTCCTGGCCGTCCTCTTCGCCGCCGGGAGACCCGTGGCCCTGAAGGAGCTCTCGCCCCTGGGCCACCCGGAGGAGGCCCTGCTTCGGGCCCTTTCGGCCCTGGAGAAGGAGCTTTCCGGAGGGGAGATGGGCATCGCCCTAGAGCGGGTGGCGGGCGGGTGGCGGCTCGTGGTGCACGAGGGGGCCCTGGAGGCGGTGGAAAGGGTTCTGAAGCCCACGCCTCCCCGCCTCTCCAAGGCTGCCCTCGAGGTCCTGGCCCTCATCGCCTACCACCAGCCCATCGCCCGCGCCGAGCTGGAGGCCATGCGGGGCAAGAGCGTGGAGGGGGTCCTGGAGGGCCTCGTGGAGCGGGGCCTGGTGCGGGTGGTGGGGGAAAAGGAGGCCCCGGGCAGGCCCAAGCTCTACGGCACCACGGAGCGCTTCCTGGAGGTCTTCGGCCTGGAGAGCCTAGAGGACCTCCCGCCCCTCGAGGAGGGCCCACCCCTCCTCCTCCGGGGCTAGGGCCTCTTTGGCGGGGACGGGCAGGGGGCTAAAGAGCTCGTTCTGACGCACGAAGGCGAGGAGGAAGCGGGAGAGGAGGCGCATCTGGCTCCTGTGGGCCCGGATGGCCTTTTCCTTTAGGTCCACCTCCTCCGGAGTGAGGGGGAAGCGCTCCCAGGGAAGCCCCCGGCCCCGGGGCGGAGGGTAAAGGGGAAGCCCCTTGTGGAGGCCCTTGGGCAGGGGGTACTGGTACCCCCCGTGGACGATGTAGTACCAAAGCCGCCCCTCCAGGCCCAAAGAGGCCGCCGCCTGCATGCCCAGGTAGGCCGTGGCCTGGTGGTCCCGGTGGGCGTCCAGGGGGCTTGGGAGGAGGACCCGGGTGGGCTTTAGCTCCTTTAGAAGCTCCACCAGGGTAGCCTCCAGAGCCTTTCCCGTGTAGGGGAGGCCCGGGCGGTACACCCCGGGATAGATGGCCGCCTTCAGGCCCGTGTAGGGGCTCTCGTAGGGCAGGTAGTAGTGGGTGGTGAAGAGCTGAAACAGCCCCCGGTCGGGAAAGCCCAGAAAGATGGCGCTCTCCCGGGGAAGGCCCAGGGCCTCGAGGCCCCGCCAGGCCTCCACCATGCGCCTTAAGGCCAGGCGGCGCATGGCCTCCTTGGAGGGCATGGGGCTTCCCGCCGCCAGGTCAAAGGCGTCCCCCGAGGTCAGGTAGACCACGCTGACCCGCCCGCCCTCGCCAAAGACCCGGCGCATGAGGCCGGCCGCCGCCAGGACCTCGTCGTCGGGGTGGGGGGCCAGGACCAGGAGGTGCTCCTTGGGCTTAGGGGAAAAAAGGGGCAGGCGCCGCACCCGGGCCGAGGCCAGGAGGGCGTGGTAGTAGGCGAAGACGAAGCGGCCGTTGATGAAGGCCCAAAGCCCCAGAGCGGCCAGGAGGAAGGCCAGGCGCTCGGCCCAGAGGAGGTCCAGCCAAAGGCGCAAGGCCTCCGCCCCCACCAGGTAGAGGAGGAGGAGCAAGACCAGCCACTGCCAGGGGGCCAGGCGCACGGGGCGCATTCTACCGTAAGGGGCTTAGACTGTTCCCATGGTGCGGGTGCGCCCGGCGGGGGAGGGGGACCTTGGGGCCATCGCCCGCATTGCCCACCAGACCCTTCTCCTGGGCCGGGAAGGAAGCTTCGCCTTCCCCAGCCAGGCCCTCTGGGGGGAGCTCTTCGTGGCCCCCTACCTGCGCCGGGGATGCTGCGCCCTGGTGGCCGAGGCGGAGGGGGAGGTGGTGGGCTACATCCTGGGGGCCTGCGGGACGCTTTCCCTGGCCTTGGACCTGGCCCTAAGGCTTCCCCTCATCCTTATCCGCCTCTTTATGGGCCGCTACGGGCCCATCCTCCCCCACCTCCGCTATCTCCTCCGCCTCCTCCTCTTCCCCGGGCCCAAGGCCCCAAAGGGGCGCTACCCCGCCCACCTCCACATCGCCGTGGACCCCAAAGCCCAGGGCCAGGGCGTGGGCAAGGCCCTCCTCGCCGCCTTCCTGGACTGCCTGCAGGCCCGGGGGGTTAGAGGGGTCCAGCTCTCCACCACCCGGGCCAACCAGGCGGCCAGGCGGCTTTACCGAAGCCTGGGCTTCCGCCTCTACGCCAAGCGGGCCAGCCCCTTCTGGGCCCCCTACCTGGGCCGCCCCGTGATTCACGAGGTCTGGGTGAAGGAGTTGGGGTAGACTGGCCCTATGCTGGACTTCTACGCCTTGGAGGACCTCCTCACCCCCGAGGAGAAGGAAATCCAAAAGGCCGCCCGCCGCTTCCTGGAAAAGGAAGCCCTGCCCCACATCCGGGACTGGTGGGAGGAAGGGGTCTTCCCCACCCACCTGATCCCCAGATTTGGGGAGATGGGCTTCCTGGGCCCCACCCTGCCCCCGGAGTACGGGGGGGCGGGGGTCTCTAGCGCCGCCTACGGCCTCATGGCCTACGAGCTGGAGCGGGTGGACTCGGGGCTCAGGAGCTTCGCCAGCGTCCAGAGCTCCTTGGTCATGTACCCCATCTACGCCTTCGGGAGCGAGGCGCAAAAGCGGGAGTTCCTCCCCAGGCTCGCCCGGGGGGAGATGGTGGGGTGCTTCGGCCTCACCGAGCCCGACGGCGGCTCGGACCCCCACGGCAACATGAAGACCAAGGCCCGCCTCGAGGGGGACACCTGGGTCCTCACGGGCACCAAGATGTGGATCACCAACGGCAACCTGGCCCACATCGCCATCATCTGGGCCAAGGACGAGGCGGGTAGGGTCCTGGGCTTCATCGTCCCCACCGACAGCAAGGGCTTCCAGGCCCGGGAGGTGAAGCACAAGATGAGCCTCCGGGCCTCGGTGACCAGCGAGCTCATCCTGGACGAGGTGCGGGTGCCGGAGTCCCTGCGCCTGCCCAAGGCGGAGGGCCTCAAGGCCCCCCTCTCCTGCCTCACCCAGGCCCGCTTCGGCATCGCCTGGGGGGCTATGGGGGCTCTGGAGGCCGTCTACGCCGAGGCGGTGGCCTTCGCGGGGAGCCGCTATACCTTCGGCGAGCCCATCGCCAAGAAGCAGCTGGTCCAGGCCAAGCTGGCGGAGATGCTGGCCTGGCACACGGAGGGCCTCCTCCTCGCCTGGCGCCTCGCCCGGCTCAAGGACGAGGGGAAGCTAAAGCCCGCCCAAGTCTCCCTGGCCAAAAGGCAGAACGTGAAGAAGGCCCTGGAGGCCGCCCGCCTGGCCCGGGACATCCTGGGGGGAAGCGGCATCACCCTGGAGTACCACGCCATCCGCCACATGCTGAACCTGGAGACCGTCTACACCTACGAGGGCACCCACGACATCCACACCCTGGTCCTGGGCCGGGAGATCACGGGGCTGAACGCCCTCTAAAGCCCCCGCCGCGCGGGGACCCCTATGGTGATCGCCTTCACCGGAGACCCCTTCCTGGCCCGGGAGGCCCTTCTGGAAGAGGCCAGGCTCCTAGGCCTTACCCGCTTCACCGACCCCACCCCCGAGGCCCTGGCCGAGGCCCTGGCCCCGGGGCTTTTCGGGGGCGGGGGGGCCATGCTGGACCTGAGGGAGGTTTCCGAGGGGGAGTGGAAGGCCCTGAAGCCTATCCTGGAGGGCGTTCCCGAAGGCGTCCCCGTCCTCCTCCTAGACCCCAGGCCAAGCCCCTCCCGGGCCGCCTTCTACCGTAGCCGGGAGCGGCGGGACTTACCCACCCCCCAGGGGAAGGACCTCGTGAGGCACCTTGAGAACCGGGCCAGGCGCCTGGGCCTCAGGCTCCCCTCCGGCGTGGCCCAGTACCTGGCGGCCCTCGAGGCCGACCTGGAGGCCCTAGAGCGGGAACTGGAGAAGCTCGCCCTCCTCCCGCCCCCCCTCACCCTGGAGAAGGTGGCGATGGTGGTGGCCCTGAAGCCCCCCATCACGGGGTTTGACCTGGTGCGGGCGGTCCTAGAGAAGAACCCCAAGGAAGCCCTGGCCCGCCTGAAGCGCCTCAAGGAGGAGGGCGAGGAGCCCCTAAAGCTCCTCGGGGCCTTCGCCTGGCAGTTCGGCCTCCTCTCCAAGGCCTATTTTCTCCTCCAGGAGAATCCAAGGCCCAAGGAGGCGGACCTGGCCCGGCTGGGCGCCCACCCCTACGCCGCCAAGAAGGCCCTGGAGGAGGCGAGGAGGTTAAGCGAGGAGGCCCTCCGCCAAGCCCTCACCACCCTCATAGAGGCCGAGCGCCGGGCCAAGGGGGGCAAGGACCCCTGGCTGGCCCTGGAGATGGCGGTCCTAAGCCTGGCGGTTGACCGGCGGGTCAGCCCCGGGTAGACTCGGGGCATGCTGCAGGCCGAGCTATTGGAAGCGGTGCTGAAGCGGGCCCTTGCGGGCGGGGCCGACTTCGCCGAGGTCTACGCCGAGCGCTCCCGGAAAAGGCAGATGGTGGTGCGCTCCGGCCGGCTGGAGGATGCCCTAAGCGGCCTGGACTACGGGGCCGGCATCCGGCTCTTCTTCGGCACCGAGGTGGTCTACGCCTACACCAATGACCTCACCAAGGAGGGGCTCCTCGAGGCCCTGGAAACCCTGCTAAAGGCCAAGGGCACCCTGGGCAAGGTGGACGAGCGGGGCATGGGGGGCCTGGACTTCCGCAAACGGGCCCCCAAAGGCCTCCACACCCCCAAGGTGCCCTACGGGGAAAAGGACAAGCGCTACCGCCTGGAGAGGCTTCTGGAGGCGGAAAGCGGCGCCAGGATCGCCCCCGAGATCCGCCAGGTGGAAGCGAGCCTCCTGGAGTGGGAACAGGAGGTCCTGATCGCCAACACCGAAGGGGTCCTGGCCGAGGAGAGGCGGGTCAGGACCAGGCTCTTCGTCCTGGCGGTGGCCCAGGACGGCGCCGAGGTGCAGACGGGCTACGCCGGGCCCGGCAAGAGCGTGGGCCTGGAGCTCTTTGACCTCTACCCCCCCAAGGCCGTGGGGGAGAAAGCCGCCCGCCAGGCCCTGACCAACCTCCGCGCCAAGCCCGCCCCCGCCGGCACCTTCCCCGTGGTGGTGGGGCCCGGCTTCGGCGGGGTTCTCTTCCACGAGGCCGTGGGCCACCTCTTGGAGACCACCAGCGTGGCCAAGAAGGCCAGCGTCCTCTCCGACAAGCTGGGCGAGAGGATCGCCAGCCCCGCCGTCACCTACATAGACGACGGCACCCTCCCCCACGCCTGGGGCTCCACGGAGGTGGACGACGAGGGGCGCCCCACGGAGCGCACGGTCCTCATAGAAGGAGGTGTCCTGAAGGCCTACATGGTGGACCGCCTGGGCCACCTCCAGACCGGCTACCCCATGACGGGCTCGGGCCGGCGGCAGGACTACACCTTCGCCCCCACCTCCAGGATGCGCAACACCTTCATCGCCCCCGGGGACAAGAAGCCCGAGGAGCTCTTTGAGGGGATAGAGTTCGGCCTCTACGCCAAGGAGATGGGGGGCGGGCAGGTGAAGCCGGGCTCGGGGGAGTACAACTTCGCCGTCCAGGAGGGCTACATCATCCGCAAGGGGCGCATAGAGGAGCCCGTGCGGGGGGCCATGCTGGTGGGCAAGGGCCCCGAGACCCTCATGAGGGTGGTGGCCGTGGCCGACGACTGGGAAAACGCCCCGGGCATGTGCGGGAGCCTCTCCGGGGCGGTGCCCGTGGAGGTGGGCCAGCCCCATGTGCTGGTCTCCGAGATCGTGGTGGGAGGTCGGGCATGACGCTGGAAGAGGCCAAGGGCTACGTGCTGCGGCGGGCAAAGGAGATGGGCCTCGAGGCCGAGCTCCTCTTCGTGGAAAACCGGGAGCTTTCCATAAGGGCCCAGGGGGGAAGGCTGGAGGAGCTGAAGGAGGCCCGCCAGGGCGGGGTGGGCCTAAGGGTGGTGGCCGGGGGCCGGGTGGGCTACGCCTACACCGAGGAGCTCTCCCAGGAGGCCCTGGACTGGGCCCTGGAGGAGGCCCGGGAAAACGCCCTCCTCTCCGCCAAGGAAGGGCGCATCCCCCCGGGGAGGCCCCTGGGGAGCCACGACCTCCTGGGCGAGGGGCTTTCCGCCCCCCTGGAGGCCAAAAGGCAGGCGGCCCTGAGCCTGGAAAAGGCCCTCCGGGAAGACCCCAGGGTCAAGGCGGTCCTCATGGGCGGGTACATGGAGCGGGAGGTGCGCCTCGCCCTGGAGAGCACCCAGGGGGCCCAGGGGGCTTACCGCACCGGACTCGCCGGGCTCATGGGGAGCTTCGTCATGGGAGAGGGGGCAAGCCTCAAGCAGGGCTGGGACG
The DNA here is from genome assembly GCF_001280255.1 of Thermus aquaticus. Classification (NCBI taxonomy): domain Bacteria; kingdom Thermotogati; phylum Deinococcota; class Deinococci; order Thermales; family Thermaceae; genus Thermus; species Thermus aquaticus. The sequence continues at coordinate 1,146,422 of NZ_LHCI01000106.1, read as the reverse complement.
CCCAGTTTGGCAAGGAGTTCCACGCCCTGGACCCGGGCCGCACCGCCCTGGAGCTCCGGGAGAAGACCGCGAGGCTCCTCGGGGCGAGGCCCCTCCGGACGGGCCGCTACCGGGCCTACCTGGAGCCCAAGGCCATGGCGAGCCTCCTCATGATCCTGGCCCAGGCCTTCTCCGGCAAGATGGCCATGGAGGGCAAAAGCCGCCTCCTGGGGAGGCTTGGGGAGAGGATCGCCAGCGAGCTCGTCACCCTCATAGACGACCCCACCCTGGAAAAGGGCCTCCTCTCCCGCCCCTTTGACGCCGAGGGCACCCCGGCCAGGCCCACGGTGGTGGTGGAAAAGGGGGTCTTCAAGACCTTCCTCCACAACTCCGAGACCGCCAGGGCCCTGGGCCAGGAGAACACCGGCCACGCCCGAAGGGGCTACCGGGGACCCTTGGGCGTGGGCCCCAGCAACCTCTACCTGGCCCCTGGGGGGGACCTGAAGCTGACGGACGGGGTCGTCATCACCGAGTTCATGGGCCTCCACGCCGGGGCCAACCCCGTGAGCCTGGACTTCTCCCTCCAGGCCCTGGGGCTTTGGGTGGAGGAGGGGGAGGTCCGGCACGCCGTGGAGAACTTCGCCGTGGCCGGCAACCTCCTGGAGCTTTTGCAGGCGGTGGAGGGCGTGGGGAGCGACCTGGACTGGGTCCTGATGGACGCCGCCTACGGGAGCCCCACGGTGGCCGTGGCCGAGCTTTCCTTCGCGGGGGCATGAGGGGGCTTTGCTAAGCTAAGGGCATGCCTGAAGTTACCCTAGGCCCCGATTTCCAGATCACCCTGCCCGCCGAGGTGCGCCAGGCCCTGGGCCTGCGTCCCGGAGAGCGGCTTCGCGTGGAGGTGGTGGAAGGAGAAATCCGCCTCAAGCCCGTGCACCCGGCGGTGCGGGAGCTGGTGAAGAACCTCCTGGAGGCCTATCCCGAGGAAGCCCGAGCCCTGGGAGAGGCCACAGGGCACGACGCCTTGGGCCATGTGCGCCGCCTCCGGGAAGGATGTTCAGCCTAGACACTAACCTAATACTGGCCGCTTTGCAGAGCCTAGGCGTGCGGCTCCACCTGGAAATGCCTCTGGAGGTCTGGCGCCTGGCTGGGGAACGGTTTGGCCTTTACGCCCGCAAAAGGCGGGAAGGAGGCCTACCCCGGCGCATCTTGGCTGACTTTCTCATTGGGGCCCACGCTTTCTACCACGGCTTCCGCTTGGCCACCTTTGACCCCTTGCCCTATCACACCGCCTTCCCTGAGCTGGAGGTGCTTCCGTGAGGGTCTTCGTCACCCGTACCCTGCTAGGCCCCGCATTGGAGCGGCTTAGGGAGGAGGGCCTCGAGGTGGAGGTCCACCAGGGCCTCCTCCTCCCCCGGGAGGAACTCCTCAAAAAGGTGGAGGGAGTGGTGGGCCTCATCCCCACGGTGGAGGACCGGATAGACGAGGAGGTCATGGAGCGGGCCGGGCCAAGCCTAAAGGTTATCGCCTGCTACAGCGTGGGCGTGGACCACGTGGACCTGGAGGCGGCCAGGAGGCGGGGCATCCGGGTCACCCACACCCCTGGGGTCCTCACCGAGGCCACCGCCGACCTCACCCTGGCCCTCCTCCTCGCCGTGGCCAGAAGGGTGGTGGAGGGGGTGGACTACGCCCGGGGAGGGCAGTGGCGGGCCTGGCACCCCGAGCTCCTCCTGGGCCTGGACCTCGAGGGCCTTACCCTGGGCATCGTGGGCATGGGAAGGATCGGCCAGGCGGTGGCCAAGAGGGCCCAGGCCTTTGGGATGCGGGTGGTCTACACGAGCCGCACACCCAAGCCCCTCCCCTACCCCTTCCTCTCCCTGGAAGAGCTCCTCGCCCAGGCCGACATCGTCTCCCTCCACGCCCCCCTAACCCCCGAAACCCACCGCTTCCTGAACCGGGAAAGGCTCTTCGCCATGAAGCCGGGGGCCATCCTCCTCAACACCGCCCGGGGAGGCCTGGTGGACACCAAGGCCCTGGTGGAGGCTTTAGACGGCCACCTCTTCGGGGCTGGGCTGGACGTGACCGACCCTGAGCCCCTGCCCCTGGGCCACCCCCTCTTGGCCCGCAAAAACGCCGTCATCACCCCCCACCTGGGCTCCGCGGGAAGGCGCACCCGGGAGCGCATGGCCATGATGGCGGTGGAAAACCTCCTCGCGGTCCTGAAGGGCTTGGAGCCACCCAACCCGGTAGCATAGGCCCATGAGCCTTCTCGTGGGGTTCCTGGGCGGGCTTTTCGGTGGGCTGGTGGGCCTGGGTGGGGGCACGGTGATGATCCCCCTCATGGTGGGGCTCCTCAAGCTTTCCCAGCACAAGGCCCACGGCACCAGTCTGGTGGCCGTCTTCTTCACCGGCCTCATGGGGGCTTTCACCTACGGCCTCCAGGGCTCTTTGGACCTGAAGGCGGGCCTTCTTCTGGCCATCACCGCCATCCTCACCGCCCGCTACGGGGCCCGGTACGCCCACAGCCTCCCGGAGGCCAGGCTCAGGCGGGCCTTCGGCTGGTTCCTCTTCTTCGTGTCCTTCCTCCTCCTCCTCAAGCCCTACCTGGCCCCCGTGGGTCTGGTGCGGGGTGAGGTGGTCCAGGGCCTCACCCTCCTCCTGGCGGGGGCCTTCACCGGCTTCCTCTCGGGGATGATGGGGGTGGGCGGGGGGACCATCATGGTGCCCGCCATGGTCCTCCTCCTGGGCATGGCCCAGCACACCGCCCAGGGGACGAGCCTCCTGGCCATGGTGCCCGCCAGCTTCGTGGGGGCCTACACCCACTTCCGCCTGGGGAACGTGGAAGGGAACCTGGTGCCGGGCCTGGTGCCCGGAGTTCTTCTGGGCACCTTCCTAGGCGGAGAGCTGGCCCACTTCCTGCCCGAGGGAGGCCTGAGGCTGGTCTTCGCCGCCGTCCTCCTCTGGACCGCCTGGCGCTACCTTCGCCCCAAGGTGATGTAAACACTTTTTGCGCACGCAAGCGGATTCCACCTGGGCGTGGAAAAGTGGGGAACGCCTATGGGCCACTGGCAGGACCGGGCCAACCTGGTTCTGGGCATCTGGCCCATCCTCTCCCCTTGGAGCCTGTGGTTCTGCGGGATGACGAGCGCCATGGGGAATGCGGTGATCGTGGGTTGCATCGTGGAACCCTAGGGTGTAAGGTGAGCCTGGCCTTTAATCCGGTCCCGCGAGGCCGGAAAGGGGGAAAAAGTGCGAGAACATAGGACGCGGCAACAGGAAAGAAACCGGGAGGCTTCGGCCTCCCCTTTTTTTGGAGGTGGGGCGTGCGCTTCAAGGCGGAGCTGATGAACGCCGAGGAGATGCGGCGGGCCTTCTACCGCATCGCCCACGAGATCGTGGAGGCCAACAAGGGGGTGGAGGGCCTGGCCCTGGTGGGCATCCACACCCGGGGGATTCCCCTGGCCAAGCGCCTTTCCCGCTTCATCCAGGAGTTTGAGGGCCAGGAGGTCCCCGTGGGCATCCTGGACATCACCCTCTACCGGGACGACCTCTCGGAGATCGGCCACCGGCCCCAGGTGCGGGAGACCCGCATCCCCTTTGACCTGACGAATAGGGCCATCGTCCTGGTGGACGACGTCCTCTACACGGGCCGCACGGCCAGAGCCGCCCTGGACGCCCTCATGGACTTAGGACGCCCCAGGCGCATCTACCTGGCGGTCCTGGTGGACCGGGGGCACCGGGAGCTTCCCATCCGGGCGGACTTCGTGGGCAAGAACGTGCCCACCGCCAAAAACGAGGTGGTGAAGGTCAAGGTGGCCGAGGTGGACGGGGAGGACCGGGTGGAGCTTTGGGAAAAGGAGGAGGCGTGAGGCACCTTCTGGACTTTGAGGGCTGGTCCCGGGCGGATCTGGAAAGCGTGCTAGACACCGCCAGGGTGATGCGGGAGGTCTTGGAGAGGCCGGTGAAGAAGGTGCCCGCTCTGCAGGGCTTCACCGTGGCCACGGTCTTCTTTGAGCCCTCTACCCGCACCCGCACCTCTTTTGAGCTGGCGGCCAGGCGGATGTCGGCGGACGTGGTCTCCTTCGCCGCCCAAAGCAGTAGCCTGCAGAAGGGGGAAAGCTACAAGGACACCCTGCTCACCCTCGAGGCCATGGGCGTGGACGCCTACGTGATCCGGGCCGACGCCGCCGGCGTGCCCCACCAGGCCACCCGCTGGGTCAAAGGGGTGGTGGTGAACGGGGGGGACGGCCAGAGGGCCCACCCCACCCAGGCCCTTCTGGACGCCTACACCCTCTTGGAGGCCCTGGGGAGCCTGGAGGGGAAGAAGATCGCCATCGTGGGAGACATCCTCCACTCCCGGGTGGCCCGGTCGGGGGCGGAGCTTTTCTCCCTCCTGGGGGCCGAGGTCTGGTGCGCGGGGCCCCCTTCCCTCCTCCCCCAAAGCCTCCCCGGGGCCCGCCTCACCCCTAGCCTGGAGGAGGCCCTGGAGGAAGCGGACGCGGTCATGGCGCTGAGGCTGCAAAAGGAGCGCATGGAGGCGGGCCTGGTCAACCTGGAGGACTACATCGCCCGCTACCAGATCACCGAAAGGCGGCTTGGGCTCGCCAAACCCCAGGCCCCCCTCCTCCACCCCGGGCCCATGAACCGGGACGTGGAACTAGAAGGCACCCTGGCGGACTCGCCGAGGAGCCTGGTAAACCGGCAGGTGCAAAACGGCGTGGCCGTGCGCATGGCGGTGCTGTACCACCTCCTCGTGGGGAGGGAGCGATGATCCTGATCAAAAACGTGAACCTGGTGGACGCCAAAGGCGTCCGGGGCCCCGCCGACGTCCTCATCGGCGAGGGGCGGATCCTCTCCCTGGAAGGGGGGGAGGCTTCCTTGGTGGTGGACGGCTCTGGCAAGCTCCTGGCCCCGGGCTTTCTGGACCTCCACGCCCACCTGCGGGAGCCCGGCGAGGAGGTCAAGGAGGACCTGACCTCGGGGCTTATGGCGGCGGTTCGGGGCGGGTACACGGACGTGGTCTCCATGCCCAACACCAGGCCCCCCGTGGACACCCCCGAGGCCGTGCGGGCCCTGAAGGCCAAGGCGCTTCGCCTCGGCCTCGCCCGGCTCCACCCGGGGGCCGCCCTCACCGTGGGGCAGGAGGGGGAGCGCCTCACCCAGGCCGGCGGCCTGAAGGAGGCGGGGGCGGTCCTCCTCACCGATGACGGCCGCACCAACGAGGACGCCTTCATCCTGGCGGCGGGGCTTCTGCAGGCGGCCCCCCTGGGCCTCCCCGTGGCGGTGCACGCCGAGGACGCCTCCTTGAGGCGCCAGGGGGTGATGAACGACGGGCCCCTGGCCCACCGCCTGGGCCTTCCCGGCAACCCCCCCGAGGCCGAGGCCGCCCGCATCGCCCGGGACCTCGAGGTCCTCCGCTACGCCTTAAGGCGCTCCAAGGCCACGCCCCGCCTCCACGTCCAGCACCTCTCCACCAGGCGGGGGGTGGAGCTCATCCGCGAGGCCAGGCGGGCGGGCCTGCCGGTGACCGCCGAGGCCACCCCCCACCACCTCACCCTCACCGAGGAGGCCCTGAAGGGCTTTGACCCCATCTTCAAGGTGGCCCCGCCCCTCCGCGCCGAGGAGGACCGGGAAGCCCTTCTGGAGGGCCTTCTGGACGGCACCCTGACCGCCATCGCCACCGACCACGCCCCCCACACCCAGGCGGAGAAGGAGCGGGACCTCCTCCGGGCTCCCTTCGGCATCCCCAGCCTGGAGGTGGCCTTCCCCCTCCTCTACACCGAGCTCCACCTGAAGCGGGGCTTTCCCCTCCCTCGCCTCGTCGCCCTCTTCACCGACGGCCCGAGGGAAGTCCTGGGCCTTAAGCCCCTCCACCTAGAGGAGGGGGCCGAGGCCAGCCTGGTCCTCCTGGACCCCAAGGAGGCCCGCGTGGAGCCCGCCCGCTTCGCCTCCAAGGCCCGTTACTCCCCCTGGGCCGGGTGGGTCTTGGCCGGGTGGCCGGTCCTCACCCTGGTGGAGGGGCGGATGGTCCACCGGGTAGAATGAGGGCGTGCTGAAGAAGCTCCTGGAGGCGGACGAGGTGGGCCTGAGGCTGGAGTGGGTGGGCGGGCTTCCCCTCTGGGAGGCCCACCCCACCTACCGCCACCAGAAGGCCGTGGACCGCATCCGAGGTAGCATCCGCCCCAAGGAGGGCGAGGCCTGCGGGTGCGTCCACGTGGCCGACGTCTACATACGCTTTCCCGACGGCTCCTACAAGCGCCCCGACATCGCCATCTTCTGCCGGGAGCCCGAGGAGCTGGACGAGGCCATCACCCAGATCCCCGAGGCGGTGGTGGAGGTGGTGAGCCGGGGCTACGAGGCCAAGGACTTGGAGATCGCCCCCCGCTTCTACCTCTCCCAGGGGGTCAAGGACGTGGTGGTCTTTGACCCCTACACCCTCCTGGTCCTCCACCTGCGCCGGGACGGAGCCTATAGGCACATCTCCCCGGTGGAGCTGGAGCTTTCTAGCTGCAGGCTCACCGTCTGAGGTCTTGGAGGGCGCGCACCCCTTCCGCCTCCATGAGGCGGAGGAGTCCTTTGAGAAGCTTCCGGGGAAAGAGGGGCCCCCCGTAGACGAAGCCCGTGTAGACCTGGACCAGGCTGGCCCCCGCCTTCAGGCGCTCCCAGACATCTCGCGGCCCCTCTATCCCCCCCACACTGATGAGGTGCAGGCTCTCCGCCCCCGCCGCCAGGTGCCTCAGGACCTCGAGGGCCCTTTTCTTCAAGGGCCTTCCCGAAAGCCCCCCTGCCTCCCGGGCCAGCGGGCTTTTCAGGCCCTCCCGGCTCGTGGTGGTGTTGACCGCCACCAGGCCCTGAAGGCCGTGCTTTTTGGCCAGGAAAAGGGCCTCGTCCAGGGCCTCCGGGGAAAGGTCCGGGGAAAGCTTGAGGAGGAGGGGCTTAGGGGTGGCCGGGCGGAGGTGGGCGAGGAGCTCGTCCAGAAAAGGCCCCTCCTGCAGGGCGCGAAGCCCGGGGGTGTTGGGAGAGCTCACGTTGAGGACAAAGTAGTCCCCGTAGGGCTCCAGGACCTCGAGGGCGAGAAGGTAGTCCTCAAAGGCCCGCTCCAGGGGGGTGTCCCGGTTCTTGCCCAGGTTCACCCCCACCGGGAAGGGAAGACCCCGGGCGCGGAAGGCCCGAAGCCTCTGGGCGGCCTTTTCCGCCCCCTCGTTGTTGAAGCCCATGCGGTTGATGAGGGCCCGGTCCTCGGGAAGCCGAAAGAGCCTGGGCCTGGGGTTCCCCTCCTGCGGCCTAGGGGTCAGGGTTCCCACCTCGGCGTAGCCGAAGCCCAAAGCCCACCAGGCGCCTAGGGCCCTGGCGTCCTTGTCCATGCCCGCCGCCAGGCCCAGGGGGTTGGGAAAGGTGAGGCCGAAGGCTTCCACCCTTAGCCTCGGGTCCTCCACCCGGAGGAAGCGGGCGGGGACTTCCAACAGAGGACCACACCCAGACCAGAGGGCAAGGGCCTTCAGGGTGAGCTCGTGGGCCCGCTCGGCCTCGAGGAGGAAGAGAAGGCGGTGCATCCCTCCTATGTTATGCTTTTCCCATGCGCCGCGGAACCCTGGTACTGGGCCTTCTCCTGGCCCTCACCGCCTGCTCGGTGACCGTTACCGTGCCTCTCCCACCCCAGGAGGTCAAGGTGCCGGTGGCCTCCGACACCATGGGCCTTATCGTCTACCCCGCCGATCCGCCCCCCTTCCCTTCCCCCGGCAGCGCCCTTAAAAACGTGGTGGTCCGGGGCACCCTCGAGGCCAACCAAAAGCTAGGCCTCACCCTTGACCTCTACGCCCGGACCACCGACCCAAAGAACGATGGAAACTGCATAGCCTTGAGGGATTTCGCAACTACCTACGCCTACGCTTGCCCTCCGGGGCCAGAAGACGGCCCCATCGGAAGGGCCACCTTCAACGGCACCGCCTCGGCCTCCCTCCAGCTCCAGGGAGAGAAGCTGACCCAGGGCCTCCAGCAGGGCAGGATCTGGCTTGGGGTCATGGTCCAGGGCCTCCCCGCCGGACAGGTAGCGCTCATCTTCAAGAACCTGGTGGCCACCGTCACCCTGGGCCTCTAAGCCCTTTGTGCCCCCGGGTCCCTTCGCCCCGGGGGTTTCCCGTATCATGGGGCTAGATGAAGGAGCTTCGCCTGGAACTCCCTGTTCTGCCCCTCAGGAACACCGTCGTCCTCCCCCACACCACCACGGGGGTGGACGTGGGCCGGCCCAAGAGCAAGCGGGCGGTGGAGGAGGCCCTTAGCGGCGACCGCTACATCTTCTTGGTGACCCAGAAGGACCCCGAGGTGGACGACCCCACCCCGGAGGACCTCTACCCCGTGGGCACCTTGGCCGTGGTCAAGCAGGCCATGCGCCTCCCCGACGGCACCCTCCAGGTCATGGTGGAGGCCAGGAGCCGGGCCCGCATGCTCTCCTACGTGCCCGCCCCCTACCTCCGGGCCATCGGCGAAGTTCTCCCGGAGCCGCCCCTCGAGGACCCCGGCCTGGCCCGGGTCCTGGTGAACGAGGTCCAGGAGGCCTTTGAACGCTACCTGCAAAACCACAAGACCCTGCGCCTGGACCGCTACCAGCAGGAGGCCGTGCGGAGCACCCTGGACCCCGCCGTCCTAGCCGACCTGGTGGCCCACCACGCCACCTGGCCTCTGGAGGAGAAGCAGGCCATCCTGGAGACCCCCGGGGTGGAGGAGCGGCTGAAGAAGGTCCTGGCCCTCCTCCTTCGGGACCTGGAGCGGTTTGAGCTGGACAAGAAGATCGCCGCCCGGGTCAAGGAGCAGATGGACCAGAACCAGCGGGAGTACTACCTCCGGGAGCAGATGAAGGCCATCCAGCGGGAGCTCGGGGGCGGAGAGGACTTCCTTTCAGAGATTGAAGAGCTTCGCGAGCGCATTGAGAAGAAGGGCATGCCCGAGGCGGTCAAGGACAAGGCCCTGAAGGAGCTTAAGCGCCTGGAGAGGATGCAGCCCGGCTCCCCCGAGGCCACGGTGAGCCGCACCTACCTGGACTGGCTCCTGGAGGTCCCCTGGACCGAGGCCGACCCCGACGTCCTGGACATCGCCATCACCAAGCGGGTCCTGGACGAGGACCACTACGGCCTCCAGGAGGTCAAGGAGCGCATCCTGGAGTACCTGGCGGTGCGCCAGCTCACCCAGGGCAAGGAGGTGCGGGGCCACGCCCCCATCCTCTGCTTCGTGGGGCCCCCCGGCGTGGGCAAGACCTCGCTGGGCAAGAGCATCGCCCGTAGCATGAACCGCCGCTTCCACCGCATCTCCCTGGGCGGCGTGCGGGACGAGGCGGAGATCCGGGGGCACCGCCGCACTTATATCGGCGCCTTACCCGGCAAGATCATCCAGGGGATGAAGCAGGTGGGGGTGGTGAACCCCGTCTTCCTCCTGGACGAGATAGACAAGCTCTCCTCCGACTGGCGGGGGGACCCGGCTTCGGCCCTCCTGGAGGTCCTGGACCCCGAGCAGAACCACACCTTCACCGACCACTACCTGGACGTTCCCTACGACCTCTCCAAGGTCTTCTTCATCGCCACGGCCAACACCCTCGCCACCATTCCCAGGCCCCTTCTGGACCGGATGGAGGTCATTGAGATCCCCGGCTACACCCTGCAGGAAAAGCGGGCCATCGCCAGGCACTTCCGCTGGCCCTTCCAGGTGAAGGAGGCGGGGCTGGAAGGCAGGCTGGAGATCACCGACCGGGCCCTGGAGCGCATCGTCCAGGAGTACACCCGGGAGGCCGGGGTGCGCAACCTGGACCGGGAGCTCTCCAAGGTGGCCCGTAAGGCGGCCAGGGAGTTCCTGGAGTCCCCCTGGGAGGGCGTGAAGGTGGTGGACGCCCCCGACCTGGAGCACTACCTGGGCGTGCCCAAGTACCGCCCCGACAAGGCGGAGAAAGAGCCCCAGGTGGGCCTGGCCCAGGGCCTGGCCTGGACCCCCTATGGCGGCACCCTCCTCACCATTGAGGCCATGGCCGTGCCCGGCACCGGCAAGGTGAACCTGACCGGAAACCTGGGCGAGGTCATGAAGGAGTCCGCCCAAGCGGCCCTCACCTACCTCCGGGCCCACCGGGAGGAGTGGGGCCTGCCCGAGGGCTTCCACAAGGAGTTTGACCTCCACATCCACGTCCCCGAAGGGGCCACGCCCAAGGACGGCCCCTCGGCGGGCATCACCATGGCCACCGCCCTGGCCAGCGCCCTCACGGGCCGCCCCGTGCGCATGGACGTGGCCATGACCGGGGAGATCACCCTAAGGGGCAAGGTCCTTCCCATCGGCGGGGTCAAGGAGAAGCTTTTGGCCGCCCACCAGGCGGGGATCTACAAGGTGATCCTCCCCAAGGAGAACGCCCCCGAGCTCAAGGAGGTGCCGGAGGAGATCCTCAAGGACCTCGAGGTCACCTTCGTGGAGGAGGTGGGCGAGGTGCTGAGGCTTATGCTCCTGCCCGCTCCCTTGCCCCCTCTTTCCCCCGGTGAAAGGCCCCAACCCGGGGCGGGAGCCTAATACCACCCCATGCTGGCCCAAGCCAGCATGGGGGCCCCGGCATCCCATGTTGCCATGTATCTTGCCCTCTGAGGGAGGTCCTACCGCCTATGTTGCCGGGCTCCCACGCCCGCGACTTTGATCGGTAGCCACCCGCCCCGGCCTCCCCGCCGCACAGTATCCCGGTCGTCAAAGACCGCATCCACATGGACGGCCCACGGGGTCGGGTGGCCACCTCCCTCAGTCTACCCAAAGGAGAAGGACCATGCTCTGCGCAGGCATTGACATCAGCAAGCCCCACCTGGAC
>NZ_LHCI01000106.1:1131156-1135319 GCF_001280255.1 Thermus aquaticus | reverse complement strand
CCTTTGGGGCCGGGCCAAGGCGGCGGCCTCTTACGCGGGCCTGATCCCCGAGCGGGAGGAGTCGGGGAAGAGCGTGGAGAGGAGTCGGCTCTCCCGAAAGGGGCCTCCTCTTTTGCGAAGGAAGCTTTTCATGGGGGCTTTGGTGGCGGTGCGGCACGACCCGGAGATGGGGGCCTTCTACCGTCGCCTGCTGTCGCGGGGAAAGCGCAAAAAGCAGGCCCTGGTGGCCGTGGCCCACAAGCTTCTTAGGCGGATGATGGGGAGGCTAAGGGAGTACTACGCAGGCCAGTCCCTCCAAGGGGTGGCTTGACAGGCAAGACAGTATCAAAGCCAAGGGTGCGCACTCAGGCCTAGGGCAGCTCCTCCTTGCGGTTGGCGTTGAGGAAGACCCTTTCCCCAAACCGGGCCGAGACCTCGGCGAAGGGCACGTAGGTGGCCCCCAGGGTTTCGGGGATGCGGCGGAGGAGGAAGTCCCCCGCCCGGATCTGCCCCTCCACCTGGGGCAGGCAGTTCTTGTGGTAAAGGGCGGCCAGGGGCTCCAGATGCCCCTCCCCCGAGTAGGCCACCACCACGGGGTAGGGGGAGGCCAGGGCCTTTTCATAAAGGAAGTCCCAGTAATCCCGGCTGAGGAAGGGGAGGTCGCAAGCGGCCACCGCCACCCAGGGATGGCGGGCGTGGGAAAGGGCCGAGTGCAGGCCGGAGAGGCTGTCCGCCCCCGGCAGGAGGTCCGGGTAGACGGGGACGCCGAAGCCCTCGTAGGGCCGGTTGGCCACGACGAAGCGCTCCTCGGCCCCCTGGAGGCTTTCCAACACCCATTGGAGGAGGGGCTTTCCCCGGTAAGGGAATAGGGCCTTGTCCTCCCCGAAGCGCTTGGAGGCTCCCCCCGCCAGCACCGCGCCCGAGTAGCCCATGCCCCTAGCCTAAGGCCTGGACCAGCCGCCTGGCCCAGAGGGGGGCCAGGAGAAAGCCGGTGGAGCCGAAGCCGGTGAGGGCGTACCCCCCGGGGATGGGGCTTAGGGGGGAAGCCCTGCGGAAGCGCACCCCCCGCCAGACCCCGGCCACCCGGGGCCGGTAGCCGAGAAGGCTCTCCGCTCCCTCCAAAAGCCACGCCACCTCCCCTTCCGCCGGAGGGGGCTCTTCGTAGCCGGGAAGGTCCAGGTAGCTTCCCCCAAGGGCCACCCCCGCCAGGAAGACCCGGTAGCTTAAGGCCTCCTCCCGGTACTCCAAAAGGAGGAGTTCCAGGCCCGCTATAAAGCGGCCCTCGAGGCCAAAGACCCCCGCCCCCCTGGCCCCCCCGGCGTAGAGGACCAGCTCCGGCCTAAGCCGCCTTCCCCCCTCCAGGACCACCTCCCCCGGGGCGTAGGCCACCACCCGGTCCCGCACACCCCCAAGCTCCGCCCACACCCTTTCCAGAAAGGGCCTGGGCTCCAACCAGAAGGCCCCGGGCAGGTAAAGGCCCTCCCCCCGCCAGAGGTAGCGGAGGCCGCTTCCCGCAAGGCGCCTTTCCCAGGCCTCCCGTTCCCCCTCCGGCACCGGGCGGAGAAGGCCCAGGTGGAGGGGAACGTAGCGGCCATAGAGCTCCCGGGCGGCCTCCAGGGCCTCCCCCCCTTCCGGCACCAGGACCCCCCTTTTTCCCCGTACCGGGTTCACCAGGGCCACGGGGACCCGGCTGGCCTCTCCCACCCCCTCGGCCACCCAGAGGAAGGAGAGGCCCCTTTCCTTCAAGGCCAGGGCCAGGGCCGCCCCCGCCACCCCGGCCCCCACCAGGAGGATGCCGCCCGCGCTCCCCGCCACGCCTAGCCCTTAAAACCGGTAGCCTCCCCCTTCCTTCCGGCAGAGCCCCCGGGCCGCCAGGCCCTCCAGGAGGTCCCTGGCCGCTTCCTCGGAGAGGAAAGGGGATAGATGCCCAGGCTCAAGAAACCCACCCCGCCGCCAGGCCTCCTTCATGGCCAGCCGCTCCAGGGCGGCCCTGGAGGGCCCCGAAGCCAGCACCCGCCCCTGCCAGGAGGCCACGCCCAGGTAGAGAAGGCTCGAGGCCAGAAGGGCCAAAAACGCCCCCAGCCCCGTGAAGCGGAAGGCGGCGAAGAGGAGCAGGAAGAGGGCCAAAGCGGCGGCCAAGGGAAGCAGGGACCGCACCCTCTCCTCCTAGGCCACGGGCAGCGGGATGGGGCCGGGGACCGTGGCCCCCACCACCTCCCCGAAGAGAAGGTGGGGCGTGGCCTGCTTGATCTCCACCTGGTAGAGCCCGGGGGTGGGGGCCTGGTGGGCGGGGATCAGGACCGGGTGGTTCCCCCGGTCATGCCCCTGCACATACCCCTCCTCCTTGGCCACCCCCCGCACCAGGACCTCCACCTTCTTCCCCACCCACTCCAGGTTCCGGCGGTAGCTCCACTCCTTCTGTTTCTCAATGAGCCTCTGGAGGCGCTCCACCTTCACCTCCCGGGGCAGGTCCTGGAAGTGCTTGTAGGCGGGGGTGCCGGGCCGGGGGGAGTAGATGAACATGTAGGCCTGGTCGTAGCCCACCTCGTCGTAGAGGGAAAGGGTCTCCTGGAAGTCCTCCTCCGTCTCCCCGGGGAAGCCCACGATGATGTCGGTGGAAAGGACCACGTCGGGCAAAGCCTCGCGGATCTTGCGGATCCTCTCCAGGTAGTGGGCCCGACGGTACTCCCGGGCCATGCGCCTGAGAATCCGGTCCGAGCCCGACTGCACGGGCAGGTGGATGTACCGGGTGATGGCCGGGGTCTCGGCGATGGCCTCTATGATGTCGTCGGTGAAGTTCACGGGGTGGCTGGTGAGGAAGCGCACCCGGGGGATGCCCATCCCCCCCACCATCCTGAGGAGCTCGGCGAAGGAGGGAAAGCCCGGCTGGTCCTTGCCGTAGGAGTTCACGTTCTGGCCCAGGAGGGTGATCTCCACCACCCCCGCCTTCTTCAGCATCTCAATCTCCTTCAGGATGAGGTCCGGGTGGCGGGAGACCTCGGGGCCCCGGGTGGTGGGGACGATGCAGTAGGTGCAGTGGTGGTTGCACCCCCGGATGATGGTCACGTGGGCGGATAAGGCCCCCTTGGGGGGCGGGGGGATGTAGTCCAAGACGTCCTCCCGGAAGGTGAGGTCCCAGAACTTTTCGTTCGCCTTCAGGGCCTCGGGCAAGGAGGTGAGGGCCCCAGGCCCCAGGAGGATATCCACCCCGAACTTCCTGGCCATCTGCTGGCCCTCGTCCAGCTGGGCCAGGCACCCCATCAGGCCGATGAGGAGGCCCCGCCTCTCCTTTTGCTTGCGAAGCTGGCCCAAAAGGGACCGGACCTTCTCCACGGGCTTCCCCCGCACGGCGCAGGTGTTCACCAGGACGAAGTCCGCCTCCTCCACGGAGTCCACCAGCTCCCACCCCAGGCTCACGAGTTCGCTGGCCACCAGGTGGGAGTCGTACTCGTTCATCTGGCATCCGAAGGTAATGATGTGGGCGCGCATTCTGCCTCCTGGGCGACCGGGGGGATCCCGGGCCCGTCCCTTTAGTGTAGCAAAAGGGCCTCCCAAAAGCGGGAGGCCTTTCCTGGTGGCGGCGGTGGGACTCGAACCCACGACACCACGATTATGAGTCGTGTGCTCTGACCACCTGAGCTACGCCGCCCAGCGCCAGGCAACCCCCATCATAGGGGAGAAGGGCCTTGGGGTCAAGGTTCAAAGCCGATGTGCGCCATGAAGTCGGGGAGGGAGTGGTCCCGGAAAAGCTCCAGAAAGGCCCCCACCGCCCCCAGGCTCACCCCTCCCGAGAGGTCCAGCTCTGACTCCAACCAGATGTTCCCCTCCTCGTCCCCATAGGCCCGGCTAAAGCGGTGGTCTTTGTTCAAGGTGTTGGCTAAGTGCCCGCACGTTGGCTTTGATACTGTCTTGCCTGTCAAGCCACCCCTTGGAGGGACTGGCCTGCGTAGTACTCCCTTAGCCTCCCCATCATCCGCCTAAGAAGCTTGTGGGCCACGGCCACCAGGGCCTGCTTTTTGCGCTTTCCCCGCGACAGCAGGCGACGGTAGAAGGCCCCCATCTCCGGGTCGTGCCTCACCGCCACCAAAGCCCCCATGAAAAGCTTCCTTCGCAAAAGAGGAGGCCCCTTTCGGGAGAGCCGACTCCTCTCCACGCTCTTCCCCGACTCCTCCCGCTCGGGGATC
>NZ_LHCI01000106.1:1050507-1130426 GCF_001280255.1 Thermus aquaticus | reverse complement strand
AGCCCTGGGGTTTGAGGAGAAGCTTCCCAAGGGGTACGAGGCGCTCCTCAAGGACAATGCGTTTCTCGCCCACGTCCAGGGGTTCTGCGGGCGTGGGAGCCCGGCAACATAGGCGGTAGGACCTCCCTCAGAGGGCAAGATACATGCAACATAGGGTGGCCAAGTCGGAGTTGTGGAAGGGCTTTTCTGGGGCCCCCACCGCGGCTTTTGCCGCGGTGGGGTACTTAGGTCCAGATCGGCGGGCCCCTCGAGGGTGAACCCGGCGCTCAAGGCCAGAACCTCGCGCCGCTCCTGGCAGAAGTCCATGGCCAGCCAGACCTTCTTGAGCCCGGCCACCTCCAGGCGGTACTGGCCCTCACCAAAGCCCGTGGACCCCCTCACCCTACACGATTCCCCGCTCCCTCACCAGGCTTCCCTTTAGGAAGCGCTCCAGGCCAAAAGGCGTGATGTCCAGGCTTCGCGCCCGCCCCAGGAGGACCTCCTCCGCCATGAGGCGGCCCACCATGGCCGCCTGCTGCACCCCGTGCCCGGAGAAGCCCGCCGCCACAAGAAGCCCCTCGGCCACGAAGCCCGGGATGGGGTTGTGGTCCGGGGTGACCTCGTAGTAGCCCCACCAGCTGGCCCTCCGGTCCAGGGAGAGCTCCGAGAGGAAGGGGAAGCGGGCGAGGCCCGCCTCGAGGGTGGGCCCAAGCCAGGCCCAGTCCACGCCTTCCGTGAAGCCTGGAGGCTCCTCGGGGTTGGAGCGGCCAAAGAGGAGGCGTTCCCCCTCGGAGCGCAGGTAAAAGCCCGTCCCCAGGTCAATGGTGAGGGGAAAGGCGTGGGGGAAGGGGGCCGGGGCCGTGGCGTAAACCACCCGGCGCACGGGCCAGATGGGGATCTCCACCCCCAGCCTCCGCCCCACCTCCCCCGTCCAGGCCCCGGTAGAGAGGAGGAGGAAGGGGGCCTCGTACCGCCCCTTGGGGGTCTCCACCCGCCAGAGGCCCCCTTGGCGCTCGGCGAAGAGGAGGGGCTCAGAAAAGCGCACCTCGGCCCCAAGCCGCCTGGCCTCCTTCAGGTAGAAGGCCGTGGCCCCGTGGGGGTCTATGACCCCGTCCATGGGGCCGAAGGTGGCGAAGGCCAGCCCCTCTTCCAAAAAGGGCACCTTCTCCCTGGCGTCCTCCAGGGAAAGCCGCTCCACGGGCACCCCCAGGGCCTTCTGCGTCCTCAAGGCCTCCTCTTGGGCTTCGGCCAGGGCCTCGGGGACCAGAAAGAGGTAACCGATGGGCCGGTAGCCCGCCTCGGGGATCCGCTGGTACTCCAGGATGGAATGGTAGGAAAGGAGAACGTTTAGGGGCTCGGAGAACTGCACCCTGACCCCCGCCGCGCTCCTTCCCGTGGACCCCTGGGCGAAGGTGGCCTCCTTCTCCAAAAGGAGGACCTTAAGCCCCGCCTCCGCTAGCCGGTAGGCCGAGGCCGCCCCTACGATCCCCGCCCCCACCACCAGGACATCCGCCACCTCCCCAGTTTAGGAAGCCGGGAGTATGCTAGGCCCCGGAGGTACCCTATGGCCTACCAGCGCATCCAGATTCCCCAGGAGGGCGAAAAGATCACCATCCAAGAGGGCGTCCTGAAGGTGCCGGACCAGCCCATCATCGGCTTCATTGAGGGGGATGGGACCGGCCCTGACATCTGGAGAGCGGCCCAACCCGTCCTAGACGCCGCCGTGGCCAAAGCCTACGGCGGGCAACGGCGCATCGTCTGGGTGGAGCTTTACGCCGGGGAAAAGGCCAACCAGGTCTACGGGGAGCCCATCTGGCTCCCCGAGGAGACCCTGGAGTTCATCCGGGAGTACCTGGTGGCCATCAAGGGCCCCCTGACCACGCCGGTGGGCGGCGGCATCCGGAGCATCAACGTGGCCCTCAGGCAGGAGCTGGACCTCTACGCCTGCGTGCGCCCCGTGCGCTGGTTCCAGGGGGTGCCCAGTCCGGTGAAGCACCCGGAGCTGGTCAACATGGTCATCTTCCGGGAGAACACCGAGGACATCTACGCCGGGATTGAGTGGCCGGCGGGGAGCGAGGAGGTAAAGAAGGTCCTAGACTTCTTGAAGCGGGAGTTCCCCAAGGCCTACGCCAAGATCCGCTTCCCCGAGACCTCGGGCCTGGGCCTGAAGCCCATCTCCAAGGAGGGCACGGAGCGCCTGGTGGAGGCGGCCATTGAGTACGCCATCAAGGAGGACCTCCCCAGCGTGACCCTGGTCCACAAAGGCAACATCATGAAGTTCACCGAAGGGGCCTTCCGGGAGTGGGGCTACGCCCTGGCCCGGGAAAAGTACGGGGCCACGCCCCTGGACGGCGGGCCCTGGCACGTCCTCAAAAACCCCCGCACCGGCAGGGAGATCGTTATCAAGGACATGATCGCCGACAACTTCCTGCAGCAGATCCTCCTCCGCCCCGACGAATACTCGGTGATCGCCACCATGAACCTGAACGGGGACTACATCTCCGATGCCCTGGCCGCCCAGGTGGGGGGCATCGGCATCGCCCCCGGGGCCAACATCAACTACAAGACGGGCCACGCCGTCTTTGAGGCCACCCACGGCACCGCCCCCAAGTACGCTGGCCAGGACAAGGTGAACCCCAGCAGCGTCATCCTCTCCGGGGAGATGATGCTTCGCTACCTGGGCTGGAACGAGGCGGCGGACCTCATCATCAGGGCCATGGAGAGGACCATCAGCAAGGGCCTGGTCACCTACGACTTCCACCGCCTCCTGGTGGCCGAGGGCAAGCCCGCCACGCTTCTTAAGACCAGCGAGTTCGGCCAGGCCCTGATCCAGCACATGGACTGAAAACGTTTGGGGCCCCCGCCGTGGCAAAAGCCACGGCGGGGTGCTTAGACCAGGGCGAAGCGGGCCTCGAGGGCCGGAAGGTCCGCCTCCAGGAAGCGGAGGCGGACCTCGGCGTTGAGGGCAAGAGGCCCGGAGAGGGCCACCTGGGCGGAAAGCCCGAGCTCCGGGAGGAGGAAGACCCCCTGTCCCCCCCGCCTCTCCACCAGGACGCCCGGGCCCTCGTAGCCCTTTTCCATCAGGTAGAGGAGGGTCCAGTGGAGCTTGCTCCGCCTCTCCCCTTCCCGCACCAGGTCGGCCACC
Organism: Thermus aquaticus; assembly: GCF_001280255.1. Lineage (NCBI taxonomy): Bacteria > Thermotogati > Deinococcota > Deinococci > Thermales > Thermaceae > Thermus > Thermus aquaticus. The sequence continues at coordinate 1,127,302 of NZ_LHCI01000106.1, read as the reverse complement.
GCCTCCGCCGCCCCCACCCGCTCCAGGACCTCCCCCTGGGAAAGGGGCCTTTCCCCCTTGAGCCAGGCCCTGAGCTGCTGGTGAGCCACCAGGTCCAGGTAGCGCCTTAAGGGGCTCGTCACCTGGGCGTAGAGGGGAAGGCCGAGGCCCCGGTGGGGGGCGGGGACGGCCTTGAGCTGCGCCCTCTTCAGGGTCTTCCGCTGCGCCCACATGGCGGCGAGGCCCTCCCCCTCCACCCGGTGGGAAGGGGCCTCCTGGGTGGCGAAGGGAAAGGGAAGGCCCTCCCTCAGGGCCAGGTGGGCGGCGGCGTAGCCGGCGAGGAGCATGGCCTCCCGCACCCAGACCCGGCTTTCATAGGGGGGAAGGGGGGTGATCCGGATCTCCTCCCCCTCCACCCGCACCTTGACCTCGGGCAGGGCGATGTCCAAAGCCCCCTGGGCCAGGCGCTTCCGCAAAAAGGCTCCCGCCAAGGCCTTCATGGGCGCCAGGGCCTCCACCTCGAGGGCCTCCCGGTAGGAAAGCCGCCTCACCCGCACCCAGGAGAGGTAAAGGTCCTCCCGCAAAAGCTCCCCTTCCGGGGAGACCAGAAGCTCAAAGGTGAGGGCTGGGGAGACCTCCTTAAGCCCCAGGCCCAGGGCCTCGGTCACCGCCAGGGGGAGCATGGGCACCGTGCCCTCGGGCAGATAGAGGTTGGCCCCCCGGCGGAGGGCCTCCTGGTCCAGGGGGCTTCCCGGCCCGACCAAAGCGGCCACATCGGCCACATGGACGAAAAGGTGGAAGCCCTCCTCCACCCTTTCGGCGTAAAGGGCGTCGTCCGGGTCCTGGCTCCCCTCGTCGTCAATGGCGAAGGCGGGGAGGTGGGTGAGGTCCACCCGCTCCTCCTCGGGCAGGGGGGGGACGGGGAGGTCCGGCGGGGCCAGGGGAAGGCCAAGCCGCCTGGGGTGGGGGTTTTCCCGCCGCCAGAGGCCCAGGCGGAGAAGGAGGCCGTGGGCGGCCTCGGGGGTTTCGGGAAGGCCCAGGGCCTTGAGAAGCCGGCTTTCCTTCCTCTCGCCGTGGGCCAGAGCCTCCACCTCGGCCAGGAGGGGGCGGTCCTCGAGGGAGGGCCGTCCCTGGCGGATCCGCTCCACGGCTTCCCCAAAGGCCCGCTCCCTCTCCTCCTTACGCCTTTTCATCTCCTCCAAAGAGGCCAGCTCCTCCCGGGTGCGGGCCCGGACCTCGCCGCCCTCCAGAACGAACCTCTCCCCCTTCTGGGCCAGGAGGTAGGCCCCGTAGGCGGCCTCTGGGGTGTAGGCCCCGAAGGCCAGCTCGGCGAGCTCCTTCAGGCTCACCTTCTGCCCCTCAAGAAGCTCCCAAGCCGCCTCCTCCTCCCCCTCGGGCACCCTCAGGTCTAAGCTGGCGGGACCGGGATGAAGAAAAAGCACGTCCTTGGGGCGAACCTTGAGCGTTTCCCCGCCTTCCAGGGTGAGCTCCAGGCGGTCCCCCTTCTCCTCCGCCAGGGCGGGCTTGCCTTTGTAGATGACCAAGGCCTTCTTGACAAGCATGGCACTCCTTTGCTAAGGTAGAGCTACCAGGCCGGGAACTGCGTAGCGGGTCCCCGGCCTTAACTTTTTGGAAACACCACTAAACCATGGCGGAGCTTCCCGGCGACAATCTTCCAGTCTTCCTTTGCCGGCTTACCTAGGTAATGGCGGCCTATAGGACTCGCCACCAGGTCTGCCAGCTGAAGCCCAGCTTCGTTATCCCCCTTTTTCTTGAAAATCAGCCTCTCTACCCGCCTCCGCAACCTCTGAGCCCGCACATAATGCGTGCCTTTTTCAAGGAGACCTTCCCAAGTCCTCTCCAAGCGCTGGTCCAGACTAGAGCTACGGCTTTCGGCAATGATTTTCGCTCTATCTCTGCGCTCCTCCGAAAGAAAGACCAGGCGCTCCACCAAAAAGCTCAAGGAAAGGTCGTATGGATCCCAAGCAGAGCTTCCATAGACCTCAACAAGCCTGCGCTTGTCCACAAGCACGCCCAAAACCGTGTAGTGCCAGCGCCGCATGGCGGCGTTGATTTCCTGGTAGAACTTGGCCCGGAACCCGGGGTCCTTAAGACCCTCAAACCCGTTGCGATTCCGGGTTATGTCCGCCGTGTGCAACACCAGGTCCCTCTTACCGAATAGCCTCTGCTTGAGCTCCTCCATTTCCGGCTGGATGACGGAGGCGTAGTAACCCTCTTCCACCACCACCCCCGCCAGCACAAAGACGGGATAGTTGGGATCGCCTCCGCTAAGGATGTGATCCCCGGATTCGTCCAAAAAGCACAGCAACATCCCCAGGGAGTATACTAACCCCCCATGGAGTGGGACCTTTCGGACCTCTACGCCTCCCCCGAAGACCCCAGGATCTTCCAGGACCTCGAGGCCGCCCTGGCCCTGGCCCAGGGCCTGGACCCTAAGGACCTCCTGAGCCCCGAGGGGGCCTCTTCCCTCCTCTCCCGGTACGAGAAGGCCCTGGAGCTGGCCTACAAGCCCCTCAACTACGCCAGCCTCTACTTCGCCACCCGCACCCAGGACCCCGGGGCCAAGGCCCTTCTGGACCGGGTCAGAAACGCCTTCACTGAGGTTCGGAACCGCCTGGTCCCCCTGGAGGTGGCCCTGAGAAAGCTCCCCGAGGAGGCCTTCCAGGCCCTTCTAGCCCACCCGGGCCTCATGGACCTCCGCCACTTCCTAAAGCGCCAGCGGGCCTACGCCCCCTACACCCTTTCCGAGCGGGAAGAGGAGCTTTTGAACCTCAAGGCCTTGGTGGGCAGGAGCGCCTGGAGCCAGTTTTACACGGAGTACACGGGCCGCTTCCGCTTCCTTGTGCAGGGCCAGGAGCTCACGGAGATGGAGGTGCGGGCCCTCAGGCGGAACCCGGACCCCGAGGTGCGCCGGGAGGCCCACCAGGCCCTATACGGGAAGCTCCTGGAGGAAGCCCCTACCCTGAGCGCCGTCTTCAACGCCGTCTATCTGGACTACCTCCAGGACCTCCGCCTGAGGGGCTACGGGAACCCCCTGGAACCCGTGGCCCTTCGGGACGAGGTGGAGGTGAGGGACATTGAGGCCCTCCTCTCGGCCACGGAGAGCTTCTACCCCCTGGTGGAGCGCTACTACCTCTGGAAGGCCAAGAAGCTGGGCCAGGAGAAGACCCCAAGCCAGGACCTCCTCGCCCCCCTGGGGGAGAAGCCCAAGGTGCCCTTTGAGGAGGCTAAGGCTTTGGTCCTGGAGGCCTTCCGCCGCTTCTCCCCCGAGGTGGAGGCCATCGCCCGAGAGTTTTTTGAGAAGCGCTGGATAGACGTCTACCCCAGGCCCGGCAAGCGGGGCGGGGCCTTCTGCTCCGGCGGGCTTCCCTCCACCCACCCCTACGTCCTCCTCAACCACACCGACGACCTGGACAGCGCCCACACCCTGGCCCATGAACTCGGGCATGGGGTCCACTTCTACCTGGCCCGAGAGCAGCGCCTCCTCAACTTCGGGGCCTCCACCCCCCTGGCGGAGACGGCCAGCGTCTTCGCCGAGATCCTCCTGGACGACCTCCTTCTGGAAAGGCTCTCCGGAGAGGAAAGGACCCTCCTCCTGGCCGAGCGGGTGGAAGACGCCATAAACACCCTCTTCCGCCAGGTCATGTACACCTTCTTTGAAAAGCGGAGCCTATTGGCCAGGAAGGAGGCCGCCCTCTCCCCCGAGGCCTTCCAAAAAATCTGGCAGGAGGAGCAGGCCCGCCTCTACGGGGAAAGCGTGGCCTGGACCGAGCTGGACCAGTCCGCCTGGGCGGGCATCCCCCACTTCGTCCACTACCGCTTCTACACCTACAGCTACGCCCTGGGCTACCTGGTGGTCCTGGCCCTCTACGGCCGCTACCGGGAGGAGGGGGAGGCCTTCGTGCCCAGGTACCTGGAGGTCCTGAAGGCCGGGGAGAAGGCGAGCCCCAAGGAGATCCTGGCCCGGGCCGGGGTGGAGCTGGCCTCCGAGGCCTTCTTCCGCTACGGATTTGGGGTCCTGGAGGACTGGATAAAGGCCCTCCCCTAGGCGAGAATAGGGGGATGGACCTGGTCTACCGCCCCGAGCGCTACCCCTTCCTGACCGCCGGGCTTCCCGGGGTAGGAGGGGTGATTCGCCTTCTGCCCCAGGACTTCCAGGTAGAGGAGGTGCCCGCCTACTTGCCCAGCGGGGAAGGGGAGCATCTTTACCTCTTTCTGGAAAAGGAGGGCCTCACCACCCGGCAGGTCTTGGAGTTCCTGCGGGATGAGCTGGGCATCCCGGAGAAGGAGATCGGGGTGGCGGGCCTCAAGGACAAGCACGCCCTTACCCGGCAGTGGTTCTCCATCCCCAAGCGCCACGAGGACGCCCTCTGCCTTCTGGAAAACCTGAAGGGGGTGAGGCTTTTAAAGGCCGACCTCCACACCAACAAGCTCAGGACCGGCCACCTCAAGGGGAACCGCTTCCGAATCCTCATCCGGGAAGCCCAGGGAGGGCGGGAGCGGGCGGAGGCCATCCTTCGGGTCCTTCAGGAAAAGGGCCTGCCCAACTACTACGGCCCCCAGCGCTTTGGCCTGGGGGGCCTGAACCCCGCGCGGGGGTACGAGCTGGTGAGAAAGGGCAAGGGAAGGGGAAGCCCCTGGCTGAAGCGCTTCCTCATCGGAAGCCTCCAGAGCCTCCTCTTCAACGACTGGGTGGCCCTAAGGATGGAAAGGGGCCTCTACGACCGGGTCATCCCCGGGGACTGGGCCAAGAAGCACGCCACGGGGGGCGAGTTTCTGGTGGAAAGCGAGGCCGAGGCGGAAAGGGCCCTGCGGCTGGAGATCAGCGCCACCGGGCCCCTTTTCGGCAAGAAGTACCCCGAGGCCAGGGGGGAGGCCCGAGCCCTCGAGGACGAGATCCTGGAGCGCTACACCCTCAAGCGGGAGGAGTTTAGGGCCCGCCGGGGGGCCAGGCGGCCCATCCGGGTCCCCCTGGCCGAGTGGGAGGTGGAGGAAGGCCCGGAAGGGCTCTGGCTCTCCTTCTTCCTCCCCAAGGGGAGCTACGCCACGAGCCTCCTCAGGGAGGTGATGAAAAAGGAGGTGGACGCCCCGGAGGGGGAGGAAGACTGAGAACCACCCCCACTTTTTCCACACAGAAAGCCTTTCCTGAGCCTAGGATGCGCTTCTTTGGGACCCCCGCTGTGGCAAGTACACTCGGCCTACCATGCCTGGTAACTTCCCCAGGAACCTTTTGCCGGGGCCCCCATGCTGGCTTGGGCCAGCATGGGGTGGTGTTACTGGGGCCCGCATGGGGAGGTATCACAGGGCGAGCCCCCCGGGAAGGGCCTTAAACCCCTCCCCCATGAGGAAGTCCGCCACCAGGTCCCGCACCTCCAGAGGGGCCTCCCAGGGCACCAGGTGGCCCGCCCCCTCCAGGGCGAAGCGGAGGGCCTCCCCCTTGGCGAAGTCCGCCACCTCCTTGCCGTAAAGGGGCGGGGTGAAGGCGTCCAGGGCCCCCTGGATCACCAGGACCCGGGCCTCGGTGCCCCGAAGCCAGCGCCGCTCGTCGGAAAGCCCCTCCAGAAGCTCCAGCCAGGCGTAAAGGCCCGCCTCGGTGAGCCCCTCCTTCCAAGCGGCGAAGATCTCCTCGCTCCCCACGCTCAAGGGGCCGAAGAAGAGGGCCCGCCCCACCCGGGCGAACCCCTCCACCCCGCCCCGCTCCAGGCCGAAGCGCAGGGCGGAAAGCCGGGCGGCCAGGAAGGGGTCCTTGCGGAGCACCGGGGAGAGGAGAACCAGGCTTCTTGCCCCCTCCCGGAAGGCCACCTTCAGGGCCTCGAGGGCCCCTTCCCCAAAGGCCACCAGGTGAAGCCCCTCCTCCGAGGGGAGGTCCTCCAGAAAGGCGAGGCCGGAAGGGGGGGAAAGCGCTCCGCCGAAAAAGCGCACCAGACCCACGCCCCCCTTTATACTCCAAGCCATGGACAAGGACGCCTTTCTGGCCAAGGAAACCCTGGACAAGACCCTGGGGGTGCGCTACCTGAAGGCGGAGAAGGACGAGGTGGTGGCGGAGCTTGCGGTCTCCCCCAGGGTCCACCAGCCCTTCGGCTTCCTCCACGGAGGGGCCACGGTGGCCCTGGCGGAGAGCGTGGCCAGCTTGGGGGGCTTCTTGAACTGCCCCCCAGGGTACGGGGCCTTCGGCCTGGAGATCAACTGCAACCACATCCGCAGCAAGCGGGAGGGCACCATCCGGGCCGTGGGCAGGCCCCTCCACGTGGGCCGCACCACCCAGGTCTGGGAGGTTAAGGTCTACGACGAGGAGGAAAAGCTTGTGGCCGCCAGCCGGTGCACCCTGGCCGTGGTGCCCCTAGAACCAGGAAAGTAGCCAGGAAAGCCAGTTGCCCCCGAGAAAGCCCTCGTCCCCCAGGGCCCACAGGTCCCGGTGGCGGTCCAGGCCCTGGGGAAGGGCCTCGAGGCCAAACCCCCCGTCCCAGTCCGTGCCCAGCCCCACCCCCCTGGGGCCCAGGATGGCCTCGGCGTGGGCCTTGTGCCGGAGGAAGGCGGCGAGGGGAAGCCTCTCCATCCCCCGCTTCCACCCTGCGTCCAGAAAGGCGCTGAAGGGGACGAGGCCCAGAACCCCGCCCCTCTGGGCCAGGGCCTTAAGGGCCTCGTCGGAGAGGTGGCGGGGCGTGGGGGTGAGGGCCCTGGCGTTGGCGTGGGTGGCGCACACCGGCCCCCCGTAGGCCTCCAGGGCGGGGAAGAGGGCCTCATCGGCCAGGTGGGAGAGGTCCAGGGCCACGCCCAGGTCCTCCATGGCCTTCAGGAGGGCGAGGCCCTTCGCCGTCAGGGGACCGGGCCCGGCGTTGCCCCCGGCGTAGGCGTTTTTGGTGGCCCAGGTGAGGGAGAGGAGCCTGAGGCCCCTTTTCCTGAGGGGCGCCAAGGCCTCGGGCTCCGGCAGGGGGTGGGCCCCCTCCAAAAGGAGGACCAGGCCCGGGGTGCCGTCTTGGGGAAAGCGCTCCAGGTGGCGGAGGAGGTCTTCCCGCTCCCTCAGGAGGCGCACCAAGCCCATCCCTTCCCAGGCCTCGTAGAGGGCGAGCTGGGCGTGAAGGGCCTCCTCCCAGGCCGAAAGCCCCCCCGCCCGGGGCTCCACGAAGAGGGTGGCGAAGGCGATGCCCACCCGGGCCTCCCGCAGGGAGGGGAGGGTCACCACCGGGGTGTCGGGGTGGGGGTCCCGTTGGCGCAGGGCCTTTAGGGGGAGGGTCAGGTCCCGGCCCAGGTCCAGGGCGTTATAGGCCAGGTCCAGGTGGGCGTCCACCAGGAAGGGGTCCACGGGGAGAGTCTACAATGGGAAAGATGCGGCCCGAAGAGCTTCCCCCCCTCCCGGAGGCCCCCGGGGTCTACCTATGGAAGCGGGGGGAGGAGGTGCTCTACGTGGGCAAGGCCAAGAGCCTCCGCGCCCGGGTGAAGAGCTACTTCCACGCCGAGGGCAAGGCCAGGCGCATCGCCGAGGAGGCCACGGCCCTGGACTTCATCGCCACCCGGGACGAGGTGGAGGCCCTCCTCCTGGAGGCCAACCTCATCAAGGCCCACCGCCCTCCCTACAACGTCCTCCTCAAGGACGACAAGCACTACCCCTTCCTCAAGCTCACCAACGAACCCTTCCCCACCCTCTTGGTGGTGCGGCGGGTGGAGGAGGACGGGGCCAGGTACTACGGGCCCTTCCCCGAGGCCGGCGCCCTGCGCCGCATCAAGGCCCTCGTGGACCGCCTCTTCCCCTTGAGGAAAAACTCCGGCTACCCCATGAAAAGGCGGCGCTACCCCTGCCTCAACCACAGCATGGGGCGGTGCCTGGCCCCCTGCGTGGGCCTGGCGGACCCCAAGGCTTACGGCGAGGTGGTGCGGCAGGTGGAGGCGGTCCTCGAGGGCCGGGTGGACGGGCTTCTTTCGGAGCTAGAGGCCAAGATGCGGGAGGCCGCGAGGAGGCTTGAGTTTGAGCGGGCGGCCGAGATCCGCGACCAGATAGAGGCCCTCAAGGCCTTCTTCTCCACGGCCCAGCAGGCCTTTGACCCGGAGATGGGCGACCTGGACTTCCTGGGCATGGCCCGGGCCGGGGCGCTTAGCGTGGTCCAGCTCTACCAGGTGCGCTCCGGGCGGATCCTGGGCCGCATCAGCCGGGTGGTGGAGAAGGAGGAGGCCACCGACGAGGAGATCCTCTGGGCCTTCCTCCGCGACCACTACCTGGAGGCCTCCCCCCTCCCTCCCCTGGTCCTCCTCCCCTTCCCCCTGGAGGACCTGGAGAGCCTGGCCGAGCTCCTCCGCCGCCGGGCGGGGAGGCGGGTGGAGCTCAGGGTCCCCAAGCGGGGCGAGAAGCAGAGGCTCTTAGAGCTGGCGGAGAAAAACGCCCGCCTGGCCCTGGAGAGTGAGCTCAAGCTTCTGGAGAGGCGGGGGGACCACCCGGGGCTCAAGGCCTTGCAGGACCTCTTGGCGCTTTCCAGGCGCCCTTTCCGCATAGAGGGCTACGACGTGAGCCACCTCCAGGGCGAGGCCCCGGTCTTCTCCATGGCCGTCATGGAGGGGGGAAGGCCCAAAAAGGCCGAGTACCGCAGGATGCGCCTCAGGGCCGGCAACGACGACTACGCCGCCATGGAGGAGGGGGTCTTCCGCCGCTTCACGGGAAGCCTCAAGGAGATGCCCCTCCCCGACCTCCTCCTCATTGACGGGGGCCTGGGCCAGGTGCGGGCGGCCATGCGGGCCCTGGAGCGGGCGGGCCTCAGCCTGCCCCTGGTGGGCCTGGCCAAGAAGGAGGAGGTCCTCATCACCCCCGAGGGACGGGAGATCCGCCTCCCCCTCACCCACCCCGCCCTGAGGCTCCTCATCCACCTCCGGGACGAGGCCCACGCAAACGGCCTCCGCTACCACCAAAAGCGCCGCGCCCAGGAGGCCCTAAAGGTCCTGGAGGGCATCCCCGGCATCGGGGAGGCCAGGAGGAAGCTCCTTCTGGAGCGCTACGGCGGGCTAAAGGCCCTCAAGGAGGCCCCCCTGGAGGAGCTGGCCCGCCTCCCGGGGATGAGCCTCAAGGCGGCCCAGGCCCTCAAGGAGGCCCTCAGGGAAGGCGCACCTGAACCGGCCTGAGCCGAACCTCCCGGGTGCCGTCCCCCAGCTGGCCAAAGCGGTTGTCCCCCCAGGCAAAGAGGCGGCCATCGGCCAGAAGGGCCAGGCTGTGGGCGTCCCCCGCCCCGATGGCCCTGACCCCTAAGAGCCCCTCCACGGGCCTGGGCTCCAGGCGACTCTCCTGGGTGCCGTCCCCCAGTTGCCCCATCTCGTTTTCCCCCAGGGCGTAGACCCGGCCGTCCTCGCCCAGGACCAGGAGGTGGGCCTGGCCCGCCGCCAGGGCCACCGCCTTGGGCCACGCCCCAAAGGAACCACGCCCAAACCCACCTTCCCATGGTGGCTCCAGTTTGCCTCCCCATCCCCGCAAAACCCCAAAGGCCTTGTATGATGGCCCCCTGATGGTGCGCCGCGCCCTGGAAGAGGCCATTCACGCCGCCCTCAAGGAGATGGGCCTGGACCTCCGCCTCAAGGTGGCCAAGGCCCCCAAGGACAAGCCCGGGGACTACGGAGTTCCCCTCTTCGCCCTGGCCAAGGAGCTGAGGAAGCCCCCCCAAACCATCGCCGAGGAGCTTAAAAGCCGCCTGGAACTTCCCCCCTTCGTGGAGGAGGCCATCCCCGTGGGGGGGTACCTAAACTTCCGCCTGCGGACGGAAGACCTCCTCGAGGAGGCCCTCCGCCCCAAGGGGCCCTTCCCCAAACGGGAGGGCCTGGTCCTCATTGAGCACACCTCGGTGAACCCCAACAAGGAGCTTCACGTGGGCCACCTCCGGAACATCGTCCTGGGGGACAGCCTGGCCCGCATCCTGGATTACGCTGGCCGCGAGGTCCTGGTCCTCAACTACATAGACGACACCGGCCGCCAGGCGGCGGAGACCCTCTTCGCCCTGAGGCACTACGGCCTCACCTGGGACGGGAAGGAGAAGTACGACCACTTCGCCGGCAGGGCCTACGTGCGCCTCCACCAGGACCCCGAGTACGAGAAGCTTCAGCCCGCCATTGAGGAGGTCCTCCACGCCCTGGAGCGGGGGGAGCTAAGGGAGGAGGTGAACCGCATCCTCCTGGCCCAGATGGCCACCATGCACGCCCTGGCCGCCCACTACGACCTCTTGGTCTGGGAGTCCGACATCGTGCGGGCGGGGCTTCTCAAGAAGGCCCTGGCCATTTTGGAGCGGAGCCCCCACGTCTTCCGGCCCACGGAGGGCAAGTACGCCGGGGCCCTGGTCATGGACGCTAGCCCCTTCATCCCGGGCCTCGAGGACCCCTACTTCGTCCTGGTGCGCTCCGGCGGGGCCGCCACCTACTACGCCAAGGACATCGCCTTCCAGTTCTGGAAGATGGGCCTTCTGGAGGGCCTCCCCTTCCGCCCCTACGAAAACCCCTACTACCCCCACCTCAGGACCAGCGCCCCCGAGGGGGAGCCCTACACCCCAAGGGCCCAGGAGACCATCAACGTCATTGACGTGCGCCAGAGCCACCCCCAGGCCCTGGTGCGGGCCGCCTTGGCCCTGGCGGGCCGCCCGGACCTGGCCCAGCGGGCCTTCCACCTGGCCTACGAAACCGTCCTCCTGGAAGGCAAGCAGATGTCGGGGCGGAAGGGCCTCTCGGTGAGCGTGGACGAGGTCCTGGAGGAGGCCAGGAGGCGAGCCCTGGCCGTCATCAGCGAGAAGAACCCCGACCACCCCGACAAGGAGGAGGCGGCCCGGATGGTGGCCCTGGGAGCCATCCGCTTCGCCATGAGCAAGACCGAGCCCAGAAAGCAGATAGACTTCCGCTACCAGGAGGCCCTCTCCTTTGAGGGGGACACGGGGCCCTACGTCCAGTACGCCCACGCCCGGGCCCACGCCATCCTGCGCAAGGCGGGGGAGTGGGGCCCCCCGGACCCCGCCCAGGCCACCCCCTACGAGCGGGAGCTGGCCCTGGCCCTCCTGGACTTTGAGGAGGCGGTGCTGGAGGCCGCCGCGGAAAAGAGCCCCCACGTCCTGGCCCAGTACCTCCTGGACCTGGCGGCCGCCTGGAACGCCTACTACAACGCCAAGGAGGAGGGCCGCCCCGCCACCCCCGTCCTCACCGCCCCGGAAGGCTTGCGGGAGCTCAGGCTGGAGCTGGTGAGAAGCCTTCAGGAGACCCTTAAGATCGGCCTCGGCCTCCTGGGCATCCCCGCCCCTGAGGTAATGTAAGGGCATGGGCCGCCCTGTCTTCCTTGGCCTCCTTCTCGCCTTGGCCCTCGCCCTGGGCCAGCGCCTCACCGCCCCCGAGGAGGTGGCCCGGAGCCAGGTCATCAAGAGGGCCCTCCCCGCCGTGGTGCGCATCCAGGGCACGGCCCCCGCCGCCGACGGCGGGACCGTGGGCACGGGCTTCTTCGTGAGCCCCTTGCGGGTGGTCACCAACTACCACGTGGTCCAGGACCTCTCCGACCTCACCATCCGCCTTTACGACGGCCGCACCTTCCCCGCCGAGCGCTTCGCCGTGGACCCGGGGATAGACCTGGCCCTCCTTACGGTGAAGGGCGTGCAGGCCCCGGCGGTCCTGAGCTTTAACCGGGCCTCTCCGGAGAGCCTTCCCCTGGGGATGGGCCTGGTCCTGGTGGGCTTCCCCTATGGCCAGGGCCCCCTGGCCTCCTCCGGCATCCTGGCCGGGGTGGGCCCCCTCGAGGTCCCCACCCCCGACCCCAGCATCGGGGCCGAGGTGGGGGCGTACCTCTTCACCGACGCCCCCCTCACCGTGGGCAACTCGGGAAGCCCCCTCCTGAACCTCCAGGGGCAGGTGATGGGCGTGGTGGCCGACGTGGTGGGCGGCCCCTCGGGGGTGGGGGGGATCGGCGTGGCCATCCCGGGGGAGCTGGCGGCCCAGAGCGTGGAGGACCTGGAGCGCTTCGGCATCCCCCAGAGGGGGTGGCTTGGGGCCAGCCTGGTCTCCCTGGAGGAGCTTCCCCCAGTGCTCCTACGGGCCCTGGGCCTCACCACCACCCAGGGGGCCATGGTGGACCGGGTGGAGCCGGGTAGCCCCGCCGCCCGGGCCGGCCTCAGGGGGGCCCAGCGGGACGCCCAGGGCCGGCTTTTGGCCCTGGGGGACGTGATCCTGGCCATCAACGGCAAGCCGGTCAAGGACAAGGCGGAGGTGGTGCGGCAGATCGCCCGCTTCCGCCCGGGGGACCGGGTGCGCCTCACCCTCTGGCGGGAGGGGCGCCGCCTCGAGGCCACCCTGGTCATGATGGCCCGTCCCCGGAGGTGAGGCGTGTACCTGGCCGTGGAAGGACCCATCGGGGTGGGCAAGACCACCCTGGCCCGGCTTCTTTCGGAGGCCCTGGGGGCCGAGCCCCTTTTGGAGGTGGTGGAGGAAAACCCCTTCTTGCCCCTCTTCTACCAGGACCGGCGGCGCTACGCCTTCAAGGTCCAGGTCTTCTTCCTCCTCTCCCGCTTCCGCCAGCTCGCCCCCTTGCGGCAAAAGCCCCTTTTCGGAGGCGTGGTGGCCGACTACCTCCTGGACAAGGACCCCATCTTCGCCAGCCTCAACCTGGAGGGCCCGGAGTGGGACCTCTACCTGGAGCTCTACCGGGAACTGGCCCCAAAGGTGCCCCCGCCCGACCTCACGGTCTACCTGAGGGCCCCGGTCCCCGTCCTCCTAGACAGGATCGCCCGGCGGGGCCGCCCCTTTGAGCGGGGCATGGACCCCGCCTACCTGGAGGCCCTCTCCGAGGCCTACGAGCGCCAATTCGCCCGCTACCCCCACCCCCTTCTGGTCCTCGAGGCCGACGCCCTGGACTTCAGCCCCACCGGCCCCCACCGGGAGGCGGTGGTGGCCCTGGTCAGGGAGCACCTGGCCCAGAAGAGGCCCTGATGTACATCGCCATCGCCGGCAACATCGGCAGCGGCAAGAGCACCCTCACCGCCCTCCTGGCCGAGGCCTTCGACCTCAAGCCCGTCTACGAGGCGGTGAGCGAGAACCCCTACCTGGAGGACTTCTACCGGGACATGGCGTCTTACGCCTTTCACTCCCAGGTCTTCTTCCTGGCCCGGCGGGTGCGCCAGCACCTTTTGGAGGTGAACGGCAACCCCCGGGTGGTCCAGGACCGCACGGTCTACGAGGACGCCTTCGTCTTCGCCAAGAACCTCCACCGGGAAGGCTTCCTCTCCCGGCGGGACTGGGAGACCTACATGGACCTCTTCCAGAGCGTCTCCCCGGCCCTCAGGAAGCCCGACCTCCTCATCTACCTGCGGGCGAGCCTCCCCACCCTGAAGGCCAGGATCGCCAAACGGGGCCGCCCCTTTGAAAGGCAGATCCCCGACCGCTACCTCCTCTCCTTGAACGCCCTCTACGAGGACCTGATGGCCTCCTGGAACCTGTCCCCGGTGGAAGTGGTGGAGGCCGACCGCCTGGACTTCGTGGACAGGGAGGAGGACCGCATGGCCCTTCTGGAGGCGCTAAAGCGGAGGCTTGGCTCATGACCCTCAAGGAGCTTTTCGCCCCCCTGGGCCAGGAGGCCCCGCCCCTGCCCGTGCGGGGCCTCACCCAGGACTCCAGGCGGGTGGAGCCCGGCTTCGTCTTCGTAGCCGTCCCCGGCGTCCCCCTCCCCCACCGCAGGCCCCTGGACGGGCACGCCTTCATCCCCGAGGCCCTCAGGCGGGGGGCCATCGCCGTGGTGGGGGAACAGGACCTCACCCTCCCCGTCCCCTACGCCCGGGTGGCCGATAGCCGCCAGGCCCTGGCCCTCCTGGCCCGGCGCTTTTACGGGGAGCCGGACCGCGCCTTGAGGCTTTTTGGGGTCACGGGTTCCAAGGGGAAGAGCACCACGGCCTTCCTCCTCCACCACCTCCTGGAAGGGGCCGCCCTCCTCTCCACCGTGGGCCTCCGCCTGGGCGGGGAGGCCAGGCCCCCCATCGGCCACTTTACCACCCCCGAGGCCCCCGAGGTCTACGCCTTCCTGAGGGAGGCCGCCGATAGGGGCCTGAGGGAGGCCGTTCTTGAGGTCTCCAGCCACGCCCTGGCCCTCAAGCGGGTGGAGGGGCTCACCTTCCGGGTGGGGGTCTTCGTCAACTTCTACCCCGACGACCACCTGGATTTCCACGGCACCCCCGAGGCCTACTTCAACGCCAAGACCCTCCTGGTGGAGCGCTCGGACCTGGCCGTCTTAAATACCAGCCTGCCCCACCTGGAAAGGCTTCGCCAGAGGCCCCACCTCCTCTTCGGGCCGGGAGGGGAGGTGTGGGCGGAAGGGGTGCGGGAGGAAGAGGGCCTGCGCTTCACCCTCCACACCCCCTGGGGGAAGAGGGAGGTTCACCTCCCCCTCATCGGCGCCCACAACGTGGAAAACGCCCTGGCCGCCTCCGCCGCCGCTTTGGCCGCGGGGGTTCCCCTAGAAAAAGTCCTTGAGCGCCTTTCCGGCTTCCCGGGGGTCCCGGGCCGGATGGAGGTGGTGCAGGAAAAACCCTTCCGGGTGGTCATAGACTTCGCCCACACCGGCAAAAGCCTGGAGGCGGCGCTCAGGACCCTGAGGTCCACCACAAAGGGGCGGCTTCTCCTCGTGGTGGGGGCGGCGGGGGAGAGGGACCCGAGAAGGCGGGAGGACATCGGCCGGGTGGCGGCCCGCCTGGCCGACAAGGCCTTCTTCACCGAGGAGGACCACCGCACCGAGGACCTAGGGGCCATCCTCGAGGCCATGGCCCGGGCGGCCGCGGCGGAAGGGGGGCGTTTTGAACTGGTCCCCGACCGGGAGGAGGCCATCTTGAAGGCCATCCTGGAGGCCCAGGAGGGGGACACGGTGCTCCTTGCGGGCAAGGGGCACGAGGCCACTCTGGAAAGGGGCCAGGAAGCCTTGCCCTGGAACGAACGGGAGGTGGCCCTGAAGGCCCTAAAGCTCAGGGCAGAGGCTGAAGGCTCCTCGCCCCGGGAAGGGGGGGCTTGAGGGCGGAAAGCCACTGGGCGAAGGCCTCGAGGCCCCTTCGGTACATGGCCTGGCGCTTCTCCTTCTTGCCCCGCCCCTCCACAGGCGGCACCAGGCCCCAGTTGGCGTTCATGGGCTGGAAGTTCTCGGGGTTGGCCGTGGCCAGGAAGCGGACCAGCCCTCCCGGCATGCTGGCCTCAGGGGGGACCAGAGGCTCCAGGCCCAAAGCCCGGCGGGCGGCGTTCAGGCCGGCCAAAAAGCCCGTGGCGGCGCTTTCCAGATACCCCTCCACCCCCGCCAGGACCCCGGCGGCGAAAAGCCCCTCCGCCCCCTTGAACTCCAGGGTCTCCCTTAGGAGCCTCGGGGCGTTCAGGTAGGTGTTGCGGTGCATGACCCCGTAGCGGACGATCTCGGCGTTCTCTAAACCGGGGATCATCTGGATGAGGCGCTTCTGCTCGGGCCACTTGAGGCCGGTCTGGAAGCCCACCAGGCTCCACATCCGCCCCTCCTTGTCCTCCTGGCGAAGCTGCACCACGGCGAAGGGCTCCTTTCCCGTCCTGGGGTCCTTGAGGCCCACGGGCTTCATGGGGCCGTAGAGGAGGGTCTGGTACCCCCTCCGCCCCAGCTCCTCCACGGGCACGCAGGCCTCAAAGTACTGGAGGTTCTCCCACTCGTGGGGGGTGTGGCGCTCCGCCGCCACCAGGGCCTCGTAAAAGCGGCGGTACTCTTCCTCGGTCATGGGGCAGTTGAGGTAGTCGGCGCTCTGGTCGTAGCGCCCGGCGCGGAAGCACTTGGAGAGGTCAATGCTCTCGTAGAGGACGATGGGGCTGGCGGCGTCGTAGTAGGCGAGGAAGTGATCGCCAAAGCGCCTCTTCAGGGCTTCGGCCAGGGCCTCCGAGGTGAGGGGCCCCGTGGCCAAAACCGTGAGGCCCTCGGGGATCTCCCTGACCTCCTCCCGCACCACCTCGAGGAGGGGGTGGGCCTGAAGCCTCTCGGTGATGAACCCGGAGAAGACCTCCCGGTCCACGGCCAAGGCCCCGCCGGCGGGCACCCGGGCCGCCTCCGCCGCCTCCATGACCAGGCTTCCCGAAAGGCGCATCTCCGCCTGAAGGAGGCCCTTGGCGTTAGTCTCCCCCTCCCCGCCCAGGGAGTTGGAGCAGACGATCTCGGCGAAGCGGTCGGTGGTGTGGGCCGGGGTCATGCGCTTAGGGCGCATCTCAAAAAGCCGCACCGGCACGCCCATGCGAAGAAGGGTCCAGGCGGCCTCGCTCCCCGCGAGGCCCCCGCCCACCACGTTCACCCGTTCCATCCTTTAGATGGTAGCACCGGAAGGGCCTTCGGGAAAGTATAATGGCCCCTATGGTGCGGCACCGGTTCCGGGTGGAGGAGGTTCTGGCCCTGGCCAGCCTCCACCCCGAGGCCCGCCTGGAGCTTTTGGACGGCGAGGTCTACGAGATGACCCCCCCTTCCAGCCAGCACGCCGGGCTCCTAAGTGCCCGCACTTTGGTTTCGCAACATGGGGTGCCCAAGTTGGGGCTGTGGAAGGGATTTTCTGGGGCCCCCACCGCGGCGAATGCCGCGGTGGGGTACTTAGACTGGCTCCTCCACGCCCTAGCCCCCAAGGTCCAGGGCCTGGCCCAGATCCGGGTGCAAAGCCCCCTTTACCTCTCCCCCCACAGCCTGCCCCTCCCCGACCTCCTCCTTAGGCCCCGGGAAGACTTCTACACCCAGGACCACCCCCGCCCCAAGGACGTCCTCCTCCTGGTGGAGGTGAGCCTCTCCACGGAGGCCTGGGACCGGGAGAAAAAGCTTCCCCTCTACGCCGAGGCCGGGGTTCCCGAGGTCCGGCTCCTCACCCATAAGGCCCTTCAGGTCTTTAGGAGGCCGGAGGGGAGGGTCTACGGGGAGAGCTTTTCCGTGGCCAGGGGGGAAAGGGTGGCCCCCCTCCTCCTTCCCCAGGCCGAACTCCTCTACCATCCCCCCCTATGAGCCTGGCCAAGCGCATCATCCCCTGCCTGGACGTCCACGCCGGCCGCGTGGTGAAGGGGGTGAACTTCGTCAACCTCCAAGACGCCGGGGACCCGGTGGAGGCCGCCCGGGCCTACGACGAGGCCGGGGCCGACGAGCTCGTCTTCCTGGACATCTCCGCCACCCTCGAGGAGCGGGCCATCCTCTTGGAGGTGGTGGCCCAGGTGGCCGAGAGGGTCTTCATCCCCCTCACCGTGGGCGGGGGGGTGAGGAGTCTCCAGGACGCCAGGAAGCTCCTCCTGGCGGGGGCCGACAAGGTGAGCGTGAACTCGGCGGCGGTAGGGCGGCCCGAGCTCATCGCCGAGCTCGCCGACCACTTCGGCGCCCAGGCGGTGGTCCTGGCCATTGACGCCAGGTGGCGGGGAGACTTCCCCGAGGTCTACGTGGCCGGGGGCCGAATCCCCACGGGCCTCCACGCCGTGGAGTGGGCGGTGAGGGGGGCGGAGCTTGGGGCCGGGGAGATCCTCCTCACCAGCATGGACAAGGACGGCACCAAGGAGGGGTACGACCTGAGGCTCACCCGGCTTGTGGCCCAGGCGGTGAACGTGCCCGTCATCGCCAGCGGGGGGGCGGGGCGGATGGAGCACTTTCTGGAAGTCTTCCAAGCGGGTGCCGAGGCCGCTTTGGCGGCCAGCGTCTTCCACTTCGGCGAGATCCCCATCCCCGGGCTCAAGGCCTTTCTGGCGGAGCGGGGCCTCCACGTGCGGCTAGACTGAGGGGCATGGACCTTACGGCGGTGCGCTTTGACAAAAGGGGCCTGGTGCCGGTGGTGGTCCAGGACGCCCGCACGGGGGAGGTCCTGACCCTGGCCTACGCCAACCGGGAGGCCCTCGAGGAGACCTTGCGGACGGGGCAAAGCGTCTTCTACAGCCGAAGCCGAAAGAGCCTCTGGCGCAAGGGGGAGACCTCGGGGAACGTCCAGGAAGTGGTGGAGGTCCTCCTGGACTGCGACGGGGACGCCGTGGTCTACCGGGTGATCCCCAAGGGCCCCGCCTGCCACACCGGCGAGAGGACCTGCTTCCACCGCCCCCTGCTAGGGGGCAGGAAGGACCTGGGCTTCGCCCTGGGCCAGGTCTACGCCACCATCCTGGAGAGGCTTAAGACGCTTCCCGAGGGGAGCTACGTGGCCAGGATGCACCAGGCGGGCCTGGACCGCATCCTGAAGAAGATCGGCGAGGAGGCGGGGGAGGTCATCATCGCCGCCAAGAACGGGGATCCCGAGGAGATCCGGTGGGAGGCGGCGGACCTCCTCTTCCACCTCCTCCTCACCCTGGCGGAGACGGGGCTCAGCCTCGAGGACCTGGCCGAGACCCTCCTAAAGCGGCACCGGCCCCAGAAGGCTAGCGGTTGAGCCAGAGGCGCCTCAGGAGCCTGGCCTCTAGGTAAACGAGGCGCACCAGGCCGAGAAGGTAGGCCCAAAGGCCCCTCCGCTTTAAGCGGCGCAGGTACCTCTTCCTAAGGAGCTTCCGGTAAGCCTCCGGCCCTCCCGCCTGCAGGGCTTCCATGGGCCCATTATTGTTCATTATTGTTCCTTCGGCCCACAATGCCGGGTAACTGCGCCAGTAACCTTTTGCCGGGGCCCCCATGCTGGCTTGCGCCAGCATGGGGTGGTATAACGCCTTCCCGGTATAGTGGAAGCATGGAAATAGAACGCCGCTTGGTCCTGGAGGTGGTGCGGGTCACGGAGCAGGCCGCCCTGGCGGCGAGCCGCCTGGCGGGCAAGGGGGACAAGGAGGCCGTGGACGAGGCGGGCACCGAGGCCATGCGCCGGGTCCTCAACGAGCTTCCCATCAAGGGCACCGTGGTCATCGGCGAGGGGGAGATAGACGAGGCCCCCATGCTCTACATCGGCGAGGTCCTGGGGGCGGGGGGCCTCGAGGTGGACATCGCCGTGGACCCGGTGGAGGGGACCACCACCGCCGCCAAGGGCCTGCCCAACGCCGTCACCGTGATCGCCATCAGCGAGAAGGGCGGGCTCTTCCACGCCCCCGACATGTACATGGAAAAGCTCATCGTCCCCCCGCCCGCCGCCGGGCTGGTGGACCTCACCTGGCCCGTGGCCGCCAACCTGAAGGCTTTGGCCCTGGCCCTCCAGCGCTCGGTGGAGGACCTGGTGGTGGTGGTCCTGGACCGCCCCCGGCACGAAGGGCTCATCCGGGAGATCCGGGAGGCCGGGGCCCGGGTCAAGCTCATCTCTGACGGGGACGTGATCGCCGCCCTGGCGGCCGCCATCCGGGGGACGGGGGTCCACCCGCCTCAAGGCCATGGGCGGGGACGAGAACCGCATCTACCGCACCGAGGACCTGGCCCCGGGAAAGGAGATCGTCTTCGCCGCCACCGGCATAACCGACGGGGACATCCTCCAGGGAGTCCGCTTCTTCGGCGGCGGGGCCAGGACCCACTCCATCGTCATGGGGCACGCCACCCGCACCGTGCGCTTTATAGACTCCATCCATCTCTTTGAGACGGGCGCCCGGGTCACCATCCGGGTTTAAGTGCCCCGCCGCGGCGGGGGCCCCAAAAAGGCGTATCCGGGGCTTTGGGTGTGGAAAAAGCGAAGGGCGGCCACTTAGACTGAAGGCGTGCCCCGGCGCGCCTACACCGAGGCCGAGGCGGAAAGGCTCGCCCTGGACTTCCTTAAGGACGAGCTCAGAGCCTCGGTCTTCCTCCGCCGCTACGCCCTCCGGGACCGGGAGGAGAGGCTTCTGGAGGCCACCCCAGAGGAGAGATGACCCGCTACCGCATCGCCGCCAAGCCCTACCTCCCCTATCCCGGGGAGCGCCTGGCCCGCAGGAAAGGGCTTGGGGGGGAGTTTTACGAGCTCAGGCCCTACGCGGCAGGGGACGAGGTGCGCCGGGTCCACTGGCGGGCCTACGCCAAGACGGGGAGGCTCTACACCCGCCTGGAGACCGCCCCGGAAAGGGCCCGCTTCCGCCTCTTCCTGGACGAAAGCGAGAGCATGCGCCTCCACGGGAAGCTCCCCTACGCGGAAAAGGTAGCCTCCCTCCTCCTCAGGATCGCCCGCCAGGAAGACCCCCTGGCCCGCTTGGAGCGGGGCCTTCCCCGGGACCTCCGCCCGGGGAGGGGCGTGCTCGTCCTCCTCACCGACGGCCTGGACCCCCTGCCCTGGCCCAGGCTCCTCCCCAGAAGGGTGGTCCTGGTCCAGATCCTATCCTCCCTGGAGCTGGACCCGCCCCTGGAGGAGGCCCTTCTTAGGGACGTGGAAACCGGGGAGGCCCTCCCCGTGGGGAGGGAGGAGGTGAAGGCCTACAAGAAGGCCCTGGCGGAGCACCTCAAGGGCCTTCGCCTCCTCGCCCTCCTCCGGGGGCGGTACGCCCTCCTCAAGGCGGGGGAAGCCCCCCTACCGGGCCTCCTACGCCAGGGCGTTCTGGAACTCCTCTAGCCCCAGGGCCCTTAGCCGCCCGGCGTCCACCCCCTCTTCCCAGCCCGCCAGGCGGCGGTAGGCCTCTAGGGCCCTCTGGAAGGCCTCCTTGTCCAGGCGGGCCTCGGGGTTGCCCTTGCGGAAGGGCTGGAAGAAGCGCTCAGGCAGGCGGTCCTCCTCAGGGGAGACCCCCTCCCGCAGGTTGAAGAGCCGGGTGAGCTGGAGCGTCCTCTCCCCCACCAAAAGCATCTCCTCTGGGGAGAGCCAGAAGCCCGTGGCGGCGTGAAGGGCCTCCCGCCACTCCTCGGGGGTCCAGGGAACGAAGTCGCACATCACCAGGCTGTTGACGAAGCCCCGCTCCCGGGTCTTGGTCCAGAGCATCCGCACCTTGGCCTCGGAGAGATCCTCTATGGGGAGGGGAGCGAAGTCCTCCCCGTAAAAGCGGAGCTCCATGAGGGCCTTCCCCTCCTTGGTGTAGGCGGTGTCGTGGAGGTTGTGGTTGTGGTCGGCGCCCGTGGGGCTCACGGCGTAGCCCACGCCCAGGGCCCGCTTGTACCGGGGGTCGTGCATGGGCACCTCCTGCCCCTTGACGTGCATGGCCAGTTCCGGGTGGCCGATGGCCTCGGCCAGGCGCCTGGCCCCCAGGGCCAAGAGGACCCCAAGCCGCCCCTCCTTCCGGGCCAGGCGCTCAATGGCGGCGATGAGGGCGTCCCCGTTGCCGAAGCGGAGGCCAAGCCCTTCGTCATCCAAAAATCCCCGCTCCACTGCCTCCATGGCGCAGGCGATGGTCACCCCCACCCCGATCACGTCTAAGCCGTACTGGTTGCAGAGGGTGTTGGCCTTGGTAACGGCGTAGGGATCGGTGACCCCGCACGTGGAGCCCAAAGCCCCCAGGCCCTCGTACTCGGGCCCGCCGTACTCGGGGCGGACGTCGTACTTGCCGGTGCCCTCAATCTTCACCACCTGCTTGCAGCGGATGACGCAGGCGTAGCAGGTGTCCCGGCCGACGCGGATACCGAGAGCGTCCAAGCTGGTGCCGTCCAGGGCCTCGGCCCCCTCCAAAAAGCCGTCCAGGAAGTTGTGGCTGGGGAGGACCCCCCTCAGGTTAAAGGGGCGCACCGCGCCCACCGTCCCCATGGTGACCAGGCCCGCCGCCCTTTCCATGCGCTCCTTGGCCATGCAGCGGGCCAGCTCCTTAAGGCGGGCGGGGTCGTGGTAGGCGGGGAGGGTCTCCTTGCTGGCCCGGGCAGAGACCGCCTTCAGGCCCTTGGCCCCCATGACCGCCCCCAGGCCCCCCCGCCCGGCGAAGTGGGCCAGGTCGTGGATCACGTTGGCGATGAGGACCCCGTTCTCCCCCGCCAGGCCGATCTGGGCGACGCGGGTGCTGGCGCCGTGGACCTCCTTGATGAGGGCCTCCACCTCGAGGGGGTCCTTCCCCCAGAGGTGGAAAGCGGGGTGGATGGCCACCTCTCCCCCTTCCACGTGCAGGTAGACCGGGCTTTCCGCCTTTCCCAGGACCACCAGGGCGTCCAGCCCGGCGTTCTTGAGCTCGGCCCCGAAGAAGCCCCCGCCCTCGGCGTCCCCGTAGCCTCCGGTGAGGGGGCTTTTGGCGGCCACGGTGTTGCGCCCCGATCCGGAGATGGGGGTGCCGGTGAGGACCCCGGGGGCGAAGACCAGGGCGTTCTCGGGGCCCAGGGGGTCCGCCCCCTTGGGCACGTGCTTGAGGAGGAGGTAGGCCGCCAAAGCCCGCCCCCCCAGGTACCTGCGCCAGAAGGCCTCGCCGTAAGCCTCGTACCAGACCTTCCCCTGGGATAGGTCCACGAAGGCCACCCGGTCGTGATATCCCTTGGGCATAGGCCGAGTATACCTCCCCCTAAAATGGGGGGCGTGTGGACCCTCACCCTGGACACCGCCACCCCCTACCTCTCCTTGGGCCTCTTCCGCGGGGAGGAGGGCCTGGGGAGGGTGGTGCGGGTGGAAAGGCGGCACGAGGAGGTGCTCTTCGGCCTCCTGGACGAAACCCTGGAGGCGCTGGGGGCGAGGAGGGAGGAGATCGGGGCCCTGGTCCTGGGGGAGGGCCCGGGCTCCTACACCGGCCTGCGCATCGCCCTGGCGGCCGGGGAGGGCGTGGCCCTGGCCTTGGGGGCCAGGGTCTACGGTGTGAGCTCCCTCCTGGCCGCCGCCTGGCCCTATTTGGAGGAGGGGAAACCCCTCACCCCCCTCTTCACCGCCCGAAACCGGCTCTACTACGGGGCCACTTACGTGAAGGAAGGCGGGAAGCCCAGAACCCTCACCCCCCCCACCCGGATGCGGGCGGAGGAGCTTCCCCAACCCCCCCACCTCCTGGACGCCCCACCGGACCCCCGGGCCCTCTACGAGCTTCTGCCCTTCGCCCGGGAGGGGGTGGAGCCCCTTTACCTCTAATCCACACCCATGTTGGCCCAAGCCGGCATGGGGGCCCCGGCAAAAGGTTCTTTGGGGAAGCTACCAGGCATGGTGGGCCGGGGGTATAAGGGGCCCCCACCCCGGCTTTGGCCGCGGTGGGGCAGTTAGTCCGCGGCGGCCCCGGGAAGCTTGGGCAGGCGGTACTGGTAACTGGGCAAAGGCTCCTGGAAGGCCGTCCCCTTCAGCCTCTCGGCCATGAGGACCAGGTTCTCCCCGGCGATGCGGGCGTCCTCCAGGACCTCGAGGTCCTCCTTCAAGGTCCCCTTTCCCCTGCGGTGGGCGTAGACCAGGCCCAAGGGGGCCAGGACGAAGCCCATGTAGCTCAAGGGCAGGAGCATCTGGGCCAGGGCCTGGGCCGCCCCCTCCTCCTCGGCCACGGCCAGGAGGGCCATGGGTTTGCCCAGGTTGAGGAGGCCCTGGTTCTCCATGGAGGTCATCCGCTCCAGAAGGGCCTTCATCCGGGCGGAGGCGCTGAACCAGTAGACCGGGGTGGCGAAAACCACGGCGTCGGCAGCGAGGATCCGCTCCGCCACCCTGCCGAACCCGTCCCAGGGCCCCTGGACGCAGGTCTCGGGGCCGCAGGAGGCGGGGTCTAAGGAGTAGTTCCCCGCGCAGAGGGGAAAGGGGTGCTTCACCAGGTCCAGGCGCTCGGTCTCTGCCCCCTTGCGCCTGGCCGCCTCCAGAACCTCATCCAAAAGCTCCGCCGTAAACCCGTCGGTCCGTGCCGATGCGTTGACGCCGAGCACGCGTAAGCCCATAGATATCACCCAGGCGCTAAACCGCCTTTAGTTTAGCACGCGCAGCTTAGGGGCGGAAGAGCCTGGCCACAAACTCTCCCATGCCCCGGGCCTGGACGGAATAGCCCCGGAAAGACCCCTCCCCCACCACCGGGCCCTCCCAGTAGGCCACCCGGGTGGTCCGGGAGAGGATCTCCCCCTCCTGGAAGAGGGGCCTGAGCCTGAGGTCCAGCTCCGGGCCCCTAAGCCGCCAGAAGAGGGTGTAGGTGCGCCCCGAGGGGCTGGTCCAGGCCTCGAGGGGGACGAAGGCCAGCTCCACCGCCTCCGCCCGGCCCAGGGGGTCCACCCGGCTTCCCAGCACCTGGACCACCCGCCCCTCCCGGTCCTTCACCTGGTAGGCCATGAGCTCGGAGCCATCGGAGAGGTGGAGGCCAAACCAGTCCCAGGTGGCCGAGACCCCGGAAAGCTGCTCCCCCCACTGGTGGTCCAGCCAGGCCTCCCCCTCTGCCCGCTCCCCCAGGACCCGGCCCTGGGCATGAGCCCGGGTGTAGGACTGGTAGTACATCCGCCCCGTCTCCTCGGTGCCCGAGTAGCCGGGCGGGTGGACCACGGGGGGCTTCAAGGGGAGGAAGAGGAGGTCCACCCCCTCGGCCAGGAGGCGGAAGCCCGTCCCCTCCCGGAGGAAGCGGAAGCCCGAGACCTCCAGCCTGGGGCCCGGCTCCGCCCGGCCCCTCGGCCCCAAGAGGTCCTGGTCCGAGGCCTCCAGAAAGCGCCGTTCGCCGGTGCGCAGGTCGGTGAGGGCCAGGTGGGCGGCGTGAAAGGCCCCGAAGAGGCTTCCCGGTAGGCCCAGGATGCGGTAGGAGGGCGGGGCGTAGGCCTTGAAGAAGGCGAAGTGGAAGGCGTAGGGGTACGCCCACCCCGAGGCGTACCACCACTCCAGCGGGGCGGGTTTGGGGTCCCAGTCCCCGGGGTCGGGGAGGCGGGCCGGGTCCACGCCCAGAAGGGCGGGAGCGCAGGCGGCGAGGAGGAACGCCAGGAGGGAGAGGCGCTTCATACCCTGCCCTGATTCTACCCACAAGCCCCGACGCCCCTCTGGCCCCTGGGTTACAGTGAGGCCCATGACCGACACCCACGCCCACCTGGACTTCCTGGAGCCCGAGGAGCTTCTGGAGGTAGAGGCCCACCTGGGGGAGCTCAGGGCCGTCCTCACCCTGGGCGTGGACCCAGGGCGCTGGGAGAAGACCCTGGCCCTGGCCCAGGGAAACGTCCACGCCGCCATCGGCCTCCATCCCACCAGCGCCCACCTCCTCTCCCCCGAGGTGGAAGCGGCCCTCCGGCACTACGCCCGGGCGGAGAGGGTGCGGGCCATCGGGGAGACGGGCCTGGACTACCACTGGACCCCGGAGACCAAAGGCGCCCAGTTCCGGGCCCTGGACCTCCAGGCGGCGCTGGCGGAGGAGCTTGGGCTCCCTTTGGTCCTCCACGTGCGGAGCAAGGACGGGAAGGCGGAAGAGGACCTGGCGGCCTGGCTTCGCCTCCACCGGCCTAAAAAGGTGGTCCTCCACGCCTATGGCGGCCACCCGGCCCTCGAGGAGGCGGGCTTGGAGGTGGGCGCCTACTTCAGCTTCGCCGGGCCCCTCACCTACAAGAAGAACGAGGCCTTGAGGGAAGCGGCCAGGCGGCTTCCCAAGGAGAAGCTTCTGGTGGAGACCGACACCCCCTTCCTCCCCCCGGAACCCTTCCGGGGCCAAAGGAACCGCCCCCACTACGTGCGCTACACCCTGGAAAGGGTGGCCCAGGTCCTAAGCCTCCCCTTCTCTGAGGCCGAGGCCCTCACCGACGAAAACGCCAGGGCATGCTTTGGCTGGACATGAAGCCCCTTTCCCTCCCCGGGAGGCCACCGGCTCGGCTTGACCCCAGGGGGAGAAGCCCCTAAACTGAGGGCCAGCATGTGCCCGCGTTCCCGTAATAACACCTAGCAGGGGGGCCAGGGTCTAGCCCCCCCGGCGCCCTATGGCCGGGGGGGCTTCGCTTAAGGAGGAGAGGATGCGCATCTTGGTCAAGGACTTGCAAGCTCACGTGGGCGAGGAGGTGGAGCTTTTGGGGTTTCTGCACTGGCGCAGGGACCTGGGCAAGGTGCAGTTCCTCCTCCTCAGGGACCGAAGCGGCGTGGTCCAGGTGGTGACGGGGGGGATGCGGCTACCCCTGCCCGAGTCCTCCTTGAGGGTCCGGGGTCTGGTGGTGGAA
The DNA here is from genome assembly GCF_001280255.1 of Thermus aquaticus. Classification (NCBI taxonomy): domain Bacteria; kingdom Thermotogati; phylum Deinococcota; class Deinococci; order Thermales; family Thermaceae; genus Thermus; species Thermus aquaticus. The sequence continues at coordinate 1,101,498 of NZ_LHCI01000106.1, read as the reverse complement.
AGCCCCAAGGCCCCGGGGGGCCTCGAGGTCCAGGCCAAGGAGGTGGAGGTCCTCTCCCCCGCCCTGGAGCCCACCCCGGTGGAGATCCCCAAGGAGGAGTGGCGGGCCCACCCCGACACCCTCCTGGAGTACCGCTACGTGACCTTGAGGGGGGAGAAGGCCCGGGCCCCCCTCAGGGTGCAGGCCGCCTTGGTGCGGGGCTTCCGCCGCTATCTGGACCGGCAGGACTTCACCGAGATCTTCACCCCCAAGGTGGTGCGGGCCGGGGCGGAGGGGGGGTCTGGCCTCTTCGGGGTGGACTACTTTGAGAAGCGGGCCTACCTGGCCCAGTCCCCTCAGCTTTACAAGCAGATCATGGTGGGGGTCTTTGAACGGGTCTACGAGGTGGCCCCCGTGTGGCGCATGGAGGAGCACAACACCAGCCGCCACCTGAACGAGTACCTCTCCCTGGACGTGGAGATGGGCTTCATTGGGAGCGAGGAGGACCTCATGGCGCTGGAGGAGGAGCTCCTAGGGGAGATGCTGGAGGAGGCCCTCTCCTCGGCGGGGCGGGAGATCGCCCTTCTAGAGGCAGAGTGGCCCTCCCCTCCCCACAACATCCCCCGCCTCACCCACGCCGAGGCCCGCAGGATCCTCAAGGAGGAGCTGGGCTACCCCGTGGGCCAGGACCTCTCCGAGGAGGCGGAAAGGCTTCTTGGGCAGTACGCCAGGGAACGCTGGGGGTCGGACTGGCTCTTCCTCACCCGCTACCCCAGGGCCATCCGCCCCTTTTACACCTACCCCGAGGATGACGGCACCACCCGGAGCTTTGACCTGCTCTTCCGGGGCCTGGAGATCACCTCCGGCGGCCAGCGCATCCACCGGTACGGGGACCTCTTGGAAAGCCTGAAGGCCAAGGGGATGGACCCGGAGGGCTTCCAGGGCTATTTGGAGGTCTTCAAGTACGGCATGCCCCCCCACGGGGGCTTCGCCATCGGGGCGGAGAGGCTCACCCAGAAGCTTCTCGGACTCCCCAACGTGCGCTATGCCCGGGCCTTTCCCCGGGACCGGCACCGCCTCACCCCCTAATGCCCTTGTTTCCTTCGGCCTACCATGCCTGGTAGCTTCCCCAGGAAGCTTTTACTGGGGCGCAAGCCAGCATGGGGTGGTATAAAACACCGTCCTGGCCTAGGCCAGGACAGGGACCCCAAGGTTCTCAGAACCGGTCAAAGAGGATGGCCCGCTTGACCTCCTCAATGAGCTGGGTCACGGGGATCTCCCGGGGGCAGGCCTCAGTGCAGTTGTAGGCGGTGCGGCACCGCCAGACCCCGCTCCCCGAGCCCAGGGCCTTGAAGCGCTCCCTCTTTCCCCGGTCCCGGGAGTCAAAGATGAAGCGGTGGGCCTGGACGATGGCGGCGGGGCCGATGTAGGCGCCGTTCACCCAGAAGACGGGGCAGCTGGTGGTGCAGGAGGCGCAGAGGATGCACTTGGTGCCGTGGTCAAAGCGTTCCCTTTCCTCCGGGGACTGGAGCCTCTCCCGCTGGGGCGGGGGCTCGTCGTTGATGAGGTAGGGCTTCACCGCCCGGTAGGCGGCGAAGAAGGGCTCCATGTCCACGATCAGGTCCTTCTCCACGGGAAGCCCCCGGATGGGCTCCACGGTGATGACGCTCCCCAGGTCCTTGACCAGGGTCTTGCAGGCCAGGCGGTTTCGGCCGTTGATGAGCATGGCGTCGGAACCGCAGATGCCGTGGCCGCAGCTCCGCCTAAAGGCCAGAGTGCCGTCCTGGTCCGCCTTCACCTTGTGCAGAAGGTCCAGGACTCGGTCCCAGGGCTCGGCCTCCACCTGGTAGGTCCGCCACTCGGGCTTTCCGTCCTTGTTGGGGTCAAACCGGAGCACCTTGAGGGTAACCTGCATGCCGCCTCCTCTACCTCCTAGTAGGTGCGGGCCTTGGGCTCAAAGCGGCCCAGGACCACGGGCTTGTAGCGGAAGGCCACCTTGCCGTCTTCCACCTTGTAGGCCAGGGTGTGCTTGAGCCAGTTCCGGTCGTCCCGCTCGGGGTAGTCCTCCCGGGCGTGGGCCCCTCGGGACTCCGTGCGGTTCAGGGCCGAGTGGACCAGGGCCTCGGAGACCTCGAGGAGGTACCCGAGCTCCAGGGCCTCCACGAGCTCCGTGTTGTAGGCCTCGCCCTTGTCGTCAATGGCGATGTTCTTGTAGCGGTCCATGAGCTCCTTGAGGACCTCCACCTGCTTGCTTAGGAGCTCCCCGGTGCGGAAGACGGAGGCGTTGTCCATCATGCTCTGCTGGAGCTCGGCCCGGAGGGCGGCCACCCGCTCCTTGCCCTTGGAGTTTTTGATGCGTTCAATGCGCTCCCGGCTCGGGCCCAGGTGCGCCTCGGTGAGCTCGTGGTAGTCGGCGTCCTTGGCGAAGCGGGCGGCGTGGATCCCCGCCCGGCGACCGAAGACCACCAGGTCCCCAAGAGAGTTGGTCCCCAGGCGGTTGGCCCCGTGCAGGCTCACGCAGGCGGCCTCCCCAGCGGCGTAGAGGCCGGGGACCACGGTGTTGTTCTCGTCTTGGATCACCTGGCCCCAAAGCGTGGTGGGGATCCCCCCCATGGCATAGTGGGCGGTGGGCATCACCGGAACGGGCTCCTTCAAGGGGTCCACGCCCAGGTAGATGCGGCTGAACTCGGTGATATCCGGGAGCTTCTTCTCTATGACCTCGGGGGGCAGGTGGGTGAGGTCCAGGAGGACGTGGTCCTTCTTGGGGCCGCAGCCCCGCCCCTCCCGCACCTCCAGGTACATGGCCCGGGAGACCATGTCCCTGGGGGCCAGGTCCTTGATGGTGGGGGCGTAGCGCTCCATGAAGCGCTCCCCCAGGGCGTTGCGGAGGATCCCCCCCTCGCCCCGGGCCCCCTCGGTGAGGAGGATGCCCAAGGGGTAAAGCCCGGTGGGGTGGAACTGGTAGAACTCCATGTCCTCGAGGGGAAGCCCCTTGCGGTAGAGGATGGCCTGCAGGTCCCCGGTGAGGGTGTAGGCGTTGGAGGTGATCTTGTAGATGCGGCCAAACCCGCCGGAGGCGATGACGATGGCCTTGGCCTCAAAGAGGTGGAGCTCCCCGGTGGCGAGCTCATAGGCCACCAGGCCCTTGGCCACCCCGTCCTCCAGGATCACGTCGGTGACGTGGAACTCGTTGTAGAAGGTGATGTTGTGCTTCACGCACTGCTGGTAGAGGGTCTGGAGGATCATGTGTCCGGTGCGGTCGGCGGCGTGGGCCGCCCGGTGCACCGGGGCCTTGCCCCAGTCCTTGGTGTGGCCGCCGAAGCGGCGCTGGGCGATCTTGCCGTTGGGCAGGCGGTCAAAGGGAAGGCCCATGTGCTCAAGCTCTATGACCGCCTCAATGACCTCCTTGGCGAAGACCTCGGCGGCGTCCTGGTCGGTGAGATAGTCCCCCCCCTTGACCGTATCAAACATGTGCCACTCCCAGTGGTCCTCCTCCACGTTGCCCAAAGCGGCCCCTATCCCTCCCTGGGCCGCCCCGGTGTGGCTCCGGGTGGGGTAGAGCTTGGAGCCCACCGCCACATCGGCGCCTTCCCTGGCCGCGTACAGGGCGGCGGTGAGGCCCGCCCCGCCCGCGCCCACCACGATGACCTCGTGTCTGTGCGCCATATTCACTTCACCCCGAAATCGTGGTTAAAAAGGCTGAAGCTCCCCAAGGCGAAGAGGAAGGCGATGAGGCTGTAGACCACCACCTTGGTCCAAAACCGCTTGGCCGGGTCCCGGATCCAGTCGTCCATCACGTAGCGGAGCCCGTTGGCCCCGTGCAGAAGGCCCAGGGCCAGCATGAGCCAGTCGTAGATCTTCCAGGTGGTCTGGGAGAGTCTCTGGGCCACGTAGTCGTAGTTGATCTTGTTGATGTCGGTAAGGATGGCGTTCATCCACATGTGGCCGATGACGAGAAAGACGAGGACCACCCCGGAGATGCGCATGAAGACCCACCAGTAGAGCTCCAGGTTGGTGCTGGCCTCGAGCCGGGCTTCCTGGTACCGCTTGGACTTAATCGCCATGGCCGCCTCCCAGAATCCCGCCCCCGATCTTGATCAAAAAGGGCAGGTAGAAGACCACGAAGAGGACCCAGACCCCGTACCAGAGCTGGCGCTGGTAGCGCACCCCCCACGAGGTGAAGTCCATGAGGATGATCCTGAGGCCGTTGAACCCGTGGTAGAGGACCCCGGCGATGAGCAAAAGGAGCCCCACTTGGAACACGGGCTGGTGGTAGAACTTCATGAGGGCGTTGGACACCTCCGGCCCCCACATGGCGCTGCTGATGTTGGCCACGTGGAGCATGAGGAAGACCAGGATGCCCAGGCCCGAGATCCGGTGCAGGTAAAACGCCCACTGCCCTTCTCTTCCCCTGTACATGGCACCTCCTTGCCGAGGGTCATCATACTACCCTCACCCGGGGAAAAGCGTTCCTCAAGGACCAGATGCCCCCCTTATACCCCATCCCCGTATACATCGGGCACGGGGAGGGAAAAAGCTCCAGGACCCCCCCACCCCCCTCCCCCGGGGGATGCCCCCCGGGGTGAGAGGCGGGGGATTCCCGCGCCAGGACAAGGTATTGACAGGGGGGGGAGGGGGGGGCATAATGGGGGGCGTGCCGCAGGGAATACCCCGGGGGGCACGGGAAGGAGGTGGTCACGGTGGAACTCTTCGGATTCGGTCCGCATCTGATGATTGACGGCTACGACGCCAATCCCGAGAAGCTCCGGGACGCCGAGCTGGTCCGGCGGGTTCTGGACGAGCTCCCCGAGGAGATGGAGATGACCAAGGTGCTTCCCCCCTTCGTCTACAGCTACGGCCCGGGTGGGGAAGACGGCGTGACCGGGGTGGTGATCATCGCCGAGAGTCACATCGCCATCCACACCTTCCCCAAGAAGCGCTTCCTCTCCATTGACATTTTCTCCTGCAAGGCCTTTGACATGGGCAAAGCCCTGCGGAGGCTGGCCGAGACCTTTGAGATCGGTCGCTACGAGACCCACATGATCCACCGCGGCAAGGAGTTCCCCAAGGACCCCGAGCTGGCCCGCAAGATCGTCCTGGGGGAGCGGGAGTACCTGGAAGCCCGGGTGGGCTGAGCCCGCCCCTTTAGGCCCCGGGGAGCCCGGGGTCTTTTCATGATAGGCTCATCCTTTCTTCCTAGCCTTGATGGAGGAGGCAGTATGGCGCGGAAACTCCTGGCCCTAGCCCTTATCGCTTTAGGCGTGGCCCTGGCCCAAGGCTTTCGCGGCCTCTCCCTGGGCACCCCCTACCCGGAGATGGGGGTCCAGCCCGGGGAGAGCGTGAGCCTCACCCTCACCCTGAAAAACCACGGGCTTCCCCCGGGGGTGGTGCGCCTCTCCCTGGCCGAGGTGCCCCAGGGCTGGCAGGCGAGCCTGATCGGTGGCGGGCGGCTAGTGCGGGCGGTCTACCTGGCCCCGGACGGCGAGGCCACCCTCACCCTAAGGCTCCAGCCCCCCAAGGACGTGAAGCCCGGGGCCTACCGCTTCCTGGTGCGGGCCGAGGGGCTTGGGCAGACGGCCAGCCTGCCCATAACCCTGGTCGTGGGCCAGGGCCTGCCCCAGAGGCTGGCCCTCGAGGCCGAGCTCCCCATCCTCAAGGGCCCCCCCACCAGTTCCTTCCGCTACCGGGTGACCCTCAGGAACGAGTCTGACCGGGACCTCCTGGTCTCCCTGGAGTACGAGGCCCCCCAGGGCTTCCAGGTCACCTTCACCCCCGCCTTCAGCGGCCAGCAGGTGACGAGCCTGCCCATCAAGGCCGGGGAGAGCAAGGACCTGGACGTGGAGGTCTCCCTGCCCAAGGACACCAAGGCCGACACCTACGCCCTCACCATCCGGGCGGTGGCCGGGGAGGCCAAGGCCGAGCTGGGCCTCACCCTCGAGGTCACGGGCCGCCCCGAGGTCCGCTTCACCACCAAGGAGGGGCGGCTTTCCGGCCAGGTGACGGCGGGCCGGGAGAACCCGGTGAAGCTCTTGGTGAAAAACGAGGGGAGCGCCCCCGCCAAGAACCTCGCCTTCAGCGCCTTTGAGCCCTCGGGCTGGGAGGTGAAGTTTGAGCCCGACAAGATAGACCTCCTGGAGCCCGGCAAGGAGGCCGAGGTCACCGCCCGCATCAAGCCCTCCCCCAAGGCCGTCACCGGCGACTACATGGTGACCTTCTCCCTCAGGGGGGACGACGGGCTTTCCGAGAGCCTGGACTATAGGGCCACCGTGGTGCGCTCCACCCTGTGGGGCCTCGTGGGGGTGGGCCTCATGGCCCTGGCCCTGCTCGTCCTGGGCTTCGCCGTGAACCGCTACGGCCGGAGGTAGCATGGCGGTCATCGTGACCCGGGGTCTCACCAAGCGCTACGGGCGCGTGGTGGCGGTGGAGGACCTGAACCTGGAGGTGGCGGAAGGGGAGGTCTTTGGCCTCCTGGGCCCCAACGGCTCCGGCAAGACCACCACCATCCTCATGCTCCTGGGCCTCACCGAGCCCACCTCCGGGGAAGCCCGGGTCCTGGGCCTGGACCCCATGCGGGAGCCTTTGAAGGTCAAGGCCAAAGTGGGCTACCTCCCCGACCAGGTGGGCTTCTACGGGGAGCTCACCGCCTGGGAGAACCTGCGCTACACCACGAGGCTTCTGGGCCTACCGGAGGCCGAGGCCAAAGCCCGCATTGAGGAGGTCCTGAGGCGCATGGGCCTTTGGGAGGTAAGGGACCGCCGGGTAAGCGCCTTCAGCCGGGGCATGCGCCAGCGCCTGGGCCTGGCCGAGGTCCTCCTCAAAAGGCCCAAAGTGGCCATCCTGGACGAGCCCACCCTGGGCCTGGACCCGGAGGCGGCCCGGGAGTTTCTGGACCTCATCAAGGGCCTCAAGGCCGAGGGCATCACCGTCCTCCTCTCCAGCCACCTCCTCCACCAGGTCCAGGAGATCTGCGACCGGGTGGGGCTCTTCCACAGGGGCCGCCTGGCCCTCCTCGGGCGGGTGGAGGAGCTTGCCGCCCGGGTGTTGGGCGGCGGGTACGAGATCCTAGTGGAGGCAAGCCCCGGCCTGAAGGAGGCCTTCCAGGCCGTGGAGGGGGTGGGCCGGGTGGAGGCGGAAGGGGGGCGGTACCGGGTCCTGGCCACCCGGGACGTGCGGGCCGAGCTGGCCCGGATCGCCGTGGCCCAGGGGGAGCTCCTAGCCCTCGCCCTCCGCCGCCCCAGCCTGGACGAGGTCTACGCCCACTACTTCAAGGAGGTGGCCCATGCGGCGTGAGGGTTCCCCCTGGACCGGGCTCTGGGCCGTCTTTTTCAAGGAGATGGCCGACCACCTCTCGGGGCTCAGGATGCGGATCCTCGAGGGCCTGATCCTCCTCTCCGCCCTGGCCGCCGTCTACACCGGGAGCCAGGCCCTGCGCCAAACGGTGGGAGAGGACCCCTACCTCTACCTGAAGCTCCTCACCACCGCCCAGGACCCCCTGCCCTCCTTCGTGGGCTTCCTCTCCTTCTTCGTGCCCCTGGCGGCCATCGCCCTGGCCTTTGACGCCGTGAACGGCGAGTACGCCCGGGGCACCCTCTCCCGGGTCCTCTCCCAGCCCATCTACCGGGATGCCCTCCTCTTCGGCAAGTTCCTGGCGGGGCTTGGCACCCTGGCCGTGATGCTCCTCGCCCTCCTCCTCCTGGTCCTGGGCCTCGGCGTCTTCACCCTGGGGGTCCCCCCGGGCGGCGAGGAGGTGGGCCGCATCCTCTTCTTCTTCCTGGCCACCCTGGCCTACGCCGGGGTCTGGCTGGCCCTGGGCCTCCTCTTTTCCGTCCTCTTCCGCCAGCCCGCCACCGCCGCCTTGGCCGCCATAGGGGTCTGGCTCTTCTTCGCCGTCTTCTTCCCCATCCTCACCGACCTGGCCGCCAGCGCCTTCCTCCTCCAGGCGGACCCCTTTGACCCGGAAAGCCAGCTCCGCCAGGCCAACCTGGCCCTCTGGTTCTCCCGCCTCTCCCCCAACACCCTCTTCGCCGAGGCCCTCACCGCCATCCTGAACCCGGCGGTGCGCTCCTTAGGCCCCATCCTCATCACCCAGCTGGAAGGGGCCGTTCTGGGCACCCCTCTGCCCCTGGGCCAGAGCCTCCTTCTGGTCTGGCCCCAGCTCACGGGGCTCTTCGCCCTGGCGGTCCTCCTCTTTACCCTGGCCTACGTGGCCTTCCAGCGGCAGGAGGTCAGGGCCTGAACCTCACTCCAGCCACTCCGTGGCGTAGGCGCTGGTCTTGGGGATGATGCAGAGGAACTCCACGGGCTCCTCGCCCTCGTTGACGTAGGCGTGGGGGGTCTCCGGGGGGATGAAGACGGTCTGCCCGGCCTGGACCTCCCGCACCTCGTCCCCCAGAAGCACTTTCATCCGGCCGGAGAGGACGTACTGCTCGTGCTCAATGGTGGGGTGCTTGTGCTTGGGGATGCGCCCCCCGGGCAGAAGGGTGAACTTGCGGAGGATGAAGTGGGGGGCGCCGTCCTCGGGGCCGATGAGGACCTGGATGAAGGCCTTCTCCCCCCGCTCCACCGGGCGGGCCTCGAGGCCCGCCGCCTGCTTGACCACGGGCTTCATGCCGCCCATTGTAGCAGAAGGGCCTCCACGTCCTCGTCCGTCACCTCGCCGAAGTCCATGTAGTAGGCTCCCACCGCGGCAAAGTCGGGAGGGGTAGAAAGGGCCAGAGCCTCCGCCCTCTCCTTTAGCCTCTCCACCGCATCGGGGCTGGCCACGGGCACGGCCACCACCACCCTCCTGGGCTCTTCGGCCAGGACCACGCTGAGGGCGGTCTCCATGGTGGCCCCGGTGGCTATGCCATCGTCCACCAGGACCACGTCCCGGCCCTTCAGGGAAACCTTGGGCCGGACCTTCCGGTAGCGCTCCGCCCGCTTGCGGATCACCTCCTTCTGCCTGGCCGCCTCCCTTTCCAGGTAGCTTTGGTCGGCGTACTGGAGGGCGTAGGGCTTGAGGATGAGCTCCCCCCTCTCCCCCACCGCCCCCAGGGCGAACTCCGGGTTGCCGGGGGCCCCCACCTTGCGCACCAGGACCACGTCCAGCTCCCCCCCAAGGCGCCTGGCCACCTCGTCCGCCACCACCACCCCACCCCGGGGAATCCCCAGGACCACGGGACGCTCCAAGCCCAGGGGCTTTAGGGCCTCGGAAAGAAGGGCACCGGCATGCCGACGATCGCGGAAGCGCATGGGAAACCTCCTTCCCCATGCTACACCCACGGAGGTCTTGAACTCGGTATAAGGCTCTGCTAGGGTGGAGGCCAAGGGAGGCATCTATGGTGAAGGAGAAACCCTGGCTGGCCCACTACGATCCCAGCGTGCCCCACGAGGTGGAGGTCCCCTCCATTCCCCTATGGCGTTTCCTGGAGGACAGCGCCCGCCGCTTTCCCAACAACGTAGCCCTGGAGTTTCTGGGCAAGACCCTGACCTACAAGGAGCTCTGGGACCTCTCCCTACGCTTCGCCCGGGGGCTAAAGGAACTGGGGATAAAACCCGGCGACCGGGTGGCCGTCATGCTCCCCAACACCCCCCAGTTCGTCATCGCTTTCTTTGGCACCCTCTTAGCGGGGGGCGTGGGGGTCAACGTCAACCCCCTCTACACCCCGAGGGAACTGAGGCACCAGCTCCAGGACGCCGGGGCCGAAACCCTCGTCATCCTGGACCACCTCCTGCCCCGCTTCCTGGAAGTGGAACGGGAGACCCCGGTGAAACGAGTGGTGGTCACGGGGATCAAGGACTTCCTCCCCTTCCCCAAGAACCTCCTCTACCCCCTGAAGGCCAGGAAGGACCGGCTCCCCCTGGGCTTCCCCAGGCGGGAAGGCCTCCACGCCTTTTTGGACCTCCTGAAGCGCCCCCCCGCCACCCCCCACGCCTCGGACCCCGAGGACCTGGCCCTTTTGCAGTACACCGGGGGGACCACGGGGATCTCCAAGGGCGCCATGCTGACCCACAAAAACCTGGTGGCCAACGTCCTGCAGATTGACGCCTGGGACTCCACCTCCCGGGACCTTCTGGGCAAGGGGGTCATGCTGGGGGCTTTGCCCTTCTTCCACGTCTACGGCATGACCGTGGCCATGAACTACGGCCTCTATTCCGGGTACAAGATCGTCCTCCTGCCCAGGCCCGAGATCCACGCCGTGGTGGAGGCCATTGAGAAGCACCAGGTGACCCACTTCCCCGGCGTCCCCACCCTCTACGTGGCCTTCAACAACTTCCCCGGGATTGAGAAGCGGAACGTCAAGAGCATCCGCATCTGCCTCTCGGGAGCGGCGCCCTTACCGGTGGAGGTGGCCAAGCGCTTTGAGGAGATCACCGGGGCCCGGCTCCTCGAGGGCTACGGCCTCTCCGAGGCCAGCCCCGTGACCCACTCCAACCCCGTGCTGGGGCCCATCAAGAAGGGCTCCATTGGCATGCCTCTGCCCAGCGTGGAGGCCAAGGTGGTGGACGAGGAGGGTAAGGAGGTGCCCCTGGGGGAGGTGGGCGAGCTCATCGTCAAGGGCCCCAACGTCATGAAGGGCTACTGGAACCGGCCGGAGGAAACCCAAAAGGCCCTCAAGGACGGCTGGCTCTTCACCGGCGACCTGGCCCGCATGGATGAGGACGGCTACTTCTACATCGTGGACCGCAAAAAGGACATGATCATCGCCGGCGGGTACAACATCTACCCCCGCGAGGTGGAAGAGGTCCTCTACGGGCACGAGGCCGTCCAGGAGGCCGCCGTGGTGGGCGTCCCCGACCCCTACCGCGGGGAGACCGTGGCCGCCTTCATCGTCCTCAAGGAAGCGTACCGGGGCAAGGTCACGGAAAAGGACATTGAGGCCTTCTGCCGGGCAAACCTGGCCGCCTACAAGGTCCCCCGCATCATCCAGTTCCGGGAGGGCCTCCCCAAGTCCAGCGTGGGGAAGATCCTGAGACGGGAGCTTAGGGACGAGTTCGCCAAAAAGGCCTAGAGGCTCCGACACGCTTTTGGGGCCCCCGCCGCGGCAAAAGCCACGGCGGGGTACTTAAGCCCGGGCCCGGCGCACCGCTTCCCGGAAGGCCTCTATGGCCCGGTCCACCTCCTCCAGGGTGGTGAAGCGCCCCAGGGAGAAGCGCAAGGAGGCCCGGGCCTCCTCCCGGGAGCGGCCTGTGGCCAGGAGGACGTGGGAGGGCTCCAGGCTTCCCGCTGAGCAGGCGGAGCCCGAGGAGACCGCCACCCCCAGGAGGTCCATGGCGAGGAGCAACGCCTCCCCATCCGCCCCCTTCACCGTGACGTTCACCAGCTTGGGCAGGCGCTCCTTGGGGTGGCCGTTCAGCTCCACGCCCTCCACGGAAAGAAGCCCGGCCTCGAGGCGCGCCCTCAGGGCGAGGAGCCTTTGGCTCTCCTCGGGAAGGAGCCTCAAGGCCTTCTCCAGGGCCACCGCCAGGCCGTGGGCCAGGAGGGGGCTTGGCGTCCCTCCCCGCCTCCCCCCCTCCTGCTTCCCCGGCACCAAGGGGAATAGCTCCACCCCGTGGCGCACCAAAAGGGCCCCGATCCCCTTGGGCCCGTAGAACTTGTGGGCGCTCAGGGAGACCAGGTCCGCCCCCACCTCGTCCACGCGGAAGGGCACCTGGCCTATGGCCTGCACCGCGTCGGTGTGGAAGAGGGCCCCGTGGGCGTGGGCCACCTCGGCCATGGCCCTCACCGGGTAGAGGTTCCCCAGCTCGTTGTTGGCGGCCATGACGCTCACCAAAAAGGTGTCGGGGCGGAGGGCCTCGGCCACCTGCTCCGGGTAGACCATGCCCAGGGGGTCCGGCTTCAGGTAGGTGACGGCGAAGCCAAGCCTCTCCAGAAGCCGCAAGGCCCCCAGAAGGGCAGCGTGCTCCACCGCCGTGCTGACCACGTGGCCTTTGCCCCGGGCCAGGGCCACCCCCAGGACGGCCAGGGCATCGGCCTCCGAGCCCGAGGCGGTGAAGACCACCTCCCGGGGGCGCACCCCAAGGAGGGTTGCCACCCTCTCCCTGGCCCCCTCCAGGACCCTCCTGGCCTCCTGGCCAAAGCGGTGGACGCTAGAGGGGTTGCCGAAGACCCCCTCCACCTCCCGCATGGCCTCGAGGACCTCGGGGTCAACGGGCGTGGTTGCGGCGTAGTCCAGGTAGACCATCTCCGTGCCTGCACTCCAGTTTCGCAACATGGGGTGCCCCAGTCGGGGCTAAAGGCTTTTCTGGGGCCCCCGCCGCGGCGAAAGCCGCGGTGGGGTACTTAGCTAGCGGCCTCCAGCTGGATGGGGCGCCTGGCCTCCAGAAGCCTCCTCTCCTCAATGAGGTCCTTGAGGGTAGTGCCCCCCAGGACCTGGCGCATGGCCAGGTCCACCCGCCTCCAGAGGAGCTCCGTGGAGCACTGGCCCACCTTGGCGCAGGACTCCGGGTCCTCAATGCAGGAGACCGGGGCCAGGCTCCCCTCCAGGGCCTCCACCACCTCGAGGGCCGTCACCTTCTCCGGGGGCCGGGCCAGGCGGTACCCTCCCTTGGCCCCCCGCACGGAACGGATGAAGCCGGCCCGGCGCAGCTGGGCGGCGATCTGCTCCAGGTAGTGCTGGCTGATGCCCTGGGCCTCGGCCACCTCCTTGAGGGGAACGGCCTCGGGGGCGCGGAGGCCGATCTCCACCAGAGCCCTCAGGCCGTACTGGGCCTTCGTGGAAACCCACATGCCCCCAGTATACTCCTATTTCCCGCCCGACAATCCGGTTTTTGCCAGGGCCAAGGCGAAGAGGAGGGCCTGGAAGAGGACCACGCTGGCCCCGCTGGGCCAGTCCAGAGCCAGGGAGAGGAAAAGCCCCCCCAGGGTGGAAAGGAGGGCGAGGAGGAGGGAAAGAAGGGTCATGCCGGCGAAGGTGCGGGCCAAAAGCCTCGCCGCCGCCCCGGGGATGACCAGAAAGGCCGCCACCAGGATCAGGCCCACCACCTTGACCGCCAGCACCAGGCTCACCGCCAAAAAGCCCGAGAGGAGGTAGTCGTGGAGGACGACCGGCACCCGGTCCGCCAGGGCCAGCTCCCGGTCTAAGGTGGCGTAGGCCACAGGACCCCAAAGGGGCAGGAAGAAGAGGGCGAGAAGGGCCAAGAGCCCTACGGCCAAAAGGTCCAAAGGACCCACCGCCAAGAGGGAGCCGAAAAGGTAGCCCATGGCGTCCCCCACGTAACCCCGGGCCTTGGCCAGGAAGATGGCCCCCAGGGCCACGGAGAGGGCGAAGAAGACCCCGATGGCCGTGTCCTCGGAAAGCTCGGTGCGCTCCTTGACGAAGGTGATGGCCATGGCCACCAGGAAGGTGAAGGGAAGGGCAAACCACAGGGGCTCTCCCCGGAGGAATAGCCCCAGGGCCACCCCGGCGAAGGCGGCGTGGGCCAGGCCGTCCCCCAAAAAGGAAAGCCGCCGCTGCACCACAAAGGGCGACAAGAAGCCGGAGAGGAGGGCCACCAGAAGCCCCGCCAGAAGGGCCCGCTGGAAGAAGGGGTAGCTCAGGGCCTCAGCCACGGCTTCCCTCCACGAAGAGGCCGTGGGCGTGGCCCACGTGGCCGAAGGCCTGGCGCAGGCAGGCCTCGGTGAGGGCCTTCTCGGGAGGGCCGAAGCCCACCACCTTCCGGTTCAAGACCAGGACGTGGGTCGCGTGGTGGGCCGCCTCCCAGTCGTGGGTGATCATGAAGACCGTGGCCCCGGAGGCCTTCTGGTAGTCTTCCAGGTAGCGGTAGAGGTCCACCTCCCCCACCCGGTCCACCCCGGTGGCGGGCTCGTCCAGGAGGAGGATGCGGGGTTTGCGGATGAGGGCCCGGGCCAGGTAGACCCGCTGGAGCTGGCCTCCGGAGAGCCGCCCCAAGGGCCTCTCGGCGAGGCCTTCGGCTCCCACCCGAGCCAGGGCCCTCAGGGCCTCCTCCCGCTCCTTGGGGCTCACCCGAAAAGGCCAGCTCCGCCTGAGCCCGGTCAGGACCAGCTCCAGGGCCAAGGCGGGGAAGGAGCGGTCAAAGGCCTTGATCTGGGGCACGTAGCCGAACCACATGGGGTCCACCTGGCGAAGGGGAAGGCCATAGACCCGCACCTCACCCCTAAAGGGAACCAGGCCCAGGACCGCCTTCAAGAGGGTACTCTTCCCCGCCCCGTTGGGGCCCACGATGGCCACGAAGGCCCCTTCCGGCACGGCGAGGCTCACGCCCTCCAGGGCCCAAAACTCCCCGAAGCGCACCGAAAGGTCCTTAATCTCCAGGGCCAGCACACTAAAATGGTATTGCGTTCTCAGTATCTCGTCAAGGCGAGGCCCCCTTTTTCCGTCGTGGTAAAATCCCCCCGGGAGGTTCGCATGAGCGAGCAGGAGATCTTTGAAAAGGTGAAGGCGGTTATCGCGGACAAGCTCCAGGTGGAGCCGGAGAAGGTGACCCTCGAGGCCCGCTTCGTGGAGGACCTGGGGGCCGACAGCCTGGACACCGTGGAGCTCATCATGGGCCTGGAGGACGAGTTCGGCCTGGAGATCTCCGACGAGGAGGCCGAGAAGATCCGCACCGTCAAGGACGCCGTGGCCTACATCAAGGCCAAGCTGGGCTAAACGGGGTCATTCCGGCCGGGCGGGCGCTCCGCCCGGCCTTTAGCCTTCCGGGTATACTAGCCCCATGCGGCGCGTGGTCATCACCGGCCTCGGGGCCCTCACCCCCATCGGGGTGGGGCAGGAGGCCTTCCACCAGGCCCAGCTTGCCGGCAAAAGCGGGGTGAGGCCCATCACCCGCTTTGACGCTTCCGCCCTCCCGGTGCGCATCGCCGCCGAGGTGGACGTGAACCCCGAGGACTACCTGGACAAAAAGGAGCTCCGCCGCCTGGACCGCTTCGTCCAGTACGCCCTGATCGCCGCCGAGCTGGCCCTCAAGGACTCCGGGCTGGACCTAAGCGCCCTGGACCCCGAGCGGGTGGGCACCCTGGTGGGTACAGGCATCGGCGGGATGGAGACCTGGGAGGCCCAGAGCCGGGTCTTCCTGGAAAGGGGGCCAAACCGCATCAGCCCCTTCTTCATCCCCATGATGATCGCCAACATGGCCTCGGCCCACATCGCCATGCGCTACGGCTTCCAGGGGCCCTCCTCCACCGCCGTCACCGCCTGCGCCACGGGCTCGGACGCCCTGGGAAGCGCCACGCGCATGATCCAGCTGGGGGAGGCGGAGGTGGTCCTCGCCGGGGGCACGGAGGCCGCCATCACCCCCATGGCCATCGGGGCCTTCGCCGTGATGCGGGCCCTTTCCACCAGGAACGAGGAGCCCGAGAAGGCTAGCCGCCCCTTCACCCTCTCCCGGGACGGCTTCGTCATGGGCGAGGGGGCCGGGGTACTGGTCCTGGAGGAGTACGAGCACGCCAGGAGGCGGGGGGCCAGGATCTACGCCGAGCTTGTGGGCTTTGGCCGGAGCGCCGACGCCCACCACATCACCGAGCCCCACCCCGAGGGGCGGGGGGCCGCCTTGGCCATGGAGCGGGCCCTCAAGGACGCCCGGGTGGCCCCGGAAGAGGTGGGCTACATCAACGCCCACGGCACCTCCACCCCCGTGGGGGACCGGGCCGAGGTCCTGGCCATCAAGCGGGTCTTCGGGGAGCACGCCAAGAGGCTTATGGTCTCCAGCACCAAGAGCATGATCGGCCACCTCCTGGGGGCCGCGGGGGCGGTGGAGGCCATCGCCACCGTCCAGGCCCTCTACCACGGGGTCATCCCTCCCACCATCAACCTCGAGGACCCCGACCCCGAGCTGGACCTGGACTTCGTCCCCGAGCCCAGGGAGGCCCGGGTGGACTACGCCCTCTCCAACTCCTTCGCCTTCGGCGGGCAGAACGCCGTCCTCCTCTTCAAGCGGGTCTAAATGCTCTTTGACCGGGAGAGGCTCATAGCCTTGGAGGAAGGCCGCCTGGCCCCCTACGCGCAAAAGGCCAGGGACACCCGGGGGCGGGCCCACCCGGAGCCCGAGTCCCGCTACCGCACCCCCTACCAGAAGGACCGGGACCGGATCCTCCACACCACCGCCTTCCGCCGCCTGGAGTACAAGACCCAGGTCTTCCCCAACTGGGCCGGGGACTACTACCGCACCCGCCTCACGCACACCCTGGAGGTGGTCCAGGTGGCCCGCTCCATCGCCCGGGCCCTGGGGCTCAACGAGGACCTGACCGAGGCCATCGCCCTTTCCCACGACCTGGGCCACCCCCCCTTCGGCCACACCGGGGAGAAGGTCCTGGACGAGCTCATGCGGGAGGAGGGGGGCTTTGAGCACAACGCCCAGGCCCTGAGGATCCTCACCCACCTGGAGGAGCGCTACCCGGGCTTTAGGGGCCTCAACCTCACCTACGAGGTCCTGGAGGGCATCGCCACCCACGAGACCGCCTACGCCCCCACCTTCAAGCCCCTCTACGAGGGGCAGGGGACCCTCGAGGCCCAGGTGGTGGACCTCTCGGACGCCATCGCCTACGCCGCCCACGACCTGGACGACGGCCTCCGCTCGGGCCTCCTCCGGCCGGAAGACCTGGGCGAGGTGCCCCTCCTGAAGGCTTTGGCCCTGGAGGAGGGCCTGAGCCTCTTCTCCTTGAGCGAGCTCGGGAGGCGGGTCCTGATCCGCCAGCTCTTGGGCTACCTCATCACCGACGCCACGGAGGCCACCCATAAAAAGGTGGAGGAAAGCGGCATCCAGAGCGCCGAAGCCGTGCGCCGCCACCCCGAGCGCCTGGCGGGCCTCTCCCCCGAAGGGGAAAAGTCTCTAGGGGAACTCAAGGCCTTCCTCATGGAGAGGCTTTACCGCCACCCCCGGGTCCTGGAGGAAAGGCGCAAGGCGGAGATCGTCCTCACCGAGCTCTTCCAGACCTACGCCCGCTACCCGGAGATCCTGCCCAAGGAGGTCCAGGCCCGCATGGAGGCCGAGGGTCTGCGGGCGGTCTGCGACTACCTGGCGGGGATGACGGACCGCTACGCCCTGGAGGCCTACCGCCGCCTCTACCCCTAGGCGTAGACTGGTAGGGTGAAAACCCTAGAGTGGCGTGCGCTTTTTGGCCAAGGCGCCGAGCGGATCCAGGCCTCCACCATCCGGGAGCTCCTCAAGCTCACCCAGCGCCCGGGCATCATCAGCTTCGCCGGGGGGCTTCCCGCCCCCGAGCTCTTCCCCAAGGCGGAGGCGGCGGAAAAGGCGGCGGAGATCCTCAAGGAGAAGGGCGAGGTGGCCCTCCAGTACGGGCCCACCGAGGGCTACCTCCCCCTGAGGGCCTTCGTGGCCGAGTGGCTTGGGGTGGAGGTGGAGGAGGTCCTCATCACCACGGGAAGCCAGCAGGCCCTGGACCTTTTGGGCAAGGTCTTCCTGGACGAAGGGGCCCCGGTCCTCCTCGAGGCCCCCAGCTACCTGGGGGCCATCCAGGCCTTCCGGGCCTACGGCCCCCGCTTCCTCACCGTGCCCACGGGGGAGGAGGGGCCAGACCTGGAAGCCCTGGCCGAGGGCCTGAAGGAGGGTCCCCGCTTCCTCTACCTCATCCCTTCCTTCCAGAACCCCTCGGGGGGGCTGATGCCCCTAAGGGCGCGGGAGCGGCTATTGGAGATGGTCATGGAAAAAGGCCTCTTGGTGGTGGAGGACGACGCCTACCGGGAGCTCTACTTCGGGGAAAGCCGGGTGAAGAGCCTCTTTGAGCTTGCCCGGGAGGCGGGCTACCCCGGGGTCATCTACCTCTCTAGCTTCTCCAAGATCCTGGCCCCAGGCCTCAGGGTGGCCTTCGCCGTGGCCCACCCCGAGGCCCTCCTCAAGCTGACCCAGGCCAAGCAGGGGGTGGACCTCCACACCCCGGTCCTCAACCAGATCCTGGTCCTCGAGCTCCTGAAGGAGGGCTTTAGGGAGCGGCTTGAGCGGGTCCGGCGGGTCTACCGCGACAAGGCCCAGGCCATGCTGGAGGCCCTGGAGAAGGAGATGCCCAAGGAGGTGGCCTTCACCAGGCCCAAAGGAGGGATGTTCGTCTGGATGGAGCTTCCCCAGGGGCTTTCCGCCGAAGCCCTCCTCCACAAAGCCCTGGAGGAAAAGGTGGCCTTCGTGCCCGGAGGGCCCTTCTTCGCCCTGGGGGGCGGGGAGAACACCCTGAGGCTTTCCTACGCCACCATGGACCAGGCCGCCATCGCCGAGGGGGTGCGCCGTCTGGGCCGGGCCCTCAGGGCCCTCCTCACCCCCGCCTGAGGGCAGACTGGGCCGGTACGCAGCCCTTAGGGCAAAGCAAGGCCATGCCCCTGCGGGAAGCCCGGTTTGGGGCCCCTTTTCTGCGCTTCCTAGGGCCCTAGGCGGTATGGCGGCCAGGTCTGGGGGTATAATCCTCCTCCAAGGAGGCGTGGTATGGAAAGGCTTTCGCGGCTGAGGGCGGTGCTGGAGGCGGCCAAGGGCCACCCGGTCTACCGGGAGAAGTTCAAGGACCTGGACCCAAAGGAGGTGACCCTGGAGGACCTCAAGGACCTCCCCCTCACCACCCGCGAGGAGTGGGTGGCCTTCCTCAAGGAAAACCCCAAGCCCCCCGAGGGGGCGAGCCTCATGCACCTCACCCCAAGCCCCCTGCTAGGCTGGATGCCCGAGTACCTCTCCCAGGAAGACCTCCGCTACCAGGCGGAGGCCCTGGCGGCCCACTACCGCCGCCTGGGCCTGGTGGGCAAGAAGGTGCTGGTGGCCTTCAGCTACCACGTCTTCGCCGGGGGGTGGCTTTTCCACCAGGCGCTGTGGCGGGCGGGGAACCTGGTCTTCCCCCACGGCCCCGGGGAGGCGGCCCGCATCGCCGAGCTTTCCCAGGCCTTTGGGTTTGACGTCCTGGTCACCAACCCCTCCTTCGCCCTCAAGGTGGGGCAGGCGGGGGGACGCTTCCCCCTCCTCCTGGCCGGCGGGGAGCCCTTCACCTCCGTCCCCGGCTTCCGGGAGCGGGTGGAGGCCGCCCTCGGCGGGGTGGCCCTGGACGCCTACGGCACCAGCGAGCTGGGCATCGTGGCCGGGGAGCGCCTGGAGAAGGACGGGCTTTGGGAGATTCCGGAGATGGCCATCCTCGAGGTCCTGGACCCCGAGACCTTAAGGCCCGTGGCCGACGGGGAGAAGGGGGAGCTGGTGGTCACCGCCTTAAGCCGCACCTTGATGCCCATGGTGCGCTTCCGCACCGGGGACCTGGCCATCGCCCTTAGGCGGGAAGGCCTCACCGTCCTCCCCTGGGGGGTCTTCGGCCGCACCGACACCATGGTGAAGGTGAAGGGGGTCAAGCTCTACCCCACGGAGCTAGCCCCCATCCTGGCAGGCTTCGGCCTGGACCCCAAGGGCTTCCAGGTGGTGGTGGAGCGCAAGCTGGAGGGCACCGACAAGCTCATCCTCCGCCTCAAGGCCGAGAAGGTGCCCCCCGGGCTCCCGGAGGCCATCGCCAAGGCCACGGGCCTCAGGGTGGACGAGGTGGAGCTAACGGGCGAGCTGGAAGGCGGCCTGGTGGTGGACCGGCGGTTCTAAACCCCCCGCCGTGGCAAAGGCCACGGCGGGGGCCCCAAGGCGGCCACTTGTACCACCCCATGCTGGCCCAAGCCAGCATGGGGGCCCCGGGCATACGCTCCAGCCCCCACCCTGAGGGCGGGGGCTTGTTAATCTTCTCTCATAAAGAAGGGGTATACTCCTAGCACAGGCCAAGGGCCCTTGCGGTATAGTGGGGGCAAAGCCATCTCGCCGGAAGGAGGCGCCATGCGGTTCTTTGTGCTGGGCGACGTTTCTGTGGACCTACTCTTTTTTGTGGAGCGCATCCCCGAACCCGGGGAGGAGATCCCCTCCAGGCGGGCCCTGATGAAGCCGGGCGGGGCCGGGGGGACTTTGGCGGCCCAGCTGGCCAGCCTGGGCCACCGGGTGTTTCTGGCGGGCCGGGTGGGCCAGGACCCCTTCGCCGATCTGGCCCTGAGCCGGGTGCGGGAGGTGGGCGTGGACCTCCGCCACCTGCAGGAGGACCCGGACCACACCACCAGCTCGGTCCTCATCCTGGTGGTCCCGGGCGGGGAAAGGGCCATGGTGAGCGCCGAAGGGGCGAGCCGCTATCTGGACCCCGCCCTCTTCAAGCCCCGCTACCTGGACCAGGCCGACGCCCTGGTTCTCTCCGCCTACGCCCTGGTGGGGGGGCCTTCCCGGAGCTACGCCGTGGAGGCCCTCGAGGCCGCCAGAAAGCGGGAGATGCCCATCTTCGCCGACCTGGGCACGGGGGCGGTACGGGCGGCGGGACGGGAGCTTCTCAAGCACCTCCGGGGAGTGAGCTGGCTCCTCATGAACCAGACCGAGCTTTTGGCCCTCACCGGGGCCTCTTCCCTCTCCGAGGGGGTGGCGAGGCTTAGGGAGGAGGGCTTCCAGCACCTGGCCATCAAGGTAGGCGCCATGGGCTCCATCGTGGTCACGCCGGAAGGGGAGGAGCTTTTGGAGCCTTACCCGGTGGAGGACATCGTGGACTCCACCGGGGCCGGCGACGCCTACACCGCCGCCTTCGCCCACGCCATCCTCTCGGGAAAGAGGCCGGTGGAGGCCGCCCGCCTGGCCAACCTGGCCGGGGCTTTGGCGGCCACGGGCCTGGGGGCCCAGGGGAGGCTCATCCGCCTAGAGGACCTGGAAGTGGCGGCGGGCTAGGGCCAAAAAGGCTAGGCCCGCCCGCCCGCTCTTCTCCGGGTGGAACTGGGGGGCGAGGAGGTTTTCCCTGGCCAGGAGGGCGGCGAAAGGGGTGCCCTCGTACTCCCCCACCCCCAGGGCCTCTGGGGTGAGGGGGCCAAAGAAGGAGTTGGCGAAGTAAAAGTGCCGGCCCGAAAGAGGGGCGAAGGGCCCCTCCAGGCGCACCCGGTTCCAGCCCATCTGGGGCACCCGCCCCCGGGGAAAGCGGCGCACCACCCCGGGGAAGAGGCCCAGGCCCTTCACTCCGGGGGCCTCCTCGCTTTCCTGGTAGAGGATCTGCATGCCCACGCAGATCCCCAGGAAAGGCAGGCCCTTTTGGATATGATCCAGAACCCGCTCCACAAAGCCCGAGGCCCGGAAGGCGGCCATGACCTGGCCGAAGTGGCCCTGGCCCGGCAGGACCAGGAGGCTGGCCTCCGGGCAGGCCCTGGGGTCGGAGGCAACGCTGACGGCGAAGCCGGCGGCCTCGAGGGCCTTGGCGGCGCTCCTTAGGTTCCCCGAGCCGTAGTCTATGAGGAGGGTCTTCATAGGACGCCCTTGGTGCTGGGAAGCCCCTCCCCCGTGAGCCGGGTGGCCCGGTGGAGGGCCCGGGCCAGGGCCTTGAAGCTGGCCTCCAGGACGTGGTGGGCCTCCCGCCCGGAAAGGAGCCTCAGGTGCAGGGTGAGCCTCCCGTGGTTCACCAGGCCCCGCAGGAACTCCCTGAGGTGGTAGTGGTTGACCCCGCCCGCCTCCCCCACCACGGGCCAGGCCTCGGGGCGGTATTCCAGGTGGGGCCTTCCCGAGAGGTCCAGGACGCAGAGGACCAGGGTCTCGTCCATGGGGGCGAAGGCCTCGGCGTAGCGCTCCAGGCCCCTCCCCTCGCCCAGGGCCTCCTTGAGGGCCATGCCCAGGGTGATGCCCACGTCCTCCACCAGGTGGTGGACGTCCACCTCCAGGTCCCCCCTGGCCTCCACCTCCAGGAGGAAGCGCCCGTGCCGCTGGAGCTGGAGGAGCATGTGGTCCAGGAAGGGAAGGCCCGTGGCCACCTCCCCGCCCACCGGGCCGTCCAGGCCAAGCCTGAGGCGCACCCAGGTCTCCGCCGTGGCCCTCTCCACCAAAGCCTCACGCATAGGCCACCTCAAAGGCCGCCCGCAAAAAGGCCTCCATCTCCTCCCTAAGGCCCACGGTCACCCGGATGCACCCCTTTAGGCCCGGGTAGCGGTCCTGCCGCCGCACCAGGATGCCCCCTTTGAGGAGGTGGGCGTGGGCCTGGGCGGCGTCCGGCGTGCGCACCAGGAGGAAGTTGGTGTGGCTGGGGTAGGGATGCCAGAGGGGGTGCTGGCGAAGCCTCCCATAGACCCGCTCCCGCTCCTGCCGCACGTAGGCCGCCACCTCCTGGACGTAGCCGGGGTTTTCCAGGACCACCTCCAGGATGGCCCCGGTGTGGGCGGGAAGGACAAAGGGGGGTAGGACCTCCCGCACCACCTGGGCCACCTCCGGGCTTGCCAGCAGGTACCCCGCCCGGATGCCCCCCAGGGAAAAGGCCTTGGAGAAGGTGCGCAAAAAGGCCACGTGGGGGTTGTCCCGCCCCAGCGGGGAAAAGTCTGTCCCGGAGAACTCCCGGTAGGCCTCGTCCACCACCAGGAGGCCACCCACCTCCCTGGCCCTTTCCGCCAGGACCTTCAGGGCCTCCTCGGGGAAGAGGGCCCCCGTGGGGGCGTGGGGGTTGGGAAGGAAGAGGACCCCCCCGGTGAAGGCGGCGAGGAGGGCCTCTAGGTCCAGGGCGAAGCCCTCCCCCAGGGGCACCGCCCGGTAGGGGGTCCCCGCCGCTTTGGCGGCGTGGGCGTAGTGGGGGAAGGAGGGGCTTAGGTCCAGGACCTCCTCTGCCGCCAGGCTCAAGGCCAGGATCAGGAGGTTGGACCCCGGGGAAAGGACCACCCCCTCCTCCTCCCAGTCCAGGAGGGCGGCAAGCCGGCTCCGGAGCCTCTCGGCGTGGATCTCGGGGTAGCGGTTCCAGGGAAGGCGGGCCATGCGCCTCAGGGCCTCCTCCTTGAGGGCCTCCGGCAGGTCAAAGGGGCTTTCGTTCTGGTCCAGCTTGATGGGGGCCTCCACCTTGGCGTAGGGGTAGGGGGAAAGGCCCCTAAGGTGCGCCTTAAAGGCCCGCATAGGGGCAGTATACCGGGTAGACTGGAGGGGTGAACCGGGCGAGGGACTGGGACATCCCCACCCGCTACCCCGACGCCTTCCCCGAAGGCCCTTCCGCGGAACACTACGGCCCCCTTCAGAGCCAGGAGGTGCAAACAGCTGAAAAATAGCCCACAAATCCGCACGCTTCCTCTTTCTCGTTCCCGGTTCATCCAAAAGCGCAAGACTTCACGGAGGGCGGCGAAAGAGGCGAAAGGGGGTAAAATGAACCCAAGGATGCCCGAGGCCAAAGCCCCGAAGCTCTTCCTCGGCGTCCACGCCTGCCTGGTCTTTCTCAAGAAGGTAGACGAACAGGCCGTCCTGGACCTCATGCGCCGCTTCTCCAGCGCCACGAGGTTCGCCTACCAACGCCTCCTGGAAGGGCGGGATCGGAAAGAGCTCAAGCGGCGAGGATAGTCCCCTCTGCAGGCTCTTCGGCCTCAACACCCGCTACCGTTTGGGGAAACGGCGCTTATGTCCGTGCCCTGGTCCAGACCTCCCACCCCCACCTGAAGGCGCTCCAGAGGGCCTACGCCTCCTTCCCCTACAACGTGGCCATCCGGGTCAAGGACGGCAAGGTCTACGCCCACTTCACCTGGAGCGAGGGAGTTTCCCCTCCCGTCCACACCAAGGCGAACGGGGTCCTGGAGACAGACCTGAACCGCAACCCCCACCACCCAGCCCCACCGCCCCTCTGCAGGCTCTTCGGCCTCAACACCCGCTACGCCGATGGGGCCATAGAAAAGGCCCAGGCCGCCCTGGACTCTGCCCGGGAACTGGGCCAAGACCCCCGCAAGGTGGTCTTCGGGGGCAGAAAGCTCTTTGAGCAACTCACACGGGGACCACCTCCAGGAACTCCAAAAGCTCAAAGAGGCGGAGAAGAACCCCTACCACAGGCGGAGGCTTTCCCGGGACCTGGGGAAGGCCAAGGCCGCCCTGACCCTCGTCTCAAGCCTTCAGGGCTCGCCGGGGAGCCGGAAGGGGGTAACCAAGGGAAGGAACCCCTCCGGCGCCTATCCCTGGCGGGTCCTGAGGGTAGGCCTTTTCCTTCCCCTTCTCGGGCTTGAGGTGCCCAGGGACCTTTCTCCCCTCAAGCCCATCCTGCACGGATCGTGGAAGGGGTGGAAGATAGGCTCAGGTCCTCATCCTGGTGGAGGGCCGGGGTGCGCTAACGTGCACTTTTACTGACCAGGCCCTGGACTATGCCCGTGAGGTCCTTGCGTTCGCCCGTGCTCAGATGGCCTAGCCGGGAGGAGGTGGAGGAGGCCCTAAAGGCCTGGCTCGCCCGCCACCCCATCCCGGGTCTTTTGGCCCTGGGCTACTTCGGCTCCTACGCCCGGGGGGACCACGGGGTGGGGAGCGACCTGGACCTGGTCCTGGTGGTGGAGGTCTCGGAGCTGCCCCCCTGGCAGAGGGCAGCCCCGCTCCCCCTCGAGGAGCTTCCCGTGCCCACGGAGGCCCTGGTCTACACCCTCCCCGAGTGGCGGGGCCTGGCAGAGAGGAGTCCCCGCTTCGCCCGGGTCCTCCGGGAGGAGACCCGCTGGCTCCTAGGGCCGGAAGTGGTCGTAGCCCCTCCGGGGGACGGGGCGGCTCCTCAGGTAGACCCCCTCCCCCTCCCCCACCCGCCCGGCCCGGAAGAGGGGTAGGCCCACGGCCTCCGCCCTGGCCAAGACCGCCCCCTCGGCCTCGGGGGGCACCACCAGCACCGCCTCAAACTCCTCGCCCCCGTAGAGGACCAGCTCCAAGGCCTCGTCCTCGCCGCCGGCGAAGGCCAGGACGTCGGGGTAGAGGGGGAGGGCCTCGAGGTCCACCCGCACCCCGAGCTCGGAAAGCTGCCACAGGGTCTCGGCGAGGCCGTCCGAGGAGTCCAGGCCGCCCCTAAGGAGGCCGGAAAGGGCCAAGAGCTCCAGCCTGGGCAGGGGGTAGAAGGCGGCCTGGCGAATCTCGGGAAACCCTTCCAGGGAACGCCCCCGGTAGTGGGCCAAGATGGCCGCCCCCAACCGCCCCCAGCGGTCCCCCGCCAAAAAGAGGAGGTCCCCGGGGCGCGCCCTCCGGGGAAGGGGGGCATGGCTCAGGGCGAAGCCGGAGACGGTGAGGGCCACCTCCTCCCCGGCGTTGGTGTCCCCGCCGAGGAGCGGGGCTCCAAGCCGCCCGGCGGCCTCCGCCGCCCCCCGCACCAGTCCCAGGGCGAAGGCCTCCTCCAGCTCCGGGGGCAGGAAGAGGCCCAGGGTGAAGCCCAGGGGACGGCCCATCTTCACCAGAAGATCGGAGGCCGTGGCCGCCACCCCCCTGAAGCCCACCTCAAAGGGCCCCATGCCCAAGAGGGCCACCTCCCGGTAGAGGAAGCCGTCGGTCTTGAGGAGCCAGGCCGCCTCCCCCACCCACACCCCCCCGGCGTCGTCCCCGGGGGGGAGGGGGGCCTCCAGGGGGTACCCCAAAGGGGCCAGTTTCCTCAGAAGGGCCCGCTCCCCCAGGTCCTTGAGCCGCATACGCCCAGGCTAAGGTATCATGGCGGGGTGTGCCGGGTTGACCTGTGCCTGAGGCCGGCCCTGGGGCCCCTTTTCCTGGTGGAGGTCCTCCCCGCAGGCAGCGTCCTCACCCTCCTCCTGGCCCAGGGCGCCCAGGAGGTCTGGGTGGCCCCGGGGCCCAAGGTGGCCCGCCTTCTGGCCCAGGAGCTGGGCCGGGAGGCCCTCCTTCTGGGGGAGGTGGAGGGCTTCCCCCCGGAGGGCTTCCACGGGAGGGTCTCCCTGGTGGAGCTGGAAGCCACCGAGGTAAAGGGTAAAAGGGCCATCCTGGTGGCCCCCATGCTCAACGCCAGCCTCCTGCCCGAGGAGAAGGAGGTCTATCTGGCCGGCTTCCGCAACGCCAAGGCCGCCCTGGAGCTGGCCCGAAGCCTCCCCTCCCCCACCTTCCGCCCCGCCGGGGCCCCCGAGCCCCTCCTCTCGGCCCTGGTGGCCACCGGGTTCTTCCAGAAGAAGCTTGCCCAGGAAGGCCCCCCTACCCTGGCCACCGCCCTCCTCAAGGCCTTCCCCGACCCCCAGGAGGCCCTCTTCCAAAGCCCGGAGGGCCAGGCCCTCCACCGGGAGGGGCGCACCGAGGAGCTGGCCCGGGCGAGCCTCATCGGGGTGGACCCGGTGGTGCCCAGGCTGGCCGAGACCCGCTTCTTCCCCAAGGAAGCCTTTGGCCTCACCCAGGACCGTTTCGCCCAGAGGTTCGTGCCGTGGAGCGCCTAGAGATTTTGGGCCTTCCCCTGGACCCTGTGGACATGGAGGAGGCCCTAAAGCGCATCGGGGGCTTTCTGGAGGAGACCCGGACCCACCAGGTGGTCACCCTGAACCCGGAGATGGTGGTGCGGGCCCAGGAGGACGAGGCCTTAAGAAGGGCGGTCCTCGAGGCCGAGCTCATCACCCCGGACGGCGTGGGGATCCTCTGGGCCGCAAAAAGGCTGAAGGGGGTGGCCCTCAAGGAACGGGTCACGGGGGTGGACCTCACCCTGGCCCTTTTCCGGCGCTTTCCCGGGCTCAGGGTCTACCTCCTGGGAGGGAAGCCCGGGGTGGCGGAGCGGGCCGCCAGGGAGGCGGAAAGGCTTGGGGCGGAGGTGGTGGGCGCCCACCACGGCTACTTCCAGGAAGAAGGCCCCGTGGTGGCCGAGATCCAGGAGAAGGCCCCGGACCTCCTCCTGGTGGGCATGGGGGAGAGGCAGGAGGCCTTCATCCACCGCCACAAGCCCCACCTGGGGGCCCGGGTGGCCATAGGGGTGGGCGGGACCCTGGACGTCCTGGCGGGGGAGGCTAAAAGAGCGCCTCTCTTTGCCCAGAGGCTCGGCCTGGAGTGGCTTTTGCGGGTGGGCCTGGACCCCAAGCGCTGGCGCAGGGCCCCGAGGCTTTGGCGCTTCGCTTACCTGGTCCTCAGGGAAAGCTGCTAGAATGCCTCCATGCGCTGGCTAAGTGCCCGCACTTTGGTTTCGCAACATGGGGTGCCCAAGTCTGAGCTGTGGAAGGGCTTTTCTGGGGCCCCCACCGCGGCGAAAGCCGCGGTGGGGTGCTTAGCTCCCTTCCTCTTCCTGGGCCTGGCCCTGGCCCAGGGCCTGGTCCTGCCCTTTGAGGGGCCCAGGGGGTACACCCTGGCCCAGGCCTTCGCCGAGGGCCTGAAGGCCCCACCCCCCACCCTCCTCGCCCTCCTCCTCCCCGAGCCCCCCTGGCGGGACGGGTACGAGCTCGTGGGGGGGCTTTACTCCCGGGCGGGGGCCCGGCTGGCCCGGGAGATCACCGGGGCGGACTGGGTCCTCCTGGGCCGGGAAGAAGAGAGGGGCCTCAGGCTCTTCCTGGCCGGGAAAGAGGGGGTGAAGGAAGGCCTCTTCGCCAACCTGGGGGCGGCCTGGCTCTGGCTCCAGAAGGAGGGCCTGGCCCCCAAGTTTAGCGCCCTCCCCGCGCCCAAAGGGGACGAGGCCCGCCTGCAAGCCCTGGCCCGGGGGGAGGACCCCGACCCCCTCCACCGGTCGGCCCTGGACCTGAGGGAGGGGCGGGGCGCGGGGCTTCTCCTGGGCCTCCTCCCCGAAAGGCTTCTCCTCTTCTGGCAGGGCAGGCTCCCCCGGGCCTACGGCCTCCTGCGCCTCTTCGCCGAGGGCAAGCGGGAGGAGGCCCTGAAGGAGGCCGAGGCCCTCCTCTCCGGGGACGCCCTGGAGCGCACCGCCGCCCACCTGGTCCTTAGGGCCCTCGAGGACCCCCGCTGGCCCGCCTCGGCCCGGGCCCTGAAGGAGGCCTTCCCCGAGTCCCCCCTGGCCTGGGAGGAGGTGAGCTTCGCCGCCTTCCAGGAAGGAAAGGGGGAAGAGGCCAAGGAGGCCCTCCTCCAGGCCATAAGGCTCCGCCCCGACTCCTGGCTTTACTGGACCAACCTGGGCTGGGCCCTCTACCTCACCGGGGACCTCCCCCGGGCCATCCGGGCCTCGGAGCGGGCGGTGGCCCTGAACCCCAACGCCACCGCCTACTACAACCTGGGCCTCTTCCGGGCCATCTACGGGGACTACCTGGGGGCCAAGGCCGCCTACGACCGGGCTTTGCGGCTGGACGAGGGGGAGGATTTCCAGGAGGCCCTTAAGGACCTGGAGGCGAGGGGGGAGCCCCTTGCCCTCTTCTTCCGGGCCTACGTGGCCGAGCGGGCAGGGCTCGAGGCCAAAGCCCTCTACCGGGCCTTCCTGGAGGCCCACCCCCGGCACCCGGCCGCCTTTGCCGCCCGGCGGGCCCTGGCCCGGCTGGAAGGGGGCGAGCTCCGCCTTTTCCTGGAGAAGCTCACCCTGATCCCCGGGGACCTGGAGGCGAGGCCCTTCCGCGCCGGGGAGGCGGTCTTCCCCGAGGTGCGCCTGGAAGGGCGCCCCTACCTCCTCCGGGCCCCCCTGGAAAGCCTCCTCTTCCGGGAGGGGGAGGAGGTGGGCCGGGCGGAGAAGCCTTTGGGCTTTCCTCCCCTCACCGCCGGCCTCAAGGAGGTGGCCCCCGCCCTCACCCTCCCCGAGCCCGGGCGGTACACCCTCGAGGTCCGTTACGGCGAGGCCAAGGCCCTGGTCCCCCTGGAGGTGGGCCCGCCCAGCCTGGCCCGGCGCCTCTATGCCCTAGGCCTCACGCCCAAGGACCTCTCGGGAACCCCCCTCCTCACCCCCAAGGAGGCCCTAGGCCCCGAAGGGGAAAGGCTTCTTCTGGAGAGGACCCTGGAGGCCCTGAAGGAGGCCGCCCCCCTGGCCACCTCCCCCTCCCTCACGGCACCCCTCCCCAAGGGGCCCTACCAGGGGAAAAGCGTCCAGGAGATCCTCAAGAACCCAAGCCCCGACCTGGTCCGGGCCTTCTACGAGCACGTCCTGGAAAACCCCGAGGCCCTGGGGGAAAACGACGTGGTCAACGGCTTCGTGGAGTGGCTTCTGGGCCCGTAACGGCGTAACGGCCACCCCCCGCCCTAGGGCGGGGGGCTTTTGGTGGAGCCGACGGGACTCGAACCCGTGACCTCCTGAGTGCGATTCAGGCGCGCTCCCAGCTGCGCCACGGCCCCACGCGCCCTATATGGTAGCGGGGGCCCTTGGCCTTGTCTAGTCCCCTTCTTTGAGGCGCACCTCCACCCGGCCCTTCTTGTCCTTCACCGAGAGCTTGGCCTTGGCCTTGCCCTTGCGGTACTCCGCCTTCCACTCGTCCTTCTTGACCTCGTACTTCACCCTAACCCAGCCCCTACGGCGCAGGTCCTCGTCGTGGTAGCGGAAGATGGCCTCGGCCTTGGAGGCGTTGTAGACCACCACGATCCCCTGGGGCTCGGCCACCCGTTCCACCACCACCGCCTGGGGAAAGAGGTTGAAGCTGAGGCTAGCGGAAACCTGGACCTCGAGGGCCCACGCCAGGGCGAAAAAGGGAACCAGCCAAAAAAGCCTTTTCATGCCCCAAGCCTACCCCACCCTACCCCGGCCCGGGTGAGGGAAAGCTAAAGTACACTAAAGGCATGGACGAAGTCTGGCGGAAGCTGGCCGAGCCCTTTCCCCCCGGGGAGGTCCAGTGGCGCGTTGAGGCCATTTCCAAAGACAAGCGCCGGGCCCTGGTGGTGCCCTACGTGGACGCCCGCACGGTCCTGGACCGGCTGGATAAAGTGGTGGGCCCCGAGGGCTGGCACGACAGCTACGAGGTCCTCTCCGACGAGGAAAGGAGCCTCAAAGACGAGCGGGGCGAGCGCCGGGAGCGGGTGGTGGAGGTCAAGTGCCGCCTCACCGTTTTGGGGGTCACCAAGGAGGACGTGGGGGAGGGGGACTCCCTCAAGGCCGCCTTCTCCGACGCGCTCAAGCGGGCCGCGGTCAAGTTCGGCGTGGGCCGCTACCTCTACCGCCTGGAGAAGCAGTGGGTGGACTACGACCCGGAAAAGGGCCGCTTCACCCCGCCCACCCTCCCCGAGCCCCAGGAGGCCGGGGAACCCGAGGAGGAGGAAAAGCCCGAAGCCTACCGCCTCATTGACCAGCTCCTGGAGCGCCTCAAGGAGAAGGGCCTGGGCAAGGAGGCGGCCAAGATCGTGACCAAGTACGGGGGCTACGGCAAGACCCCCGAGGAGACCCGCCGCCTCTACGGGGAACTCCGGGCCCTTCTCAAGGGATGAGGGTCATCGCCGTCGGGGACCTCCACGCCAACTTCCCCGCCCTCTGGCGGATCCTCAAGGCCGAGGGGCTGGCAGACGCCGCCCTCCGCCCCACCGAGGCCCTCCGCTCTGGGGAATCCCGGCTGGTCCTCCTGGGCGACCTGGTCCACCCCAAGACCCCAGCCGACTACGAGCGCCTCACCGGCCTTTCCCCCTACGACCCCCAAGACCCCACCCACCTGCGCCTGGCGGCGGGGGCCCAGATCCGGGAGCTATTCCGCCTCAAGGCCTTCCAAGAGGGGGCGGAAGGGCATGTGACCATCCTCCTCGGCAACCACGACGAGGCCGCCCTCAAGGGGGAGCCCATCCTGGGCAACCACTACCTGAAGCACCTGGAGTTCCACCCCGAGCACGGGGGCAAGCCCCTGCCCGAGGCCCTCAAGGCCTGGTTCGCCACCTTCCCCCGGGAGCTCAACCTCCACGGGGTCCACTTCGCCCACGTGGGCCCGGTCCCCTGGCTCCAGGAGTACAACGCGCTCTTCTACGCCCAGAGCGAGCCCAAGACCTGGTGGTTCCGCACCCCGGACTACGTGGAGCGCATGGGCTTCCGCTTCGGGGTCTACGGCCACGTGCCCATGAAGGAGGGCATCCTCCTCAAGGACCGTTTCGCCCTCATAGACGCCCTGGACCTGGGGGAGTATCTGGAGATCCACCCCGAAAGCGAGCCCCTGAAGGTGGAGGTCAGGCGCCTCCATGGCTAACCCCCTCACCTCCCCTAAGGCCGTCAGGGAGCTCCTCGCCCGGCATGGCCTCTTCGCCGACAGGCGCTTCGGACAGAACTTTCTGGTGTCCGAGGCCCACCTTCGCCGCATCGTGGAGGCGGCCAGGCCCTTCACCGGGCTGGTCTTTGAGGTGGGGCCGGGGCTTGGGGTCCTGACCCGGGCCCTCGCCGAAGCCGGCGCAGAGGTGGTGGCCATAGAAAAGGACCTCCGCCTCAAGCCCGTTCTGGAGGAAACCCTAAAGGGGCTTCCCGTGAGGCTCGTCTTCCAGGATGCCCTGGCCTACCCCTGGGAGGAGGTGCCGGAAGGGAGCCTCCTCGTGGCCAACCTCCCCTACAACATCGCCACACCCCTGGTGACCCGCCTCCTCAAGATGGGCCGCTTCGCCCGCCTGGTCTTTTTGGTGCAGAAGGAGGTGGCCGAGCGCATGACGGCCAGGCCCAAAACCCCGGCCTACGGCCTCCTCTCCCTGAGGGTGGCCCACCACGCCGAGGCGGAAAAGCTCTTGGACCTTCCCCCCGGGGCCTTCTTCCCCCCGCCCAAGGTGGTGAGCGCCCTGGTGCGCCTCCGCCCCAAGGGCGTCCCCGACGACCCCGAGCTCTTCGCCCTCATAGAGGCCGCCTTCGCCAAGAGGCGGAAGACCCTTCTGAACGCCCTGAGCGGGGCGGGCTACCCCAAAGCGCGGGTGGAGGAGGCCCTAAAGGCCCTGGGGCTTCCTCCCGCCGTCCGGGCCGAGGAGCTGGACCTCGAGGCCTTCCGCCGCCTGAAGGCCCTTCTTTACACATCCGTGTAGCCTTTTGGGCCCCATAAGCGGGGGCGCTACACCGATGGCGGTGTAGCCTCCTCCCTTTTGTCCCGGCCCTGGGGTAGTAAGATGGGCGGGGAATGAGGAGGGGCTTTGGGGGTTGGTGGGGCCCCTCCTCGTGAAGAGAGGCACGAAAGGAGGGGACCTTGGCGCCGATCGCAGAGTACGTGAACATCCTGATCTACCTGGGGGTGGCCCTCTTCATCGGGGTGGCGGCCCTGGTGGTGGGGGCCCTCCTCGGCCCCAAGAAGCCGGGGCGGGCCAAGCTCATGCCCTACGAGTCGGGGAACGACCCCGCCGGGGAGGTGAAGCGGTTTCCCGTCCACTTTTACGTGGTGGCCATGCTCTTCATCCTATTTGACGTGGAGGTGGCCTTCCTCTGGCCCTACGCCGTGAGCGCCGGGAAGCTTGGGCTTTACGGCTTCCTGGGGGTCTTGGGCTTCACCCTGCTCCTCCTCGTGGGCTTCCTCTACGAGTGGTGGAAGGGGGTGATGCGGTGGCGCTGAAAGACCTCTTTGAGCGGGACGTCCAGGAGTTGGAAAGGGAGGGCATCCTCTTCACCACCCTGGAGAAGCTGGTGGCCTGGGGGCGGAGCAACTCCTTGTGGCCCGCCACCTTTGGCCTGGCCTGCTGCGCCATTGAGATGATGGCCTCCACCGACGCCAGAAACGACCTGGCCCGCTTCGGGAGCGAGGTCTTCCGGGCCTCGCCCCGGCAGGCCGACGTGATGATCGTGGCCGGGCGGCTCTCCAAGAAGATGGCCCCGGTCATGCGCCGGGTCTGGGAGCAGATGCCCGACCCCAAGTGGGTCATCTCCATGGGGGCCTGCGCCAGCTCAGGGGGGATGTTCAACAACTACGCCATCGTCCAGAACGTGGACTCGGTGGTTCCTGTGGACGTCTACGTCCCGGGCTGCCCCCCTAGGCCCGAGGCCCTCATCTACGCCGTGATGCAGCTGCAGAAGAAGGTCCGCGGCCAGGCCTTTAACGAGCGGGGGGAGAGGCTTCCCCCCGTGGCCGCCTGGAAGCGGGCGAGGGGGTGAGGCATGCGGTTAAGTCGCGTTCTGGAAGAGGCCCGGGCCAAGGGCTACCCCGTGGAGGACAACGGCCTGGGCAACCTCTGGGTGGTCCTGCCCAGGGAGGGCTTCAAGGCGGCCATGGCCCACTACCAGGACCTGGGCTTCAACTACCTGGCCGACATCGTGGGCCTGGACTACCTGACCTACCCGGACCCCAAGCCTGAGCGCTTCGCCGTGGTCTACGAGCTGGTCTCCCTGCCGGGGTGGAAGGACGGGGACGGAAGCCGCTTCTTCGTGCGGGTCTACGTGCCGGAGAAAGACCCCCGCCTCCCCACGGTCACCGACCTCTGGGGGAGCGCAAACTTCCTGGAGAGGGAGGTCTACGACCTCTTCGGCATCGTCTTTGAGGGCCACCCCGACCTCAGGAAGATCCTGACCCCGGAGGACCTCGAGGGCCACCCCCTGCGCAAGGACTTCCCCCTGGGGGAGACCCCCACCCTCTTCCGCGAGGGGCGGTACATCATCCCCAGCGAGTTCCGGGCCGCCATTACCGGCAAGGACCCCGGCCTCACCTTCTACCGCGGGGGTAGCCGCAAGGGCTACCGCGCCCTCTGGGCCGACCTCATGAAGGCCAAGGAGGCCAAATGAAGGACTACCTGGAACTGGACGCCCCAATCCCCGAAGAACCCCGGGAGCTCCGCACCGAGGTCATGACCCTCAACGTGGGCCCCCAGCACCCCTCCACCCACGGGGTCTTGCGCCTGGTGGTGACCCTCTCCGGCGAGGAGGTCCTGGAGGTGGTCCCCCATGTGGGGTATCTCCACACGGGCTTTGAGAAGAACATGGAGAACCGGACCTACCTCCAGAACCTCACCTACACCCCCCGGATGGACTACCTCCACTCCGTGGCCCACGACCTGGCCTACGCCCTGGCGGTGGAAAAGCTGGTGGGGGCGGTGGTGCCCAAGAGGGCCGAGACCATCCGCATCATCCTGAACGAGCTCTCCCGCCTGGCTAGCCACCTGGTCTTCCTGGGGACGGGGCTTTTGGACCTCGGGGCCCTCACCCCCTTCTTCTACGCCTTCCGGGAACGGGAGGCCATCCTGGACCTCTTTGAGTGGGTCACGGGCCAGCGCTTCCACCACAACTACATCCGCATCGGCGGGGTCAAGGAGGACCTGCCCGAGGAGTTCGTCCCCGAGCTCAAAAAGCTTCTGGAGGTCCTCCCCCACCGCATTGACGAGTACGAGGCCCTCTTCGCCGAAAGCCCCATCTTCTACGAAAGGGCCCGGGGTGTGGGGGTGATCCCGCCGGAGGTGGCTATCAACCTAGGCCTCACCGGGGGCTCCTTAAGGGCCAGCGGCGTGAACTACGACGTGCGCAAGGCCTACCCCTACGGGGGCTACGAGACCTACCAGTTTGACGTGCCCCTGGGGGAGAGGGGGGACGTCTTTGACCGGATGCTCATCCGCATCCGGGAGATGCGGGAATCGGTGAAGATCCTAAAGCAGGCCCTGGAGAGGCTGGAGCCCGGGCCCATCCGCGACCCCAACCCCCAGATCACCCCGCCCCCTAGGCCCCTCCTGGAGACCTCCATGGAGGCGGTCATCTACCACTTCAAGCACTACACCGAGGGCTTCCACCCCCCCAAGGGGGAGGTCTACGTGCCCACGGAGTCGGCCCGGGGGGAGCTGGGCTACTACATCGTCTCCGACGGGGGAAGCATGCCCTACCGGGTCAAGGTGCGGGCCCCGAGCTTCGTCAACCTGCAAAGCCTCCCCTACGCCTGCAAGGGGGAGCAGGTGCCCGACATGGTGGCCATCATCGCCAGCCTGGACCCCGTGATGGGGGACGTGGACCGATAGGAGGGAAGATGGGGTTTTTTGACGACAAAAAGGAGTTCCTGGAGGCCACCTTCGCCAAGTACCCGCCCGAGGGCCGCCGAGCGGCCATCATGCCCCTTTTAAGGCGGGTGCAGCAAGAGGAGGGCTGGATCCGCCCGGAAAGGGTGGAGGAGATCGCCCGCCTGGTGGGCACCACGGCCACGGAGGTCATGGGGGTGGCGAGCTTTTACTCCTACTACCAGTTCGTGCCCACCGGCAAGTACCACCTCCAGGTCTGCGCCACCCTCTCCTGTAAGCTTGCGGGGGCGGAGGAGCTTTGGGACTACCTCACCCAAGAGCTGGGCATCGGCCCCGGGGAGGTGACCCCGGACGGCCTCTTTAGCGTGCAGAAGGTGGAGTGCCTGGGGTCCTGCCACACCGCCCCCGTGGTCCAGGTCAACGACGAGCCCTACGTGGAGTGCGTGACCAGGGCGAGGCTTAAGGCCCTTCTGGAAGGCCTCAAGGCGGGCAAGCGCCTGGAGGAGATTGAGCTTCCCGGCCGGTGCGGCCACCACGTGCACGAGGTGGAGGTATGACGGGCCCCATCGTTTCCGGACTGGACCCCCGCTTTGAGCGAACCCTCTACGCCCACGTGGGGAAGGAGGGCTCCTGGACCCTGGACTTCTACCTGGCCCAGGGAGGCTACGAGACCGCCAAGAAGGTCCTAAAGGAGAAGACCCCGGAGGAGGTCATAGAGGAGGTGAAGCGCTCGGGGCTAAGGGGCCGGGGCGGGGCGGGCTTCCCCACCGGGGTGAAGTGGAGCTTCATGCCCAAGGACGGGCAGCAGCACTACCTCATCTGCAACGCCGACGAGTCCGAGCCCGGGAGCTTCAAGGACCGCTACATCCTGGAGGACGTCCCCCACCTCCTCATTGAGGGGATGATCCTCGCCGGGTACGCCATCCGGGCCACGGTGGGCTACATCTACGTCCGGGGGGAGTATAGGCGGGCGGCGGACCGCCTCGAGGCCGCCATCGCCGAGGCCCGGGCCCGGGGGTATTTGGGCCAGAACCTCTTCGGCACCGGTTTTTCCTTTGACCTCCACGTCCACCGGGGGGCCGGAGCCTACATCTGCGGGGAGGAGACGGCCCTCATGAACTCCCTGGAGGGCCTCAGGGCCAACCCCCGCCTCAAGCCCCCCTTCCCCGCCCAGTCGGGGCTCTGGGGCAAGCCCACCACCATCAACAACGTGGAGACCCTGGCCGCGGTGGTGCCCATCCTAGAGCGGGGGGCGGACTGGTTCGCCCAGATGGGCACGGAGCAGTCCAAGGGGATGAAGCTCTACCAGGTCTCGGGGCCCGTGAAGCGCCCCGGGGTCTACGAGCTCCCCATGGGGACCACCTTCCGCGAGCTCATCTACGAGTGGGCGGGCGGGCCCCTGGAGCCCATCCAGGCCCTGATCCCCGGCGGCTCCTCCACCCCGCCCCTCCCCTTCACCGACGAGGTCCTGGACACGCCCATGAGCTACGAGCACCTGCAGGCCAAGGGCTCCATGCTGGGCACCGGGGGGGTGATCCTGATCCCGGAGCGGGTGAGCATGGTGGACGCCATGTGGAACCTGACCCGCTTCTACGCCCACGAGTCCTGCGGCAAGTGCACCCCCTGCCGGGAGGGGGTGGCGGGGTTCATGGTGAACCTCTTCGCCAAGATCGGCACGGGGGAGGGCGAGGAGAAGGACGTGGAGACCCTCGAGGCCCTCCTCCCCCTCATTGAGGGCCGGAGCTTCTGCCCCCTGGCCGACGCGGCGGTGTGGCCGGTGAAGGGGTCTTTGAAGCACTTCAAGGACCAGTACCTGGCCCTGGCGCGGGAGAAGCGGCCCGTGCCCAGGCCCAACCTCTGGAGGTGAAGGTGGTCAGGGTTAAGGTCAACGACCGCATCGTGGAGGTGCCCCCGGGAACTAGCGTCATGGACGCCGTCTTCCACGCGGGGTACGACGTGCCCCTCTTCTGCTCGGAAAAGCACCTCTCCCCCATCGGGGCCTGCCGCATGTGCCTGGTCAGGATCGGCCTCCCCAAGCGGGGGCCCGACGGCAAGCCCGTCCTGAACGAAAAGGGGGAACCGGAGATCGCCTGGCAGCCCAAGCTGGCGGCGAGCTGCGTCACCACCGTGGCCGAGGGGATGGTGGTGGACACCCTCTCGGAGGTGGTGCGGGAGGCCCAGGCGGGGATGGTGGAGTTCACCCTCCTCAACCACCCCCTGGACTGCCCCACCTGCGACAAGGGCGGGGCCTGCGAGCTCCAGGACCGCACCGTGGAGTACGGGCTCTACGAGAAGTACTACCAGAAGGACCCCCTCTCCCTCCCCGTCTACACCCGCTTTGAGTTCACCCGCCGCCACGAGGACAAGCACCACCCCCTTTCCCCCTTCGTGATCCTGGACCGGGAGCGGTGCATCCACTGCAAAAGGTGCGTGCGCTACTTTGAAGAGGTCCCCGGGGACGAGGTCCTGGACTTCATTGAAAGGGGCGTGCACACCTTCATCGGCACCATGGACTTCGGCCTGCCCTCGGGGTTTTCCGGCAACATCACCGACATCTGCCCCGTGGGGGCCCTTCTGGACCTCACCGCCCGCTTCCGCGCCCGGAACTGGGAGATGGAGGAGACCCGCACCACCTGCGCCCTCTGCCCCGTGGGCTGCGGCATCACCGCCGACACCAGGAGCGGGGAGCTCCTAAGGGTGAGGGCCCGGGAGGTGCCCGAGGTCAACGAGATCTGGATCTGCGACGCCGGCCGCTTCGGCCACGAGTGGGCGGACCAGGGCCGCCTCAAGAGCCCCCTGGTGCGCAAAGACGGGCGGCTTCAGGAGGCCACCTGGGAGGAGGCCTTTTTGGCCCTGAAGGAGGGGCTCAAGGGGGCGAGGGGCGAGGAGGTGGGGATCTACCTGGCCCACGACGCCACCCTCGAGGAGGGCCTCATGGCGGCCGAGCTCGCCAAGGCCCTCAAGACCCCCCACCTGGACTTCCAGGGCCGCACCGCCGCCCCGGCGAGCCTCTTCCCCGCCGCCACCATGGAGGACCTCCTCAAGGCCGACTTCGCCCTGGTCCTGGGAGACCCCACGGAGGAGGCCCCCATCCTGCACCTAAGGCTTTCCGAGTTCACCCGGGACCTCAAGCCCCCCTACCGCTTCGCCCACGGCACCCCCTTCGCTGACCTGCAGATCAAGGAGAGGATGCCCCGCCAAACCCACAAGCTCGCCGTCTTCGCCCCCCACCGCACCGCCCTCATGAAGTGGGCCTCGGTCCAGGGCCTCCACGCCCCCGGCGAGGAGCGGGAGATCCTCCTGGCCCTTCTGGGCGAGAAGGCGGGCGGCGAGGCGGTGGAGGCGGCCAAAGCCCTCTGGGAAAAGGCCCAAAGCCCCGTCCTCATCCTGGGGGCCGGGGTCCTGCAGGACGCGGTGGCCGCCGAGAGGGCGAGGCTTCTTTCCGAGCGCAAGGGGGCCAAGGTCCTGGCCATGACCCCGGCGGCCAACGCCCGGGGCCTCGAGGCCATGGGGGTCTGGCCCGGGGAAAAGGGGGCCGCCTGGGACGAGCCCGGAGCCCCCTACGCCTTCTATGGCTTCGTGCCCCCCGAGGAGGCCCTGAAGGGCAAGCGCTTCGTGGCCATGCACCTAAGCCACCCCCACCCCCTGGCGGAGCGCTACGCCCACGTGGTCTTCCCCGCCCCCACCTTCTACGAGAAGCGGGGCCACCTGGTGAACCTGGAGGGCCGGGTCCTCCCCCTTAGCCCCGCCCCCATAGAGAACGGGGAGGCGGAGGGAGCTCTGCAGACCCTGGCCCTTCTGGCTGAGGCCCTGGGGGTGAGGCCTCCCTTCCGGCTCCACCTGGAGGCGGAAAAGGAGCTTCGGGGGAGGAAGGTGCCCGAGGCCATGGGCCTCCTGGCCTACCGCACCAAGGCCCTCCGCCCCAGGGCCCAAACTGGCCGCCTCTACCTGAGGCCCACCATGTGGAAGGCCCACCAGGCCGTGGGCAAGGCCAAGGAGGCGGCGAGCCCCGAGCTTTGGGTCCACCCGGAAGACGCCCGGGCCGAGGCCCTCCTCGAGGGGGCAAGGGTGGCGGTGGAAACCCCCTTCGGCCCCGTGGAGGCCCGGGTGGTCCACCGGGAGGACGTGGCCAGGGGCTTCCTCTACCTGTCCGCTTTAGGCCCCATAGCCGGACTCAGGGTGGAGGGCAGGGTTCTGGTGCCCGCAGGAGGTGAAGCGTGAACTACCCCGTGGACCCTTACTGGATGGTGGCCCTGAAGGCCTTTTTGGTGGTGGTGGGCCTCCTCACCGCCTTCGCCTTCATGACCCTCATTGAAAGGCGGCTTCTCGCCCGCTTCCAGGTCCGCCTGGGCCCGAACCGGGTGGGGCCAGGGGGCCTCTTCCAGCCCATCGCTGACGCCATCAAGAGCATCTTCAAGGAGGACATCGTGGTGGAGCGGGCCGACAAGGTCCTCTTCGTCCTGGCCCCCCTGATCGGCGTGGTCTTCGCCCTCCTAGCCTTCGGGGCCATCCCCTTCGGCCCCCCGGGGAGCTTCTTCGGCTACCAGCCCTGGGTGCTGAACCTGGACCTGGGCCTCCTCTACCTCTTCGCCGTGAGCGAGATGGCCATCTACGGCATCTTCCTAGCGGGCTGGGCCTCGGGCAGCAAGTACAGCCTCCTGGGCTCCTTGCGCTCCTCGGCCAGCCTCATCTCCTACGAGCTGGGCTTGGGGATCGCCCTCCTCTCCCCCGTCCTCCTGGTGGGAAGCCTTAACCTGAACGACATCGTCAACTGGCAGAAGGAAAACGGCTGGCTCTTCCTCTACGCCTTCCCCGCCTTTTTGGTCTACGCCACCGCCGCTTTGGCCGAGGCCGCCCGCACCCCCTTTGACCTGCCCGAGGCCGAGCAGGAGCTGGTGGGGGGGTACCACACCGAGTACAGCTCCATCAAGTGGGCCCTCTTCCAGATGACGGAGTACATCCACTTCATCACCGCCAGCGCCCTCATCCCCACCCTCTTCCTGGGGGGCTGGACCATGCCCTTCCTGGAGGTGCCCTACCTCTGGATGTTCGTGAAGATCGCCTTCTTCCTCTTCCTCTTCATCTGGATCCGGGCCACCTGGTTCCGGCTCCGCTACGACCAGCTCCTCCGCTTCGGCTGGGGCTTCCTCTTCCCCGTGGCCCTGGTCTGGTTCCTGGTCACCGCCTTGGTGGTGGCCCTGGGCCTCCCCAAGACCTACCTCCTCTACCTCTCCGCCTTGAGCTTCCTGGTCCTCCTGGGGGGCCTCTTCTATAGCCCCAAGCCCGCCAGAAAAGGAGGTGGCGCATGACCCTGAAGGCCCTGGCCCAAAGCCTGGGGATCACCCTCAAGTACCTCTTTTCCAAACCGGTGACCGTCCCCTACCCCGACGCCCCCGTGGCCCTGAAGCCCCGCTTCCACGGGCGGCACGTCCTCACGAGGCACCCCAACGGCCTGGAGAAGTGCATCGGTTGCTCTCTGTGCGCCGCCGCCTGCCCCGCCTACGCCATCTACGTGGAGCCGGCGGAGAACGACCCGGAGAACCCGGTCTCGGCGGGGGAGCGGTACGCCAAGGTCTACGAGATCAACATGCTCCGGTGCATCTTCTGCGGCCTGTGCGAGGAGGCCTGCCCCACAGGGGCCATCGTCCTGGGCTACGACTTTGAGATGGCGGACTACCAGTACTCGGACCTCATCTACGGCAAGGAGGACATGCTGGTGGACGTGGTGGGCACCAAGCCCCAGCGCCGCGAGGCCAGGATCACCGGCAAGGCGGTGAAGCCCGGCTACGTGGTGCCCTACGTCCGCCCCGAGCTGGAGGGCTTCCAGGCCCCCACGGAGAGGAGGAAGCCATGAGCCCTTGGGAAGGCCTCGCCGTTCTTCTCCTTCTCCTGAGCGGGGTTCTGGTGGTCACCCTCAGGAACGCCATCCACGCCGCGCTGGCCCTCATCCTGAACTTTTTGGTGCTGGCCGGGGTCTACGTGGCCCTGGATGCCCGTTTCCTGGGTTTCATTCAGATCATCGTCTACGCCGGGGCCATCGTGGTCCTCTTCCTCTTCGTGATCATGCTCCTCTTCGCCGCCCAGGGGGAGATCGGCTTTGACCCCCTGGTGCGGGCCAGGCCCCTGGCCGCCCTCCTGGCCCTGGGCGTGGCCGCCCTCCTCCTCTCGGGCCTTTGGGGCCTGAAGCTGACCCTGGGCAAGGACCTCCAGGGAGGCCTGCCCCAGGCCCTGGGCCCCCTCCTCTACGGGGACTGGCTCTTCGTCCTGTTGGCGGTGGGCTTTCTCCTCATGGCGGCCACGGTGGTGGCCGTGGCCCTGGTCCAGCCCGCCAGGCCCCTAGACGCCCTCAAGCCCGAGGAGAAGGAAAAGGAGGTGGCGCGGTGAGCTTCCTCTTGGCCTCCGCCCTCCTTTTCGCCCTGGGGGTCTATGGGGTTCTGACCCGCAGGACGGCCATTTTGGTCTTTCTCTCCATTGAGCTTATGCTGAACGCCGCCAACCTCTCTCTGGTGGGCTTCGCCCGGGCCTATGGCCTCGAGGGCCAGGTGGCCGCCCTCATGGTGATCGCCATCGCCGCCGCCGAGGTGGCCGTGGGCCTGGGCCTCATCGTGGCCATCTTCCGCCACCGGGAGAGCACGGCCCTTGACGACCTTTCCGAGCTTAGGGGGTAGTATGACGCTTCTATTCGTGATTCTCCTTCCCCTCCTGGGGTTTGCCCTCCTGGGCCTCTTCGGCAAGAGGATGCGAGAGCCCTGGCCCGGGGTTCTGGCCTCGGGGCTCGTCCTCCTCTCCCTCCTCCTGGGGGTGGGCCTCCTCCTAGGGGGCGGGGCCCGCTTCCAGGCGGAGTGGCTTCCCGGCATCCCCTTCAGCCTCCTTCTGGACAACCTCTCCGGCTTCATGCTCATCATCGTGGCGGGCGTGGGCTTCCTCATCCACGTCTACGCCATCGGGTACATGGCGGGCGACCCCGGGTATAGCCGCTTCTTCGCC
Organism: Thermus aquaticus; assembly: GCF_001280255.1. NCBI lineage: Bacteria > Thermotogati > Deinococcota > Deinococci > Thermales > Thermaceae > Thermus > Thermus aquaticus. The sequence goes on along the minus strand of NZ_LHCI01000106.1, from coordinate 1,060,119 downwards.
TACTTCAACCTCTTCATCGCCATGATGCTCCTCCTGGTCCTGGCCGACAGCTACCCGGTGATGTTCATCGGCTGGGAAGGGGTGGGCCTGGCCAGCTTCCTCCTCATCGGCTTCTGGTACAAAAACGCCCAGTACGCCGACAGCGCCCGCAAGGCCTTCATCGTGAACCGCATCGGCGACCTGGGCTTCATGCTGGGCATGGCCATCCTCTTTGCGCTCTACGGCACCCTCTCCATCAGCGAGCTAAGGGAGGCCCTGGAAGGCCCCCTGAAGAACCCGAGCCTTCTTGCCCTGGCGGGCTTTCTCCTCTTCGTGGGGGCCATCGGCAAAAGCGCCCAGGTGCCCCTCATGGTCTGGCTTCCCGACGCCATGGCCGGCCCCACCCCCGTCTCCGCCCTCATCCACGCGGCCACCATGGTGACGGCGGGGGTCTACCTCATCGCCCGGAGCTCCTTCCTCTACGCCGCCTTGCCCGACGTCTCCTACACCATCGCCGTCATCGGCCTCCTCACCGCCTTCTACGGGGCCCTTTCCGCCTTCGGCCAGACGGACATCAAAAAGATCGTGGCCTATTCCACCATCAGCCAGCTGGGCTACATGTTCCTGGCGGCGGGGGTGGGGGCCTACTGGGTGGCCCTCTTCCACGTCTTCACCCACGCCTTCTTCAAGGCCCTCCTCTTCCTGGCCTCGGGGAGCGTGATCCACGCCCTGGGCGGGGAGCAGGACGTGCGCAAGATGGGCGGCCTCTGGCAGCACCTGCCCCTGACCCGCTGGCACGGCCTGATCGGGGCCCTGGCCCTGGGTGGGCTTCCCCTCCTCTCCGGCTTCTGGTCCAAGGACGCCATCCTCACCGCCACCCTCACCTACCCCTTCGGGGGCTTTGGCTTCTACCTGGGGGCCCTTTTGGTGGCGGTCCTGACCGCCATGTACGCCATGCGCTGGTTCGTCCTGGTCTTCCTCGGCGAGGCGAGGGGCCACCACCACCCCCACGAGGCCCCGCCCGTCATGCTCTGGCCCAACCACCTGCTGGCCTTAGGCTCGGTCCTGGCGAGCTACCTGGCCCTGCCCCACCCCCTTCCCAACGTCCTGGAGCCCTTCCTGAAGCCCGCTCTGGCGGAGGTGGAGGCCCACCACCTCTCCCTTTTAGCGGAGTGGGGCCTGATCGCCCTCTCCGCCCTGGTGGCCCTTTTGGGGCTCTGGCTGGGCTACACCTTCTTCCAGCGGAAGGCCCTTCCCGCCTGGTACCAGACCTTTGAGGCCTGGAGCCGGGAAGCCTTCTACGTGGACCAGGTCTACAACGCCCTCATCGTCAACCCCTTGAAGGCCCTGGCGGAGGCCCTCTTCTACGGGGACCGGAGCCTTCTCGGCGGCTACTTGGGACTGGGGAGCCTGGTGCGGGCGGGGGGCGGCGCGGTGGCCCGGGCCCAGGTGGGCTACCTAAGGGTCTACGCCCTCCTCTTCGTCCTGGGGGCGCTTATCCTCTTGGGGGTGATGCGGTGGTAATCCTGGCCATTCTCCTACCCATCCTCTTCGGCGGGCTTCTCCTCCTGGGGCTTCCCCGAACCCTGGGGGTCCTGGGGGCGGGCCTCGCCTTTATCCTCAACCTCTTCCTCTTCCTGAACCACCCCGGTGGCGTGGCCTACGGCGTGGAGGCCCCCCTTCTGCCCCAGGCGGGGGTCTACTGGGCCTTCGGCCTGGACGGGCTTTCCGCCCTCTTCTTCCTCACCATCGCCCTCACCGTCTTCCTGGGGGCTCTGGTGGCCCGGGTGGAGGGGCGCTTTCTGGGCCTCGCCCTCCTCATGGAGGGGCTCCTCCTCGCCCTCTTCGCCGCCCGGGACCTGGTGGTCTTCTACCTCTTCTTTGAGGCGGCCCTGGTCCCCGCCCTCCTCATGCTCCTCTTCTACGGGGGCGAGGGGCGCGTAAAGGCCCTTTACACCTTCCTCCTCTTCACCCTGGCGGGCTCTTTGCCCATGCTGGCGGCCATCCTGGCGGTGAAGGCCTTAGGGGGTAGCCCCACCTTCCTCCTCCAGGACCTCCTGGCCCACCCGGTGAGGGGCCAGGCGGCCTTCTGGGTCTTTTTGGGCTTCGCCCTGGCCTTCGCCATCAAGACCCCCCTCTTTCCCCTCCACGCCTGGCTTCCCCTCTTCCACCAGGAGAACCACCCCTCGGGCCTGGCCGACGCCCTGGGGACCCTCTACAAGGTGGGGGTCTTCGCCTTCTTCCGCTTCGCCATCCCCCTGGCCCCGGAGGGCTTCGCCGAGGTGCAGGGGCTTCTCCTCTTCCTTGCCGCCATCTCCGCCCTCTACGGGGCCTGGCTGGCCTTCGCCGCCAGGGACTTTAAGACCCTCCTGGCCTACGCCGGCCTGGCCCACATGGGGGTGGCCGCCTTAGGGGTCTTCTCCGGCACGGCGGAGGGGGCTTTGGGTGGGCTTTACCTCCTGGCGGCGAGCGGGGTCTACACCGGGGGGCTGTTCCTCCTCTTCGGGCGGCTTTACGAGAGGACCCACACCCTGGAGATCGGCCGCTACCGGGGCCTGGCGCAAAGCGCTCCCGGGATGGCCGCTTTGGCCCTCTTCCTCTTCCTGGCCATGGTGGGCCTGCCCGGGCTTTCCGGCTTCCCCGGGGAGTTTCTGACCCTCCTCGGGGCCTACAGGGCGAGTCCCTGGCTGGCCGCCCTGGCCTTCCTCTCCGTCATCGCCTCCGCGGCCTACGCCCTCACCGCCTTCCAGAAGACCTTCTGGGAGGAGGAAAACCGGAGCGTGGAGGACCTGAAGGGGGCGGAGTGGGGCTTCGCCGCCCTTAGCGTTCTCACCTTGGTCCTCATGGGCGTCTTCCCCGGCTTCTTCCTCAGGGGCCTGAAGCCCCTGGCGGAGGCCTTCGCGCGGATCCTGGGAGGTGGCGCATGACCCTGGCCCTTTTCGCCCTCTTCTCCGTGGTCCTCACCCTTCTTGGCTTCTTCGTCCCCGTGCCCGTCTTCAAGCGGCTGGTGATCCTGGGCCTCTCCTTGGTCCTCCTCTCCCTCCTTTTCACCTGGGGGAAGCCCTTTGCCTTCGGGCCCTACGAGGTGGACGGGGTTTCCCGGGTCTTCACCCTCTTGGCCCTGATCGGGGCCTTGTGGACGGTGGGCCTGGTGCGCACGGGGCGGTTTGAGTTTTACCTTCTGGTGCTTTACGCCGCCTTCGGCATGCACCTTCTCGCCTCCACCAAGAACCTCATCCTGATGCTGGTGGCCCTCGAGGCCCTCTCCCTCCCCCTCTACGCCCTGGCCACCTGGCGGAGGGGCGAGGGGCTGGAGGCCGCCCTCAAGTACTTCCTCCTGGGGGCCTTGGCCGCCGCCTTCTTCCTCTACGGCGCCGCCCTCCACTACGGGGCCACGGGGAGCCTGGTGGCGGGCACCCCCGGAGAGGGCCCCCTCTACGCCCTGGCCCTGGGCCTCCTCCTGGTGGGCCTGGGCTTCAAGGTGGCCCTGGCCCCCTTCCACTTCTGGACCCCGGACGTCTACGCGGGAAGCCCCACCCCGGTGGTCCTCTTCATGGCCACGGGGGTGAAGGCGGCCGCCTTCGCCGCCCTCCTGCGGGTGGTGGCCCCCGGGGGCCTCGAGGGCCTGGCCCTCCTCATCGCCCTCTCGGTGGTGGTGGGGAACCTGGCCGCCTTGGCGCAGAAGGAGGCCAAAAGGCTTCTCGCCTATAGCTCCATCGCCCACGCCGGCTACATGGCCCTGGCCCTCTACACCGGAAACGCCGGGGCCCTGGCTTTCTACCTCCTCACCTACGTCCTGGGGACGGGCCTGGCCTTCGCCGTCCTTTCGGAGATCTCCCCGGGCCGCGTGCCCCTGGAGCGCCTCAAGGGCCTATTCCACAAAGACCCCCTCCTGGGCCTCGCCCTCTTCATCTCCTCCCTCTCCCTCCTGGGCCTGCCGCCTTTGGCGGGCTTCTGGGGGAAGTACCTGGTTTTCACCGAGGCCGCCAGGGCGGGGGCCTGGGGGCTATTGGTCCTAGCCCTGGTCACCAGCGCCATAAGCGCCTACTACTACCTGGCCCTGGGGCTCGCCGTCTTCCAGAAGGGGGAGGCGGAGGCCAGGGTGAAGCCCCTCTCCCGGGGCGTGGCCCTTCTGGTGGCCCTCTTCCTCCTCCTCCTGGGCCTCTTCCCTGGGGCGCTCCTGCCTGCTTTGGCAGCGGGCTAAAAGGCTTTTCTGGGGCCCCCACCGCGGCTTTCGCCGCGGTGGGGCACTTAAATACCCCGCCGTGGCAAGAGCCACGGCGGGGGCCCCAAAGAAGCCTATCCGGGGCGGCCGCTTAAACGCGCAAGAGGCATTCTGCCCCTTGCCCCTTTTTTCGCCCCCCGCCTAAACTGAAGGGCGAAGCTAGACTGAAGGGCGAAGCATGGAAGACCTCAAGGCCCTCTTAAAGAACCCCCTGGCCTACGTGGCCAGGAGGGCGGAGGCCTGGGCCAAGCCCCTCAGGGGCGCCTGGCTTCTGGGGGTGGCCAGCGGCTTCCTCTGGCCGGAGGCCCCGCCCCCCAAGGACGCCGCCGCCCTCTTTCGCCGCCTCGAGGGGGCCTGGCGGGAGTCCGAGGCCTACTTCTTGGACACGGGCCTGGACTTCCCCCTTCTGGTGAGCGAGTGGGCCCGGGAGGCCCTGGAGGCCAGGGAGGCCCGGAAAACCCCCATCCCCTACCAGGAGATGAGAGGGGCCTTCCAGCAGGGCCAAGAGGTGGGCCGCCTCCTAAGAAGGCGCCTAGGCTAAGCGACCGCCCATTGCTTTAGAGCCTGGGATGTTCCCTTTTGGGGCCCCCGCCGTGGCTCCCGCCACGGCGGGGTACCTAGAGGATCCGCTTGCCGAGGAGGCTAAGGGCAAGCCCCACCATCATGAGGGCGGTGCGGTTTTTCTCGTCTAAAATGGGGTTCACCTCCACCAGGTCCAGGCTCCTCACTCGCCCGGAAAGGGCCAGGATCTCCATGAGGAGGTGGGCCTCGCGGTAGCTAAGCCCCCCGGGGACCGGGGTCCCCACCCCCGGGGCCAGGGTGGGGTCCAGGACGTCGGCGTCCAAGGACACGTGGAGGGGAAGCCCCTCCAGGTAACTCAGGGCCTCCTCGGCGATGGGGGCTATGCCCAAGCGGTCCACCTCGTGCATGGTGTAGACCCTGACCCCCATCTCCTTGAGGAGCCGGGCCTCCCCCGGGTCCACGCTTCTGACCCCTATGAGGACCACGTCCTTAGGGTCCACCGCTTGGAAGACTTCGGTGAGCCTGGGGTGCCCCAGCCCGCAGAGCACCGCCAGGGGCATGCCGTGGATGTTGCCGGAGGGGCTGGTCTCAGGCGTGTTGAAGTCGGCGTGGGCGTCCACCCAGATGACCCCCACCCGCCCCCGGGCCACCCCGGAGACCGAGCCCATGGCCAGGGAGTGGTCCCCCCCGAGGACGATGGGAAAAACCTCCTCGGGCAGGTTCATGAGCCTTTCCTTGAGCTCCAAGGCCGCTTGGCGGATCTCCTCCAGGTAGGGGCCCTTTCTGCCCCTCAGGGTCTCCGCCAGGGGCACCCGGACGTTCCCCAGGTCCTCCACGGCGAGGCCCAAAGCCTCCAGCTCCTCCAGAAGCCTGGCGTAGCGGAGGGCAGAAGGACCCATGTCCACCCCGCGCCGCCCCGCCCCCAGGTCCATGGGCACGCCCACCACGGCCACGCGTTCCATGGGCCTGAGGGTAGCAAAAAGCCCTATGCGTTGCTCGGGAAGTTTATGCCCTAGGAAAAGGGGCAAGGTTGCGCTATACTTGGAAGGATGGATTACCGCGAGGTGGCCAGCATCAACCTAGCCCGCCTCCTGAAGGAAGGAGGCGTAGCCCGCGCTTCCGGCGCAGTGCAGGAAGCGTTCCACGTGGGCGAGGAGCGCTTTCCCCTCCAGGGCGAGGCCCTTTGGAAGGTGAGCGTCTCCTCGGTGGGGGGGCACGAGTACTGGCTCTCCGGCGAGGTGGAGGGGGTGGTCCTCATGGAGTGCCGCCGCTGCCTCAAGCCCACCCCTACCCCCATCCACGCCCACTTCCAGCACATGCTCCGCTACGAGCCGGGGCTTAAAGAGGTGGTCTTCCACGAGGAGGCCGAGGACGAGTACTACGCCTTCGGAGAGCCGGACCTGGACCTCCTCCCCTTCCTCACCGAGGCCTTTGTGAGCGAGATGCCCTTCACCGTCCTCTGCGAGGAGGGGTGCAAGGGCCTCTGCCCGGTGTGCGGGGCGGACCGCAACCTGGTGGACTGCGGCCACGAGGTGGAGGCCCACCACCCCTTCCTGGGTCTTAAAGACCTCCTTCCCGAACTCTAGGGCTTCTGCTATACTACCAGGGGTTTAGCGGGGGCCTTTGCCCCCCACGGAGGACTGGAGATGGCCAAGCACCCTGTACCCAAGAAGAAGACCTCTAAGGCGCGGCGCGATGCCCGTAGGAGCCACCACGCCCTCACCCCCCCCACCCTGGTCTCCTGCCCCGAGTGCAAGGCCATGCGCCCTCCCCACACCGTCTGCCCCCAGTGCGGCTACTACGACGGGCGCAAGGTTCTGGAAGTCTAGACCCGGTCAAGGAAACATGGCCCCGCATGGCGGGGCCTCAACTTTTTACGGGTCCGCCGGGTATAGTGAGGCCCATGACGGGAGGTCAGACATGAGCGGCATCCTGGCCCTGGGGGCCTACACGCCCCAGAGGGTGATGAAAAACGAGGACTTTGAGGCCTACCTGGACACCTCCGACGAGTGGATCGTGACCCGCACGGGAATCCGGGAACGGCGCATCGCCGCCCCCGACGAGTACACCTCGGACCTGGCCTTCAAGGCGGTGGAGGACCTCCTAAGGCGGCACCCGGGGGCCCTCGAGGGCGTGGACGGGGTCATCGTGGCCACCAACACCCCGGACGCCCTCTTTCCCGACACCGCCGCCCTGGTCCAGGCCCGCTTCGGCCTAAACGCCTTCGCCTACGACCTCCTGGCGGGCTGCCCGGGGTGGATCTACGCCCTGGCCCAGGCCCACGCCCTGGTGGAGGCGGGGCTGGCCCGCAAGGTCCTCGCCATCGGGGCCGAGGCGCTATCCAAGATCCTGGACTGGAACGACCGGGCCACCGCCGTTCTCTTCGGGGACGCCGGCGGAGCGGCGGTGGTGGGGAAGGTGCGGGAGGGGTTCGGCTTCCGCTCCTTCGTCCTGGGTTCAGACGGCACGGGGGCCAAGGAGCTCTTCCACGCCTGCGTGGCCCCCAGACTCCCCGACGGCACCCCCATGGAAAAGCGCCTTCGCATGAACGGGCGGGAGGTCTTCAAGTTCGCCGTGCGGGTCATGAACACCGCCACCCTCGAGGCCATAGAAAAGGCGGGCCTAACGCCCGAGGACATCAAGGTCTTCGTCCCCCACCAGGCCAACCTGCGCATCATTGACGCCGCCCGGGAGCGCCTGGGCCTCCCCTGGGAGCGGGTGGTGGTCAACGTGGACCGCTACGGCAACACCTCCACCGCCTCCATCCCCCTAGCCCTCAAGGAGGCGGTGGACGAGGGCCGGATCAGGGAGGGGGACCACGTGCTCCTGGTCTCCTTCGGGGCCGGGCTCACCTGGGCCGCCGCCGTCCTCACCTGGGGGGGTACCTGATGTACGCCGCCCTCTTCCCCGGCCAAGGCTCGCAGAAGCTGGGCATGGGCCAGGCCCTCTACCAGGCCTTCCCCGCCGCCAAAGAGGTCCTGGACCGGGCCGAGGCCGCCCTTCCCGGCCTCCTCAAGCTCATGTGGGAGGGGCCGGAGGAGGCCCTCACCCTCACGGAAAACCAGCAGCCCGCCCTCCTTTGCGTGGGCTACGCCGCCTACCGGGCCTTCCTGGAGGCGGGGGGCAAGGAGCCCGCCCTGGCCGCCGGGCACTCCCTGGGAGAGTGGACGGCCCACGTGGCGGCGGGGACTTTGGAGCTGGAGGAGGCCCTCCATCTGGTGCGCCTCAGGGGGCGGTACATGCAGGAGGCCGTCCCTCCGGGGGAAGGGGCCATGGCCGCCATCCTGAAGCTTCCCAAGGAGGAGATCGCCGAGGCCCTGAAGGGCCTGGAAGGGGTAGAGACCGCCAACCTCAACGCCCCCGAGCAGACGGTGATCTCCGGCAAGAAGGAGGCGGTGGAGAAGGCGGCTGAGGTCCTAAAGGCGAAAAGGGCCCGGGTGGTCTTCCTACCCGTCTCCGCGCCCTTCCACTCCTCCCTCATGCGTAGCGCCCAAGAGCGCCTGGCCCAGGACCTGGCCCGGGTGGCCTTTAAGAGGCCCCGCTTCCCCGTCTACTCCAACGTGACCGCAAGCCCCGAGGAAGACCCCGAGCGCATCAAGGCCCTGCTCCTCGCCCAGATCACCGCCCCGGTGCGCTGGGTGGATATTCTTTTGGACATGGAAAGGCGGGGGCTTAGGCGCTTCCTGGAGTTCGGAAGCGGGGAGGTCCTGAAGGGCCTGGTGGCGAGGACGCTGAAAGAGGCCGAGGCCCTGAGCGTCGTGGACCCCGAAAGCCTGAGAAAAGCCCTGGAGGTGGCGCATGCGTAAAGCCCTGATCACCGGCGCAAGCCGCGGCATCGGCCGGGCCATCGCCCTGAGGCTGGCGGAGGACGGCTTCGCCCTGGCCATCCACTATGGCCATAACCGGGAGAAGGCCCTGGAGGTGGCCGAGGAGGCCAAGAGGCGGGGAAGCCCCCTGGTGGCGGTCCTGGAGGCCAACCTCCTCGAGGCCCAGGCGGCCACGACCCTGGTCCACCAAGCGGCGGAGGCCCTAGGCGGGCTGGACACACTGGTCAACAACGCCGGCATCACCCGGGACACCCTCCTGGTGCGCATGAAGGACGAGGACTGGGAGGCCGTTTTGGAAGCCAACCTCTCCGCCGCCTTCCGCACCACCCGGGAGGCGGTCAAGCTCATGATGAAGGCCCGCTTCGGCCGCATCGTCAACATCACCAGCGTGGTGGGCCTCCTGGGGAACCCGGGCCAGGCCAACTACGTGGCCTCCAAGGCGGGCCTCATCGGCTTCACCCGGGCGGTGGCCAAGGAGTACGCGGGGAGGGGCATCACCGCGAACGCCGTGGCTCCCGGCTTCATAGAAACCGAGATGACGGAAAGGCTCCCCGAGGAGGTGAAGAAGGCCTACCTGGCCCAGATTCCCGCCGGGCGCTTCGGCCGCCCCGAGGAGGTGGCCGAGGCCGTGGCCTTTCTGGTCTCTGAGCGGGCGGCCTACATTAACGGCCAGACCCTCTGCGTGGACGGGGGGCTCACCCCGCACTAAGAGGCTGTCGTAAAAGGGTGGTATCCTTGAAGGGTGCCTCTTAGACGATGTTACCCCAGCGACCTAACCGACGAGGAGTGGGGCCTCCTGGAGCCCCTCATCCCCGCCCCCAAGCCCGGCGGCCGGCCCGCCAAGGTGTCCAGAAGAGAGATCATGAACGCCATCCTTTACGTCCTGAAGAACGGCATTCCCTGGCGAGCCATGCCCCATGACCTGCCCCACTGGTCCACCGTCTACCACTACTTTCGCCGGTGGCAGAAGGAGGGGGTGTGGGAGAAAGCGGTGCAAGCCCTGGTCCGCCGGGACCGGGAGCGAGAAGGGAGACCCGCTTCCCCCAGCGCCCTGGTCAT
>NZ_LHCI01000106.1:954598-1050119 GCF_001280255.1 Thermus aquaticus | reverse complement strand
TGGAGGACTTTTACGACAGCCTCTTAGACCCCCATCTCCCTCTTGAGGGCCAAGAGGGCCTCCAAGGACTATGAGGGCCAGGGCCGCGTAACTGCCCCTGGAGGACTTTTACGACAGCCTCTAAGTACCCCACCGCGGCGGGGGCCCCAGAAAAGCCCTTCCCCAGCCCGGACTTGGGCCATAGAGTGCGGGCACTTAGGGCAAGCCCCTAAGGGACCTTTTGGGCCCCCATGCGTAGGCCAGCATGGGGTGGACTACATGAAGCGCTTGCGCCTCTTGTAGGCCTTGACCTCCTTGAAGCTCTTCCGCCCGCCCCCCTTGGCCACGCCCAGGTAAAACTCCTGGACGTCGGGGTTTTCCAGGAGGTAGTCCCGGTCCCCCTCGAGGACCACCCGGCCCGTCTCCATGATGTAGCCGTAGTGGGCCACGGAAAGGGCCACCCGGGCGTTCTGCTCCACCACCAACACCGTGACCCCCTCCTCGGCGTTGACCCGGGCCACGATGTCAAAGATCTCCCGCACCAGAAGGGGGGCAAGGCCCAGAGAGGGCTCGTCCAGGAGGAGGAGCCTGGGCTTGGTGAGGAGGGCGCGGCCGATGGCGATCATCTGCTGCTCCCCCCCCGAACAGTACCCCGCCAAGCGGTGGCGGAGGTCGGCCAAGCGGGGGAAGTAGTGGTAGATGCGCTCCAGCTCCTCCTTCAGGTTCACCCCCCGCCGGGTCAGGGTCCCCACCAGGAGGTTCTCCTCCACTGTCAGGTGCTTGAAGACCCGCCGCCCCTCCAGGACCTGCACGATGCCCTTCTTGACGATCTCCTCCGGGGGCCGGTTGTGGATGGGCTCGTTTCGGTAGAGGATCTCCCCTCGGACCACCTCCCCGTCCTCGGGGATGAGAAGGCCGGAGATGGCCCTTAGCGTGGTGGTCTTCCCGGCGCCGTTGGGGCCCAGGAGGGCGGTGATCCGCCCCTCCGGCACCTTTAGGGAAACCCCCCGGAGCACCTGGATGATGTCGTGGTAGACCACCTCAATGTTGTTGACCAAAAGGAGAATGGGCCCCAGGTCCTCGGGGCGGGTGGGGTTCAGGGTGTCCATGCCGTGGCCTCCAAAAGGGGGGCCGAGGCCACAGGCCCCAGGCCCCCCGCCATGGGCTACTTGCCGTAGTGGACCTTGCGGAAGAGGGCCGAGGTGAAGGGCTCGGTGACGGGCACGAAACGGCCCCCCTTGGCCTCGAGGATCCTCAGGCCCTCGGCCCCGGTGCGCTCGCTCTTGGTGAAGTCCACCTCAATCCCCTGCTTGGTGGAGACCGCCAGGCCGGGCCGGAAAGCGTTGGGTCCGTTCATGGCCACGATGGCCTGGTAGACCGTCTCGTTGTTGATGCGCTTGAAGCGCTCCTGGGCCCGCCGCATGGCCTCCACGGCGATGGCCGCCGCCAGCATCCCCGCGGTGTAGTTGTGGTTCTGGGCGTAGCCCGCGGGCCTGCCAAAGCGGGAGACCAGCTCCTTCTGCAGGCGGATGCCCGGGGTGTCCTCCTCGGGGGTGAAATAGGGGCTCGCCCAGAGGAAGCCCTCCACCGCCTCCCCCGAAAGCTGCAGGAGGTCCACGCCGCCCGTGTAGACCGCCCCCAGGTGGCGCATCTTGCCGGAAAGCCCTAGCCTGCGGGTGTCCTTGAGGATGTTGGCCACGGGCCCGGCCACGTTCTGGTGGACCACGAACTCCACCCCGGCCGCCTCAAAGCGGCGGAGGAGGGCGGTGTTGTCCAGGTTGCCCGCCCCCACCTCCTGCACGTCCACGATCTGCAGGCCCAGCAGCTGGGCCGCCTTGCGGGCCGCCTCCACCGGAGCCCGGCCGAAGGGAGAAGGGTGAACCACCAGGGCCACCTTGGCCCCCTTCTTCTGCTTGGCGATGTACTCCAGGAGGGCCACCACCTGCTCGGAGTAGGTGGAGACGGGGATGAAGAAGTAGTCCCCGTTGGGGGGGTCAATGAGGCCCACGTGGTTGGAGGCGGGCAGGGTGGGGATCCGGAGCTCCTGGATGAGGGCCTTCATCTGGAGCATGGCCCCCGTGGAGTACCCCAGGTAGACGGGGATCTTGAACCGGTCCACCGCCTCCTCAAAGAGGCGCTGGGTGGTAGCGTTGTCGTAGCGGTCATCCCGCACCACGCAGTTCAGCACCACCCCGGGGATGGACCGGGCCATGTGCCGGCAGTAGTCCTCAATCGCCGCCCCGTAGGGAGCCCCCGTCTCCGAGGTGGGACCGGTGATGGCCCCCGACCAGAAGAGGGTCACCTGTTGCTGGCCTAAGGCCAACCCCAAAGCCGCCAAAACGCCTAAAACCGCCTTCCGCATACCTATCCCTCCCTTAGTACTTGAACGGCCAGGTGCGGAAAAAGCTCCGCACCAGTCGCCACCAGTTGTAGAGGCCTCGAGGCTCAAACATGAGGAAGAGCAGGATCACGAGGCCGAAGACCAAAGGCCGGAGGGCGCTGGCCACGTCCACCCCGGCCACGCTGAAACCCAAGCCCTTGATGAAGTTGGAAAGCGCCTCCATGTTCACGTCCAGAAGGACCAGGAAGCCCGTCCCCAGGAAGCTTCCCACCAGGGTGCCGAGCCCCCCCACGATGGCCATGGCCAGGTACTTCACCGAGTGGGCGAAGACGTAGTCCTCTATGACCACCGCCCGGGAGAGGTAGGCGTAGAGGACCCCCGCCACCCCGGCGTAAAAGGCCCCCAGGGCGAAGGCGAAGAGCTTGGTGCGCCCGGGGTCCATGCCCATGGCGTCGGCGGCCCGGTCGTTGTCCCGCACGGCGATGAGGGCCCGGCCGTACCGGGTCCTGAGGAGGTTCCGCCAAAAGAGGGCCAGGACCACCAGGGTGGCCAGGCTCACGTAGTACCAGAAGTGGAAGTGGTTGCGGAAGCCCGCCTCATAGCCGAAGAGGCTGGCCCGGGGCATGTCCATGGCCCCCCCTTGCTTCAGGAGGGGGGAGTGGCCCACGGTCCACTCAAAGATGATCTGGAAGGCCAGGGTGGCCAGGGCCAGGTAGAGGTGCTTCACCCTCAGGCTCGGAATCCCCACCAGGAAGCCGAAGAAGGCGGCCACCAAGCCCCCTATAGGGATCAGAAGCCAGAAGGGAAGGCCCAAGGGTGCCAAGAGGGCAGCCGTGTAGGCCCCTACCCCCATGAAGGCCGCCTGGCCGATGTTGATGAGGCCGGCGTAGCCGGTGGTGATGTTGAGCCCCAGCACCGCCACGCTGTAGACCAGGATCAGGTCCAGGATGAAGACCTGGGTCCGGGAGAGGAACTGGGGGAGCAGGAGGAGAAAGCCCAGGAAAAGGAGGAGGGAGACGAGTTCCCGGTGGGTGGCGAAGATGCTGGTGTCCTGCCGGTAGTCCGTGCGGTAGTTGCCGGTCTGGGCCCAAGGGTTTCTCATACGCGCTCAATCTCCTCCGTGCCGAAAAGGCCATGGGGCTTGAACCAGAGGACGAGAAGGAGGACCAAGAAGGGGAAGACCTCCCGGGTACCGCCGCCAGGCACCAAGGGGTCCAGGAAGCCCGCGGCCAGGTTCTCCAAGACCCCAATCAGAATGCCCGCCACCACCGCTCCCGGTATGGAGTCCAGCCCGCCCAGGATGACCACGGGGAAGACCCTGAGGCCGATGTGCACCAGGCTGTCCAGGTTGAGGCCGGAGATGGTGCCCACCATCACCCCCCCCGCGGCTGCCGTGAGGCCGGCGGCGGCCCAGGCCAGGGCGAAGACCTTGGCCACGGACACCCCCAGGCTCATGGCCGCCATCTGGTCGTCGGCCACGCTCCGCATGGCCACGCCCAGGGTGGAGCGCTGGAAAAACCAGCCGAAGGCCAGGATCAGGGCCAGGGTGAGCCCCAAGGCCAGGAGCTGGGCGTAGGAGATCCGGGCCCCCAAGAGGGTCACCCCGCCCTCGGGAAGGAAGGAGGGGTAGCCGTAGCTCCCCGCCCCGTAAGGGGTGAGGTGGAGGACCCCGTCCAGGAAGAAGGCCAGGCCGATGGTGGCCATGATGACGGAGATGATGGGCTGGCCCACCAGCCTTTTCAGGAAGACGCGTTCCAAGGTGTAGCCCACCACGGCCGTGAAGCCCAAGGCCAGGGGGAAGGCCAGAAGGAAGGGAAGCTTGAGGGTAACCAGGAAGAAGTGGGCGGCGAAGGCCCCAATGGCCAGGAGCTCCCGATCAGCCCCAGGACTATCCCAGATACCAGAAGCTCCACCAGAAAGCTCATACGGGCACCTCCGCCACCACATCCAAAACCGGAACCTTGGCCCGCACCCGCTGGACGCTACCGTCCTGGTAGCGATACTCCGCCTCCACCTCCACCTCCCTTGCCCCGGAGTAGAGGGCCTCCACCAGGGGGGCGTACTTCTTGGCGATCAGGCCCCGGCGCACCTTGCCGGTGCGGGTGAGCTCCTCGTCGTCGGCGTCCAGGAGCTTGTAGAGGAGGACGAAGCGCCGGATCCTAAGCTCCTCGGGAAGCTCGGCGTTCACCTTTTCCACCTCCTTGCGGATGAGCTCGGCCACCTCAGGCTTCAAGGAGAGGTCCAGATAGGTGGTGTAGGCCAGGCCCCGGTCCTCCGCCCACTTGCCCACGGTCTGGGGGTCAATGTTGATGAAGGCGGCCAGGTAGGGCTTGCGGTCCCCGAAGACCACGGCCTCCTTGATGTAGGGGGAGAACTTCAGCTTGTTCTCCACGAACTGGGGGCTGAAGACGGTGCCCCTCTCGGTGCGCATCACGTCGGAGAGGCGGTCAATGACCACCAGGTGGCCGTCCTCCGTCAGGTAGCCGGCGTCCCCGGTGTGGAGCCAGCCTTCCCGGAAGGTCTCCGCCGTGGCCTCGGGCCTCTCCCAGTAGCCGGCGCAGACGGCGTCCGAACGCAGGAGGATCTCCCCTTCCTCGCTGATCCGGACCTCGGTGCCGGGGATGGGCTTGCCCACGGTGTCGTAGCGGACATCCCCGTCCCGGTGGACGAAGGCGATGCCGTTGATCTCCGTCTGGCCGTAGATCTGCTTGAGGTTGACCCCGATGGCGTGAAAGAAGCGGAACACGTCGGGCCCCAAGGCGGCCCCGCCGGTGTAGGCCCGCCGGAGGCGAAGGAAGCCCAGCTGGTCCCTCAAGGGCTTGAAGAGCACCTGGTCCGCCAGCCAGTAGGCGAGGCGAAGGCCTAAGGGCATGGGCCTACCCCGCATGCGGTACTCCGCCGCCCGGTAGCCCACCCTAAGGAGCCTCTCGTAGACAAAGCGGTTAAAGGCGTAGCTTTCCGACATCCGCACCCAGATGTTGCTCTGGATGCTTTCCCACACCCTGGGGGGGCTGAACATGACGTGGGGGCCGATCTCCTTCAGGTCCTGCAGGGCGGTCTCCACCGCCTCCGGGAAGTTGACGGCGAAGCCCCCGGTGAGGGCCATGGCCACCGACATCATCTGCTCCCCGATCCAGGCCAGGGGCAGGAAGGAGAGGTAGTCGTCGGTGGGCAGGAGGGGGTCCACCTCCTGCAGGGCCACCCCCATGTGGACCATGTTGCGGTGGCGGAGCATGGCCGCCTTGGGCCTGCCCGTGGTCCCCGAGGTGGAGGAGAGATGGCAGACCTCCTCGGGGCTGGCCTCGAGGAGGAGCCTCTCCACGGCATCGGGGTGCTTCCTGCGGTGCTCCCGCCCCCTTTCCAGGACCTCCTCAAAGGAGAGGAGCCAGGGGTCCCGGTAGCCCCGCATGCCCTTCTCGTCCTCGTAGATGACGTGGCGGACCTTGGGGATCTCGGCCCTCACCTCGTAGAGCTTGTCTACCTGCTCCTGGTCCTCCGCCAGGACGACGCTGGCCCCGGTGTAGCTCAGCATGTAGGCGATCTCGGAGGGCAGGCCGGACTGGTACACGCCCACGCTGATACCCCGAACCGCCTGGGCCCCGAGCTCGGCGTAAAGCCACTCGGGGATGTTGTCGGCGATGATGGCGAGCCGATCCCCCGGCGCAAAGCCTAAGGAAAGGAGGCCGTGGGCGAAGAGGAGGACCTTCTCGTAGTACTCCCCGTAGGTGACCTCGTTCCAGATGCCCAGGTCCTTCTCCCGGAGGGCCACCCGGTCCCCTTCCTCCAGGGCGCGGAGCCTGAGGAGCTGGGGCAGGGTGTAGCGCTTCATCTCGTAGGAGGGGCGTAGGGCCTTCACGCTTCCACCCCCATGTAGGCCTCCTGGACCCGCGGGTTTTGGGCCACCTCCAGAGGCGGCCCCTCGGCGATGACCTGGCCGAAGTCCAGGACGTAGACCCGGTCGGAGATGTCCATGACCACCCCCAGGTCGTGCTCAATGAGGACCACGGTGGTGCCCTGGGCCTTGATCTCCAGGATGAAGCGCACCATGTCCTCCTTCTCCTCCAGGGTCATGCCCGCCATGGGCTCGTCCAGGAGGAGGAGCCTGGGGGAGAGGGCCAGGGCCCGGGCCACCTCCACCTGCTTCCTGACCCCGTAGGGCAGGTTGCCCACCAAAGCCTTGCGGTAGGGCTCCAGCTCCATGAAGTCTATGACCTCCTCCACCCTCCTGCGGTTTTCCACCTCGAGGTCCAAAGCCCTCCCGTAGAAGGCCCCGGCCTGGAGCAGGCCGTAGCGGAGGTAGGTGTGCCGGGCCAGCATGAGGTTTTCCAGGACGGTGAGGCCGGAGAAGAGCTCTATGTTCTGAAAGGCCCGGGCGATGCCCCGCTTGGTGATCTCGTGGGGGGAGGCCCGGGTGATCTCGTGCCCCTCAAAGAGGATGCGCCCTCGGTTTGGGTGGTAGAAGCCGGAGATGCAGTTCAAAAGGCTCGTCTTCCCCGCCCCGTTGGGGCCGATGACCGAGACCAGCTCCCCCTTCTCCACCGCCAGGGAAACCGCCGACAAGGCGGCTAGACCGCCAAAGGTTAAGGTGACGTTCTCCACCAGTAGCTGGGCCACGGGCTTCCTCCCTAGAGCCGTTTGGGGGGAAGTATAAGGGGAAGGCCCGAGCCTGTCAACGTTATGCCGCCCGGGTGCAAAAATCCGTTAGACCCAATGCAGGCCCTCTTGTGCTACACTCTTTAGGGTATCGGGGCCCGTGGGGCCCAGGGAGGGAAATGGATGAAAAGGACCTGGCAACCCAACCGGAGGAAGCGGGCCAAGACCCACGGCTTCCGGGCCCGCATGAAGACCCCAGGCGGCAGGAACGTGCTGAAGCGCAGGCGAAGAAAGGGCCGCTGGCGCCTGACGCCCAAGGTAAGCGGCTAGGCCAAGGCCCCCCCAAAGCGGGGGGCAGGCTTCTTTCCTTAAAAGGGGACCGGGCTTTCCAGCGCCTGCGCAAGGGCAGGGCGGGAAGGGGCAGGTTTGTGAGCGTGAAGTGGCTCCCCGCTCCCGAGGCCCGGGTGGGGATCGTGGTCTCCAAAAAGGTGGGCAAGGCGGTGGTGCGCAACAAGGTGAAAAGGCGCCTTCGGGAGATCCTCCGCCGCCTTCACCTCCCCAAGGCCCACATCCTCCTGGTGGCGAGCCCCGAAGCGCGGGAGGCGGGCTTCGCCGAGCTCTTCCAGGACGTGGTCCGGGCCCTCAGGAAAAGCGGGCTGATACAATAGGCGGCGTGCGCGGCCTCTTGATCCTGCTCGTGAAAGCTTACCGCCGGTTCATCTCCCCCCTGAAGCCCAGGACCTGCCGCTTCCACCCCACCTGCTCCGCCTACGCCCTCGAGGCCCTAGAACGGCACGGGGCCCTCTTGGGTAGCTACCTGGCGGCGCGGCGCCTTCTAAGGTGCCACCCCCTCCACCCCGGGGGGCTTGACCCCGTGCCCCCCGTCTTCCCGCCCAAGAAGGCCAAGGAGGGCCTCCGATGAGGCGCCTTATCGCCCTCGCCCTCCTCCTCCTTCCCGCCCTGGCCCTGGAGGCGGGCTTCAAGGACGTGGACGTGAACGGGGACGGCGTGCCGGAAAAGGTGGCCGTCACCAACCTCGTGGACCTGGCCTTTGACCAGAAGGGCCAGGTGGTGGGCTGGTACGTCAAGACCTACAAGGGCACCGCCATCGGCGACTACGCCAAGGCCCCCAACCTCAGGGCGAATGGCCCCGTGGTGAGCCCGGCGGGCTTTACCCCAACGAAGGCGGAGTTTTTGGTGGAGGACGGCCGCCTCCTGGCCCGCTTCCAGGGCCAGGAGGGCACCCTCACCTACGAGATCGCCAAGGGACGGTACACCGTGGGGGTCCGGGCGGACTTCCCCCTTACCCTAAGGCTTTCCGCCCAAGGGGCTCCCCGGGTCCTCCTGGAGGGCCAAGGGGAGCCCCTCCCCAGCGGGGAGGGCCGGTTCCGCTACCTGGCCTGGCAGACCCGGCCCAAAGCGGGCTATGCCCTGGTGGCCTTCGGAGAGGGGCCCCTCGAGGGCAAGCTGGTGGGGAAGGAGGGCGAGGTCCGGCTACCCCCGGGCCAGGAGGTCAAGGTCTACGGCGGGCAGAACGAGCTGGTGCGCTTCCACGTGGAGGGCCTCCTCGCTCTACCCGGCCTCTTCACCCCCAACCTCTGGGGCCAGCTCTCCTTGGGCCTTCTTTGGATCATGGAGATCGCCTTCCGCTACACGGGGAGCTGGGGCCTCGCCATCCTCTTCCTGACCCTGGTGGTGCGCCTCCTCCTCTGGCCCCTCATGCACCAGCAGTTCAAGAGCATGGCCGAGATGCAGCGCCTCCAGCCCCTCATCCAGAAGATCAACGAGAAGTACAAGGACGACCCCAACAAGCGGGCAGAGGCCACCATGAAGCTCTACCAGGAGCACAAGGTGAACCCCGCCGCCGGGTGCCTGCCCCTTTTCATCCAGATGCCCATCCTCTTCATCCTCTGGAAGGTGATCGCCAACTACGAGTTCGGCCAGGGCCTCCTCTGGATCCCCGACCTGGCCCTGCCCGACCCCTACTACATCCTCCCGGTCCTCTACGTGGCCTCCACCCTCCTCTCCACCTGGCTCTCCGCCCACGGCAACAAGGACGTCATCCGCCAGGGGCTTTTCATAAACTTGATCTTCGTCTTCCTGGTCCTGCAGTTCCCCGCCGGGGTCACCCTCTACTGGGTCCTCTCCAACCTCATCGGCCTCTTCCAGCAGTGGCTCATCAACAAAAGCCTCAAGCCCCTGGCGGCGTAAACTGGGGTCATGGACGAGAAGAAGAAGAGCATTGACGACCTCCTCTCCGACCTGGGGGTGCTGGAAGAGGCCCCGGTGGAGGTGGAGCTCAAAGAAAGCGGGAAGGAGAGCCAAACCAAGGGCCCCAAGGAGGTTCTGGAAGAGTTTCTCGTGGGCCTCCTCCTCCGCCTGGACCCCGCCCACTACGTGGAGGTGCGCCAGGAGGGAAACCTCCTCCGGGCCGAGGTCAAGGGCGGGGACCTGGGGCGCTTCATCGGCAAGGAGGGGCGGACCCTGAAGGCGGTGGAGTACCTGGCGGGGGTGGTCCTGGCCAAGCACTTCGGCGGGGCCTACCGGGTGGTCCTGGACGCCGCCGGCTACCGCAAGCGGCAGGAGGACAAGATCCGCAGGCTGGCCCAGGAGGCGGCCCTTACCGTGGAGCTCACGGGAGAGCCCCTGCCCCTGCCCCCCATGCGCCCCTCGGAAAGGCGCATCGTCCACATGCTCCTCAAGAACCACCCCAAGGTGACCACGGAAAGCCACGGGGAGGGGGAGGAGCGGCACGTGGTGGTCTACCCCCGTGATAAGGCTCCTCCGGGAACTGGAGAGGGAGCTTGAAGGGGCGGGCCTCCCCAAGGGCGAGGCCCTGGACCTTCTGGCCCTGGCGGCGGGGCTTCCCCGAAAGGCCCTCCTCCTTAGGCTTTCCGAGCCCCCACCCCCGGGAGCGGAGGCCAGAGCCCGGGAGCTCCTAAAAAGGCGGCTTTCCGGCTATCCCCTGCAGTACCTCCTGGGGGAGGTGGAGTTTTTTGGCCTCCCCCTAAAGGTGGCCGAGGGGGTCCTGATCCCGAGGCCGGAGACCGAAGGGCTGGTAGAGCTGGCCCTGAGCCTTCCCCTTCCCCCAAGGCCCCGCGTCCTGGACGTGGGGACGGGGACGGGGGCCATCGCCTTGGCCCTGAAGCGGCACCTCCCCGAGGCCGAGGTCCACGCCACCGAGGTGGACCCTAGGGCCCTGGCCCTGGCGGAGGAGAACGCCAGGAGGCTGGGCCTTCCGGTCCATTTCCTGAAGGCCCCCCTCACGGGGGGGCTAAGGAGGCTGGACCTCATCGTCTCCAACCCCCCGTACCTGCCCGAGGCTTACCGGGAGGTGGCCCCCAAGGAGCTCGCTTTTGAGAACCCGCTGGCCCTTTACGCCGGGCCTGAGGGCCTAGACGTGGCCCGGCCCCTGGCCGGTGAGGCCTGGGAGGCCCTGAGGCCCGGGGGCTTCCTCCTAATGGAGCTCGCCCCGGAGAACGTGGGCCTCATGGCGAAGGAGCTTGGCGCCATGGGCTTCCAGGAGGTGGCGGTCCTAAGGGACCTTCTGGGTCGGGAGCGGTACCTCCGGGCCCGGCGGCCCCCCTAGGAGCTGGTAGGCCAGAAGGGGCCTTTCCGTGGTCCAGAGGTCCTTGGCGGCCACCACGCCCAGGCGCACCACGCCCTTTCTGCCCTGGAGGAGGGCCAGGCCCCGGGCCAGCTCCTCGGGGGAGGGGAAGGTGGCGTCTCGGGGGGAAAGCCCGCCTCCAGAAGCCTCCGCCGCGCCTCCTCCCCCAGGCGCTCCAGGACCTCCTGGTGGCGGGCCTGGGTGGAGAGGCGGAAGGTGGCGCTGGCCAGGACCTCCCCGGCGGCAAAGGCCTTCTTCTCCGGGTAGAAGCGGAAGCGCACCAGAAGCCTGCCGTCCCGGTACCCCGCCCCCTCGAGGACCGCAAGACCCGGCCCCTGCACCTCCCCTTCCAATAGCTCCGCCCCCCGGAAGCCCTGGAGGAGGGCCCGCCGCTCGGCCACCCGCTCCAAAGTGGCCCTCCCCTCCTCGGCCCCCAGGCGCACCTCCCCCAGGTAAAGCCCCTGGCTCAGGCGCAAAAGCCTCTCCGAAAGCTGGCCCCGCTCCCCCGCCAGGGCCTCCGCCTGCCTGAGGAGGCCCCGCACCCGCTCCTCGGCCTGGGCCAGGCTTCTCTGGGCCTCGGCGAGCCGCCCCCGCAGAGCGGAAAGCTCCTCCTCAAGGCCCTGGCGCTCCCGCCTGGCCTCCTCCAGGCGGGCCTGGAGGAGGGCGATGTCGGCCTCCAGGCGGCCCTTTTCCCCTTCCAGCCGCTTCTTCTCCGCCGCCGTCCTCCTCAAAGCCTCCTCCAGGGCCTTCAGGGCCTCGGTCCCTTCGGCCAGAGCCCTTTCCTTCTCCGCGAGGGGGGCTTCCTTTTCCGAAAGGAGCGCCGCCAGCCGGGTCTTTTCTTCCTCCAGCCGGGCCTTCTCCTTCCCCAGGGCGGCCACCTGGGCCTGAAGGCCCCTGGCCTCGGCCATAAGGCGCCCCTTCAGGGCCTCGGCCTCTTCCAGGGCCTTTAGAAGCTCCTTCCTCTCCGCCCTGAGGGCGTTGAGCTCGGAAAGGGCCCGGGCGGCCTCGGCCTCCATGGCCTCTTTGGCCCTTAGGAGGGCTTCCCGCTCCCCCTTAAGCCGGTCCCGCTCCTCCCGGACGGCCTGGGCCTCGAGGATGGTCTCCCGGGCCTCCCGGAAGACCAGCAAAAAGCCCAGGTAGCTGAAGAGGGCGATCCCCACCCCGGTCATGACGGCCACCAGGGTGGCCGTCTGCCTGGGCCTGAGGCCCAGGAAGCGGAAGTGCCGCTTTCCCGCCCACTTGGCCACCCGGTCCCCCAGGTAGGCCACCAGGGCGGAGAGGAGGAGGATGAGGACGAGGAGGGCCCAGAAGGTCATCTAAAGCTCGTAGTCTTCCCCCAGGTAGTGCCGCCGCACCCCCTGGTCCTTGGCGAAGGTCTCGGGGTCGCCGTGGAAGAGGATCTCCCCGTCGTACATCACGTAGACCCGGTCGGTGATGGCCAGGGTCTCCCGCACGGCGTGGTCGGTGACGAAGACCCCCACGCCCCGCCTTTCCCGAAGCTCGGCGATGACCTTCTGGATCTCCCGCACGTTCTTGGGGTCCACCCCGGTGAAGGGCTCGTCCAGAAGGATGAAGTCGGGGTCGGTGCAGAGGGCCCGGGCGATCTCCAGCCGACGCCTTTCCCCGCCGGAGAGGGCGTAGGCCATGCGGTCTTTGAGGTGGTAGATGGCCAGCTCCTCCAGAAGGGCCTTGGCCTTTTCCAGTCGCTCCCTCTGGGAAAGGGGCTGGAACTCCAGGATGGCCAGGAGGTTTTCCAGCACCGTCATCCGCCGGAAGGCGCTGGGCTCCTGGGGCAGGTAGCCGAGGCCCATGCGGGCCCTTTTGTACATGGGCAGGCGGCCGATCTCCTGGCCCTTCAGGAAGATGCGCCCCCCGGTGGGCCGGATGAAGCCCACCACCATGTAAAAGGTCGTGGTCTTCCCCGCCCCGTTGGGGCCGAAGAGGGCCACGATCTCCCCCCGCTTGAGGTGGAGGTCCACCCCCTTGACCACCTCCTTGGGGCCGTAGCGTTTCCTAAGTCCCTGGGCCACAAGCTCGCCGTCCATGGCCCTAAGCCTAAGGGCAAACCTTTAGCCCTGGGTGAGATAATGGGCCAGGTATGGTGGTGACCCGCATCGCCCCAAGCCCCACCGGCGACCCCCACGTGGGCACGGCCTACATCGCCCTCTTCAACTACGCCTGGGCGCGAAAGAACGGGGGCCGCTTCATCGTCCGCATTGAGGACACGGACCGGGCCCGCTACGTGCCCGGGGCCGAGGAGAGGATCCTGGCCGCGCTGAAGTGGCTGGAGATCGCCTACGACGAGGGGCCGGACATCGGCGGGCCCCACGCCCCCTACCGCCAGTCGGAGCGTCTGCCCATTTATAAAGCCCACGCCGAGGAGCTTCTGAGGCGGGGGTGGGCCTACCGGGCCTTTGAGACCCCGGAGGAGCTGGAGAGGATCCGCCAGGAGAAGGGGGGCTACGACGGCCGGGCCCGCCACATCCCCCCCGAGGAGGCCGAGGAGCGGGCCAGGCGGGGCGAACCCCACGTGATCCGCCTCAAGGTCCCCCGCCCCGGTACCACGGCGGTCAAGGACGAGCTCAGGGGCGTGGTGGTCTACGACAACGGGGAGATCCCCGACGTGGTTCTCCTCAAGTCCGACGGCTACCCCACCTACCACCTGGCCAACGTAGTGGACGACCACCTCATGGGGGTCACCGACGTGATCCGGGCCGAGGAGTGGCTGGTCTCCACGCCCATCCACGTCCTCCTCTACCAAGCCTTCGGCTGGGAGGTGCCCCGCTTCTACCACATGCCCCTCCTCAGGAACCCCGACAGGACCAAGATCTCCAAGCGCAAGAGCCACACCTCCCTGGAGTGGTACAGGGTGGAGGGCTTCTTGCCCGAGGCCCTGAGGAACTACCTTTGCCTCATGGGCTTCTCCATGCCCGACGGGCGGGAGATCTTCACCCTCGAGGAGTTCGTGGCCGCCTTTTCCTGGGAGAGGGTCTCCCTGGGCGGGCCCATCTTTGACCTGGAGAAGCTCCGCTGGATGAACGGCAAGTACATCCGGGAGGTCCTTTCCCTGGAAGAGGTGGCCCAGCGGGTCAAGCCCTTCCTGGAGGCGGCGGGCTTCTTTTGGCCCAGCGAGGCCTACCTGCGCCGGGCGGTGGAGCTCATGCGCCCCCGCATAGACACCCTGAAGGAGCTTCCCGAGAAGGCCCCTTATCTCTTCACCGAGGACTACCCCTTCTCCGAGAAGGCCAGGGCCAAGCTGGAGGAGGGCCTTCCCGTCCTCAAGGAGCTCCTTCCCCTCCTGAAGGCCCAGGAGGACTGGGGCGAGGCCGCCCTCGAGGCCCTTCTCCGGAACTTCGCCGCCCAAAGGGGCCTTAAACTGGGCCAGGTGGCCCAGCCCCTCCGGGCCGCCCTCACCGGGAGCCTGGAAACCCCGGGCCTCTTTGAGATCATGGCCCTTCTGGGCCGGGAACGGACCCTTTCCCGCCTGGAGCGGGCTCTTTCGTGAAGAAAGCCGCAAGCCGGGGTATACTGGAGAGCGTGAAGCGGTTCCTTCTCGCCACCATAGCCCTTTTGGGCCTGGCCACGGCTCAGAGCGCCATCCAGATGCGCTTCGGCTATGGGGAGGGCCTGGGCCTCACCTTCGGGGCCGGGGTGGAAAGCCGCCTCCGGCAGAACCTCTCCGGCCGCCTCCTGGCCGAGCTGGCCCCCGCCGCCCCCGGGGTGGCCCTCGAGGCCAGCCTCCTCTTCAAGCCGGACCTGGGCCAGTACGACCCCACCCTTAGGGGCCTCCTCCCCTACTTCGGCGGGGGGCTGAGCGGGCTCTTGGGCGAGCAGTCCACCGCTGGCGTCAGCTTCAGCGCCGGGCTTGAGGGGCTCCTTGACCCCTACACCGGCCTCTTCGCCGAGGCTACCTACGTCTACGGCTTCGCGGGCTTCCCCAAGGTCTGGCGCTTTGGGCTTGGCGTCAACTTCCGCTGATGGGCTTCTTTGACCGGCTAAAGGCGGGCCTGGCCAAGACCAGGGAGCGGCTTCTCAAGGCCATTCCCTGGGGCGGCAACCTCGAGGAGGTCCTGGAGGAGCTAGAGATGGCCCTCCTGGCCGCCGACGTGGGCCTCTCCGCCACCGAGGAGATCCTTCAGGAAGTCCGGGCCTCGGGCCGCAAAGACCTGAAGGAGGCGGTGAAGGAAAAGCTGGTAGGGATGCTGGAGCCGGACGAGCGCCGGGCCACCCTGAGGAAGCTGGGCTTCAACCCGCAAAAGCCCAAGCCCGTGGAGCCCAAGGGCCGGGTGGTTCTGGTGGTGGGCGTGAATGGGGTGGGCAAGACCACCACCATCGCCAAGCTGGGCCGCTACTACCAGAACCTGGGCAAGAAGGTCATGTTTTGCGCCGGGGACACCTTCCGGGCCGCCGGGGGAACCCAGCTTTCCGAGTGGGGAAAGCGCCTTTCTATCCCCGTGATCCAAGGACCGGAGGGCACCGACCCCGCCGCTCTCGCCTACGACGCCGTCCAGGCCATGAAGGCCCGGGGCTACGACCTCCTCTTCGTGGACACCGCAGGCCGCCTCCACACCAAGCACAACCTCATGGAGGAGCTGAAGAAGGTCAAGCGGGCCATCGCCAAGGCCGACCCGGAGGAGCCCAAGGAGGTCTGGCTGGTGCTGGACGCCGTCACCGGCCAAAACGGCCTGGAGCAGGCCAAGAAATTCCACGAGGCCGTGGGCCTCACCGGGGTCATCGTCACCAAGCTGGACGGCACCGCCAAGGGCGGGGTCCTGATCCCCATCGTGCGCACCCTGAAGGTGCCCATCAAGTTCGTCGGGGTAGGCGAGGGGCCGGACGACCTCCAACCCTTTGACCCTGAGGCCTTCGTGGAAGCCCTTCTGGAGGACTAGTTTTCCTCTTCCTCCCGCCAGGGGCAGTGGCGGCAACCCGAGCCGCAGCAGTACCCCCGCTTCAGGTGGTAGGCCTCGGTGAAGACCAGGTAGCCGTTTTCCAGGTAGTAGTCCTCCCCTTCCTTGAGCTCTTCTTCCCGCACGCCCTCAGTTTAGGGGTATGCTGGGCCCGATGCAGCGCGCTCCCCTTCTCTTGGCCTTCGCTTGGATCGTGGCCCTGGTGGCCACCCTGGGAAGCCTCTACTACTCCGAGGTGCGGCTTTTCCTGCCCTGCGAGCTCTGCTGGTACCAGCGCATCTTCATGTACCCGCAGGCCGTCATCCTGGGCCTGGCCCTGTGGCGGCAGGACTTTGGGGTCTGGCCCTACAGCCTGGCCCTTTCCCTGATCGGGGGGAGCATCAGCACCCTGCATCTCCTGGAGCAGAAGTTCCCCAACCTCTTCACCCTGGCCTGCAAGCCCCCGGTGCCCTGCTCCGTGGAGTACATACCCCAGTTTCCCATCCCCCTTCAGGCCCTCATCGCCTTCGCCCTCATCGCCCTCAGCATGGCCCTTCTCGCCCGGGAAGCCCGTGTGGTAAGATGACCCAAGCGCCCCACCCTCACCCCTTCCCCCGGCGCGGCGGAACTTGAAAACCCCTTCCCGGAACTTCTCCC
Source organism: Thermus aquaticus (assembly GCF_001280255.1). NCBI lineage: Bacteria > Thermotogati > Deinococcota > Deinococci > Thermales > Thermaceae > Thermus > Thermus aquaticus. The sequence goes on along the minus strand of NZ_LHCI01000106.1, from coordinate 1,034,053 downwards.
GAAAAGATACATAACGGGGGGTAAGCGGGTATTTTCGCCGTCCTGGTCAAGTGTAGTGTAGTCCCCACGCACGTGGGAATGGCCCGCCCGGGCCGCCGAGCTGGCCCGGCGGGCGTTCGTAGTCCCCACGCACGTGGGAATGGCCCAGCTCCACCACGTGCTCCTGGCCATCGTAGCGGGTAGTCCCCACGCACGTGGGAATGGCCCAGGTGGGCCCCAGCTGCCGGGCCCACCCCCTGAGTAGTCCCCACGCACGTGGGGATGGCCCGCGTGTCCAGGACCGCCATAGCCACCTGGGGGTGTAGTCCCCACGCACGTGGGGATGGCCCAGGGGGTCCAGGACGCGCTGGTAGCCGCCAGGGTGTAGTCCCCACGCACGTGGGGATGGCCCTCCGTTACCCTCTCCCCATACGGTGTAATAAGCGTAGTCCCCACGCACGTGGGGATGGCCCGGCTCTGGTGAACGCCCTTGCGGCGGTGCCCACGTAGTCCCCACGCACGTGGGGATGGCCCGCTTGGCCAGGTCCTCGGGGGAGTTCACCCCGGGTAGTCCCCACGCACGTGGGGATGGCCCGAGGAGGCGGGAGACCTCCCGGAGGCCGTAGGAGTAGTCCCCACACGCGTGGGGACGTTTTTTTATGGGGTGTACCCCAAGGCCTCCAACACCGCCTTGGCCCGGAAGTCCAGAAGGGTCTCCGGGCCGTGGACCTCGAGGACCCTCTCCCTCACCCCCCGCTCCACCGGGGCCAGGGCCAGGAGGGCGTGGAAGGGTTGGAGAACGTCCAGGGGAAGCCTGCCCCCGGCGAAGATGACCAGGTCCGCCTTGAGGGCTAAGGCGCCCACCTCCTCGGGCCTCAGGGCCACGTGCCCCCGGGCCCTTTCGGGCAGGCGGGCCAGGAAGCTATCCCCCTCGGCGAAGCTCCCCGCCCCCACGGAAACCTGGCCAAGGGCCCGGAGGAAGGGGGCGAGGCCCAGGCGCAAGGGGCCAAGCCAAAGGGCTTTGGACCCCGGGAAGAAGGCGGAAAGGAGCCGGTCCAAAGCGAGCCCCTCCGTGTAATGCCCCACGAGCCCCAAGGCCCCCGGCACCACCAGGTCCACCAGGCCCGCCCGCTCCGCCTCGGCCTCGAGGCGCATCCCCTCGGGAGGCGGCGAGGCCTCCTCCAGCACCATCCCGGCGAAGTCCAAAGGCCTCAGGCAGGGAAGGGCCGCCCAGGGGTCCTGGTCCTCCACCGGGTAGGGGAAGAGGGGGAGGCGGCTTGCGGCGATCTCCGCCGCCAGGGGCCCGAAGAAGGCCGAGGCCTTCCCGTAGAAGACGGGAAGGGGCCTTGCCTTGTGGTAGGGGGGCCACATCCTTCGCCTCCTAGGCCGGCCTCAGGTCGGCGTACTTCAGGGAGAGGCGCTTGAGCCCCACCCCCTCAAAGTGCACGGTGACCTCGTCCCCGGCCGCCGCCACCACGGTCCCCGGGCCGAAGCGGGGGTGGACCACCTTCTCCCCACCCCTAAAGGCCCCGGGCAGGGCCCGGTGGGGCGGCGGGGTGGGCTTCCTGGAGCTTTGGCGGTAAGGGTCGTAGACCTCGTAGAGGCCCTCGTCCACCTCCTCTAGGAAGCGGCTTGGGCGCACGGGCTCTAGGCGGCCGTAGATCTCCCGCTCCTGGGCGTAGGAGAGGTAAAGCCGCTCCTGGGCCCGGGTGACCCCCACGTAGAAGAGGCGGCGCTCCTCCTCGAGGCCCTCCTGGGTGGAGAGGGAGGAGCGGTGGGGCAGAAGCCCCTCCTCCACCCCCACCAGGAAGACCACGGGAAACTCCAGCCCCTTGGCGTTGTGGAGGGTCATGAGGGCAACCCGCCCCTCGGCCTCGGCGGGCTCCTCCGCCCGGGCCGTGAGGGCCACCTTGTCCAGGAAGTCCATGAGGCTTTCCGCCTCCTTGGCGGCCCGCAAAAGCTCCTCCACGTTCTCCAGGCGGTCCTCGGCGTCTTCGGGGTAGGCCTCCTTCAGGTAGGCGGGGTAGTCGGTGGCCAGGAGGAGGTGGCGGAAAAAGGCCTCCGCCGGGCCGAAGGCCAGGTCCATGAGCTCCTCCATGAGGGCCAGGAAGGCCCGCAGGGGCTCGGGGCGGGGAAGGGTCCGCGCCGCCACCTTCAGGGCCTCAAAGAGGGGCAGGCCCCGCTCCTTTGCGATGGCCTGGACCTTCTCCACCGTGGCCGGGCCGATTCCCCGGGGCGGCGTGTTCAGGACCCGCTTGAGGCTCACGGCGTCCAGAGGGTTCAGGCTCAGGCGGGCGTAGGCCAAAAGGTCCTTCACCTCGGCCCGCTCAAAGAAGCCCACGCCCCCCACCACCCGGGCCGGAATGCCCCGGCTGGCCAGGGCCTGCTCCAGGAGGCGGCTTTGCGCGTTGGTGCGGTAGAGGACGGCCACCCGGTCAAAAGGGGGGCCAAGCCGCGCGATCTCCTCGGCCACGAAGCGGGCCTCGTCCCGGGCGCTTTCCGCCCGGAAAAGCCGCACGGGCTCCCCGCCCTTTTTCACCGGCCTCAGGGTCTTCTCCAAGCGGAGGGCGTTCTTAACGATGATGGCGTTGGCGAAGCGGAGGATGGCCTCGGTGGAGCGGTAGTTGTCCTCGAGGCGGTAGACCCTGGCCTTGGGGTAGTCCTGGGTGAAGTCCAGGATGTTGCGGATGTCGGCCGCCCGGAAGGAGTAGATGCCCTGGTCCGGGTCCCCCACCGCCATGAGGTTGGCCTCCTCCCCCGCCAGAAGCCGGGTGAAGCGGTACTGGACGGGGTTGGTGTCCTGGTACTCGTCCACGTGGATGAAGCGGGCCCGCTTCCTGACCCGCTTCAGGACCTCTCCGTCCTCCTCCAGAAGCTTTAGGGCATAAAGGAGAATGTCCCCAAAGTCCAAAGCCCCCTGGGCCCTCAGGGCCTCCTGGTAGCGGTGGAGGACGTCCTGGAGCCTCCCCCGGGAAAGCCCGGCGTAGAACTCGGGAAGCTCCAAAAGAAGGCGCTCGGGGGGCACCCCCTGGTTCTTGGCCCGGTCCAAGAGGCTCTTGATGGGACCGGGCTTGGCGGCGAGCCCGAGCTCTTTGAAGATTTCCTTGAGCAAAGCCGTCTGGTCGTCCTCGTCGTAGACCACGAAGCCGGGCTTCAGGCCCACCCGCTCCCCGTAGACCCTGAGGATGCGCAGGGCGGCGGCGTGGAAGGTGGAGACCCAAAGCTCCCCCGCCCCGCTCACCATGGCCTTCAGGCGGGCCTTCATCTCCTCGGCGGCCTTGTTGGTGAAGGTGACGGCTAGGATCTCCGAGGGGAAGACCCCGCGCCTGGCGATGAGGTAGGCCACCCGGTGGACCACGGTCCGGGTCTTGCCGCTACCCGCCCCCGCCACCACCAAAGCCGGGCCCTCAAAGTGGAGGACGGCCTGGCGCTGGGCCTCGTTCAGGGAGGAGAGCAGGGCCTCTTCGGAGGGATGCGCCTCGCCCACGGGGGTGAGTCTACCACGGGGTAGACTCTAAGGCATGGAGCTCTACCCCACGCCCGAAGGCTTCGTGGGCGAACTGGCCCGAGGCTTCACCTTTGGGAGCGCGGCCCGTCCGGCGGCGGGCCTGGGCGAGGCCCTTCTCGCCCGAGGCATCAAAAGGGCGGTGGTGGGCCACGACGCCCGCTTCCTGGCCCGGGAGATGGCGGAGGAGGCCGCCCGGGTCCTCTCGGGCCTGGGCCTGGAAACCCACCTTCTCCTGGGCCCCGCCCCCCTTCCCCTCTTCGGCCTGGCCCTGGAGACCCTGGAGGCGGGGGGCCTCTACCTGACGGCAAGCCGCAGGCCCGCCCGCTTCCAGGGGGTGAAGCTCCGCCTGGGGCCCGGAGAGCCTCTTCCCGGAGAGGCCCTCACCCTGCCCGAGACCCTTCCCGAGCCCGCGCCCTTCGCCCCCCTGGACCTGCGCCAGGCCTACCTGGAGCGCCTCCTGAAGGACCTGGGGGAGGCCCCTAAAGGGAAGGCCGGGGTGGTCTACCTGGACACCATGGGCGGGGCGGGGGGCGGGGTCCTGCCCCAGGCCTTCCGCGCCCTGGGGCTTGCGGCGGAGCTTCGGGAGCTCCACCCCCTCCCCCACCCCCTCTTCTACGGGGTGGACCCCGACCCCAAACCGGAAAACCTCAAGACCCTCCGGGTCCTCCTCAAGGCCCAGGAGCCCCCGGCGGTGGGCTTCGCCCTGGACGGGGACGCCGACCGCCTGGCCGTCTTCCAGGTGGACGGGGAGGCCCTCCCGCCCGAGGCGGTCCTGGCGGGGCTAAAGGAGGCCCTGGGGGGCCTCGAGGTGGTGGCGGACGGGGAAGGAGGCTACCTCTTTCCCTGGCATCTTAAGGAAAGACCCCTTCCTGGCCGCCCTCCTCCTAGGTGCTCCTGTGAGGGAACTCCTCCCCGGCCTCTACCTCCTCCCCGTCCCCATCCCCTACCCCCTGAAGACGGTGAACCTCTACCTCCTGAAGGGAAACGGGGAGGTGGCCCTGGTGGACACCGCCTTGGGCACCCGCGCCGCCAAGGGCACCCTGGAGCTCTACCTGGCGGAACTGGGGCTTTGCTTCGCCGACATCGGCGCCGTCCTCCTCACCCACCACCACCCCGACCACTACGGCCTGGCCGGCTTCCTGGAGGGTCTTGGCGCTAGGGTCTTCCTCCACGAGGAGGAGCTACCAAGGGGGCACCGCTTCTGGCGCGAGCCCGAGGCCTTCGCCGAGGCGAGCCTTCGGCTTTTCCTGGACCACGGGATGCCGGAGGAGGCCCTTTTGGGCATCCAGGAGACCATGGCCAAGACCCGGGAGCGGGTTCACCCCCCGCAAAGCCCCACACCCCTGAAGGACGGAGAGGTCCTGGAGGTGGCGGGAAGGCGCCTCAAGACCGTCTGGACCCCCGGCCACGCCGACGGGCACGTGGCCTTCTTCCTGGAGGAAGAGGGGGTGCTTTTGGCGGGGGACGCCCTCCTGGAGCGGGTCTCCCCCAACGTGGGCCTATGGGCCTACACCCGGGAAAACCCCTTGAAGGACTTCCTGGCCTCCCTGGACCGCCTGGCGGAGCTTCCCGCCAAGGTAGCCCACGCCGGGCACTTCGGCCCCATTCAGGACGTCCGGGCCAGGGCCCTGGAGCTCAAGGCCCACCACGCCGAGCGCCTCGAGGGCCTCCTCGCCCTCCTGGAGGAGCCCAAGACCGCCTGGGCGCTCTCCCTCAAGCTTTTCCCCCAGGAGCTGGACGCCGCCGGCCGCCGCTTCGCCTTCGCCGAGACCCTGGCCCACCTGGAGTACCTGCGCCTGGAGGGGCTTCTCCTCCGGGAAGGCCCCCCCTACCGCTACTTCCGGGCCTGAGGCCCACCCCCCTTGGCCAAGCCTTTACGTAGACTCAAGCGATGGCCTCAAGGTAAGGGGGTGAAGATATGAGCGCCACCGGCCTGGAGGTGTTTGACCGCACCCTCTACAAGACCCACACCTGGCTCAAGGAGATCATGGAGGCCCTGGGCACCGAGGACCGCCACCGGGCCCACATGGCCCTCAGGACCGTGCTCCACGAAGGAGCGGCATAAGGAGGAGTTCCTGGCCCACGTGGCCCGGGAGCTCAAGACCCCTTCGGGCCCCGCCGTGGACCCCGAGGCGGCGGCGCGGGCGGTCTTCGGCGCGATGGCCAAGAAGGTCTCCGAGGGCGAGCTTCAGGACATCCTGGGCCTTCTGCCCAAGGAGCTCAAGGAACTCTGGCCCAAGGCCTGAAAAGGCCCCACCCTTGAGTTAAGTACCCCACCGCGGCCTTTGCCGCGGTGGGGGCCCCAGAAAAGCCTTTAGCCCCGACTTGGACACCCCAGGTTGCGAAACCAGAGTGCCGGCACTTAGTCCAAGACGAAGCGGTCCTCGCTCTCGTGCAGGCGGACCCGGTGGACGATGCGCTGGTCCCCCCCGTCCCCCTCGGTCATGGCCACCACGCTCACGTAGGGGCGCAAGGGGCTCCTCAGGACCTTCTTGGTGAGGGTCTCCTCCACCTGGAAGATGCCGGCGGAGTTGTTCATGGTGACCTGGATCTCCACCGGCACCTTCTCCCCCTTCAGGATGCGCACCTCGTCCACGGCCAGGGCGCTGATGGAGTGGATGTCTATGCTCCCCAGGGCGAAGGCCTTCCGCCCCCGGCCCTTGGTGATGTCGGTGCCGTCGGCCACGGCGGTGATGCCGGCCTCGAGGGTCAGAGGCTCCGGGTTCAGGTCGTGGCTGTAGATGCCGTGGAGGATCAGGGCCCGAAGGGCGGTGCGCTGCTCGGGGTCAGGGTAGATCTTCTCCAGAATGCGGTTCAGGATGGGCAGGGCCAGGGTCACCCCGAAGACCTCGTGCCCCACCCGGTGCACCTGGTTGCCCAGGTCGTGGAGCATGGTGGAGAGGAGGACCACCACGTAGGCGTCCTCCAGCTCCCCCGCCCCGGACTCCAGGGTGTCCAGCCTCACCCCCGCCTCGGAAAGAAGGCGCAGAATGGCCACGCTGGCCGCCCCCGTGAGGAGGGCGTGGACCCGGCCGTGGTCGTTGTAGCCCAGCTTGCGCATGGTGAGGTAGTTGGCCATGTTCCACCCGGCCCGGGCCTCAGGGTCCTGGATGAGGAGCTCGTAGGCCTTGAGGGCCTTGGGGAAGGCCTTCAGGTGCTCGCGGATGGCCTGGTCCGCCTCGGCGTAGAGCTTGGCCTTGGGGCTGGCTACGTGGACCACGCGCTCTTCCGTCATGGGCATCCCTTACCTTACACCACCGCCGCCCAAAGGGCCTACTCTCCCTTAAAGTTGGGGGGGCGCTTTTCCAAAAAGGCCCGCACCCCCTCCTTCATGTCCTCGGTGGCCGCGGCGTAGCCGAAGAGGTCGGCCTCAATCTCCAGGGCCTCGGCCAGGTCCAGCCCCTCGCCCCGCACCACGCTCTCCTTGGCCAGGGCCAGGGCGATGGGGGCATTCTTGAGGATCTTCTCCGCCAGCTTCCTGGCCTCCTCCAGGGCATCCTCCCCCACCCGGTTCACCAGGCCCATGCTGAGGGCCTCCTCGGCGGTCACGTGCCGCCCGGTGAAGATGAGGTCCAAGGCCCGCCCCCGGCCGATGAGGCGGGGCAGGCGCTGGGTCCCGCCGAAGCCGGGGATGAGGCCCAGGCCCACCTCAGGCAGGCCCAGCCTGGCCCCCGTGGCGGCCACCCGGAGGTCGCAGGCCAAGGCCAGCTCCAGCCCCCCGCCCAGGGCGTAGCCATTGATAGCGGCGATGGTGGGGATGGGCAAGGCGGCGATCTCCGAGAAGACCTGCTGGCCCAAAAGGGCGTACTCCCGGGCCATGAAGGGGTCCTTGATGGCGGCGATCTCCTTCAGGTCCGCCCCGGCGGCGAAGGCCTTCCCCTCCCCGGTGAAGATGGCCACCCGGGCCTCGGGGTCCTGGGCGAGGACCTCGGCCACCTCGGCGAGCTCCCGCAGAAGGTCCTGGGAGAGGGCGTTTAGGGCCTCGGGCCGCCTCAGGGTGACCAGGGCGATGCCCTCTTCCACCTCGTAGGAGAGGTGCTCAAACTCGGGGATCTCCAGGATGAACTCGTGCCCATGCTCCTCTGCCATCTCACACCTCCAGAAGGGCCTCGAGGGCCACCTCCACCATACGCCGAACCCCCTCCTTCAGGACCTCCTCCGGGGCCAGCTCGGGGTCGCCGATCTGATTGGAGACGGTGAGGATGGCCCCGGCCCGCACACCCCGCATCTTTCCGATCAGGAAGAGGGCGCTGGCCTCCATCTCAAAGGCCAAGACCCCAAACCGGCTCCAGGCCCTGGCCCCCTCGGGGGTGGTGGCGTAAAAGGCGTCCTCGGTGGCGATGAGGCCCACGTGGTGGGGGTAGCCCAGGGCCTCGGCCTTCCTCCACAGGGCCGCAAAAAGCCCGGCGTCGGGCAGGGGGGCGTAGGGGCGGCCCTCCAGGTACTGCCGGCTGGCCCCGTCCAGGGGCACGGCCCCCTGGGCGATGACCAGGTCCCCCGGGGCCAGGCCCTCGTCCACCGCCCCGCAGGTGCCCACCCTCAGGAGAACCCGGGCTCCTAGCCCGATGAGCTCCTCGGCCACGATGCTGGCCGAAGGGGCCCCCATGCCCGTGGTCTGCACGGAAACGGGCACGCCCTTGTAGCGGCCGGTATAGCCCAGGAGGCCCCGGTGGGAGGTGTAGAGGACGGGGTCCTGGAGGAAGGTTTTGGCGATCCACTCCGCCCGGCCCGGGTCCCCGGGAAGCAGGACCCTCTCGGCCACCTCCCCCGGCTTTCCCCGCACGTGGATGGGACTCATACCGCCTAAGGATACTACAGGCGCAGGGTGGGAAGGCCTTCCACCAGGGCCTCGTCGTGGGTGGCTAGGACCAGGGCCGCCCCCACCTCCCGGGAAAGCTCCAAAAGGAGGGCCAGGACCTCCCGGGCCTGGCGGCGGTCCAGGCTGGCCGTGGGCTCGTCGGCCAGGAGGAGGCGGGGCCTCAGGTAGAGGGCCCGGGCCACGGCCACCCGCTGCCGCTCCCCGCCGGAAAGCCTTTGGGGCAGGAAGTGGGCCCTTTTTGCCAGGCCCAGCCGGTCCAGAAGGCCAAGGGCCCGGGTCCGGTCCACCCGCCCCGCCAAATACCCGGGGGCCAGGACGTTCTCCAAGGCGGTGAGCTCGGGGAAGAGAAAGTGGTGCTGGAAGATAAGACCCAGAAAGTGAAGCCGCTTCCGGGCCAGAACCCCTTCGGAGAGGCCCCGAATGGCCTCCCCCTCCCAGTAGACCTCCCCCTCCTGCAAGGGGAGAAGCCCCGCCAGGAGGTGGAGGAGGGTGGTCTTGCCGCTTCCCGAGGGCCCCAAAAGGGCCAGCGCCTCCCCGGGGGCCAGGGCGAAGGAGAGGTCCCGGAAGAGGGCGCCCTCGTAGGCGAACCCCAGGCGACGGGCCTCCAGAACTGGCCTCACCCCCCCATCCTCTAGGCAAAAGATGAAGTTTCGGTTAGAGTAAGCCCGATGCCTGGCCCCCTGTTCCACGACCTGCCCCGGAGGAGGAGGCCCTGGCCCGCTCCTACTTCCTGCGCCAGGCCTACCCCAAGGGGAAGCCCGTCTTCCACCAGGGAGACCTGGGGCAGGCCCTCTACCTGGTGGAAAGGGGCCGGGTGCGCCTCTTCCGCACCCACCTGGGAGGGCAGGAGAAGACCCTGGGCTACGTGGGCCCCGGGGAGATCTTCGGGGAGATGAGCCTTTTGGACGGAAGCGAGCGGAGCGCCAGCGCCCTGGCCGAGGAGGAGGCCCTCCTCCTGGTCCTCCACCGGGAGGCCTACCTGGCCCTCATCCGCCGCCTCCCCCTCATCGCCCACAACCTGGCCCGCCTCCTGGCCCACCGCCTGCGGGAGGCCGATCTGGAGCTGGACCTCATGGCCTTTGAGGAGGCCAAGAGCCGGGTGGCCTACGCCCTTTTGAAGCTCCTGCGCCAGGGGATGGGCCCCAAGATCCGGGCGCGCCAGCAGGAGTTGGCGGCCCTGGCGGGGGCCAGCCGGGAGACAGTCACCCGGGCCCTTCAGGAGCTTAAGGCCCAGGGGGCGGTGCGCCTGGCCCCCGGGGAGGTGGAGGTCCTGAGCCCGGCCCTTCTGGAAGAGGTGGCCTTCGGGCTGGTGTGAGGAGAAGGCATGCGCCTTAGGGTAGACCCTCTGCCCACGGAAGAGCTGGTGTACCCGGACGTGGTCCTGGTGGTGGACGTGATCCGGGCCACCACCACGGGGGCGGCCCTCCTGGAAGCGGGGGCCGAAGCCCTCTACCTGACGGGGGACCTCGAGGCCGCCAGGGCCTTCAAGGACGCCGACGTCCTCCTGGCGGGGGAGGTGGGGGGGCTGAAGCCCCCGGGCTTTGACCTAGGGAACTCGCCCAGGGAGGCCCTCGAGGCTCCCGTGGGGGGCAGGATCGTGGTCATGAGCACCACCAACGGCACCAAGGCGGCCCACGTCGCCGCCAAAACGGCCAAGCACGTCCTCCTGGCCTCCCTCTACAACGCCCACGCGGCCGCCAGGCTGGCCCTGGAGCTGGCCACCGAGGAGGTGGCCATCCTCTGCGCCGGCAAGGAGGGGCGCGTGGGGCTGGACGACCTCTACACCGCCGGGGTCCTGGCGGAGTACCTGGGCCTCATGGGGGAGGTGGAGCCGGAGGATGGGGCCAGGGTGGCCCTGGCCGTCAAGCGGGCCTACCAGGACCCTCTGGAGGCCCTAAGCCTCTCCGCCGCCGCCTTTGCCCTGAAGGCCGTGGGCCTGGAAGGAGACGTCCCCTTCGCCGCCCAGGTGGCCAAAAGCGCCGCCGTCCCCCTCCTTGTGGGGCGGGGGGCGAGGCCCTCATCTTCAAGCGGGCGAGGCCGCCAGAAGCTCGTAAAAACGCCGAATAACGGTGACCAGGTCCAGCTTCTCGTTGGGGGCGTGGAGGTTGTCGTCGGGAAGGCCCAGGCCCAGGAGGACGATGGGGGCCCCCAGGGCCTCCTTCAGCTCCGCCACCACGGGGATCGTCCCCCCTTCCCGGGCGTAGACGGGAGGCCGGCCCCAGACCTCCTCGAGGGCCTTGGCCATGATGCGCATGGGAGGGCTAAAGGGGTCGGTGAGGACCGGCTTTCCGCCGTGGAGCCTTTTGACCTCTAGGCGGTAGCCGGGGGGCAGGAGGGCCCGGAGGTGGGCCTCGGCCAGTTCGGCCACCTCCTCGGGGTCCTGGTCGGGCACCAGGCGCAGGGAGAGCTTCATCCCCGCCTCCTTGGGGATCACCGTCTTGGAACCCTCCCCCTGGTAGCCGCCCCACACCCCGTTCGGGTCCAGGGTGGGCCGGGCCCAGAGCCTCTCCAAAGGCCTATACCCCTCCTCCCCGGGAAGGACCTCCACCCCCAGCTCCCGCTTCAGGGCCTCCTCGTCCAGGGCCGGCCAGAGGGCCTTCTCCTCCTGGGAGACGGGGCGCACCTTCTCGTAAAAGCCGGGGATCAGGACCTTCCCCGTCCCCTCGTCCTTGAGCCGGGCCAGGATCCAGCCCAGGGCCTGGATGGGGTTGGGGGCCACCCCGCCGAAGGCCCCGGAGTGGAGGTCCCGCCTGGCCCCAAAAAGGCGCACCTCCAGGTAGCAAAGCCCCCGGAGGCCGTAGGTCAGCGTGGGCACCCCGGGGGCGAACATGGCCCCATCGGAGATGAGGACGGCATCGGCCTTAAGCCTCTCCCGGTTCGCCCGCACGAAGGGCAGGAGGCTCGGGCTTCCGATCTCCTCCTCCCCCTCCACCAGGAACTTGATGCTGACGGGGGCCTCTAGGCCCTCCAAAGCCGCCACGTGGGCGAAGAGCTGGCCCTTGTCGTCGGAGGCCCCCCGGGCGTAGAGCCTCCCCTCCCGCACCGTGGGGGAAAAGGGCGGGGTTTCCCAAAGCTCCAGGGGGTCGGGGGGCTGGACGTCGTAGTGGCCGTAGACCAAGACGGTGGGGGCGCCCTCTAGCAGGCGCTCGGCGTAGAGGATGGGGTGGAGGGGGGTTTCGTGGAGCTCGGTGCGGAAGCCCAGAGCCTTCAGCCTTTCCTCAAGCCACAAGGCCGCCCGACGCACGTCCTCCTTGCGGGCGGAGTCGGTGGAAACGGAGGGAATGGCGAGCCATTCCATAAGGGGGCTTAGGTCCATCACGCCCCCATGCTACTCTCCCGGAGGCCTCTGCCCTCCTCCAAAAGGAGGAGCCTGAGCCTGGTCACCTCGGCCTCAAAGCGGGCCTGGAGGGCCTCGAGCTCAGACCTGAGGCGCATGATCTCCTCCACCCCCGCCAGGTTCACCCCCAGCTCCTGCGTCAGGCGGCGGATCTCCCTAAGCCTCTCAATGTCCCGCTCGGAATATAGCCTCGTCTTCCCCCCAGACCGCTTGGGCTTGATGAGCCCCTTCCGCTCGTAAAGCCTCAGGGTCTGGGGGTGCATCTCCACCAGCTCCGCCGCCACGCTGATGATGTAGAGGGGGCGGTCCTTGGGGGAGGGCTTGGCGGTCTCACCGGGGGCGGGGAGGGCCTTGCGCTCAAGCTCCTTGAAGCGCTCCCCCAGCTCGGCCTTGAGCCTTTGCACCTCGGCCTCAAAGCGGGCCTGGAGGGCCTCGAGCTCAGACCTGAGGCGCATGATCTCCTCCACCCCCGCCAGGTTCACCCCCAGCTCCTGCGTCAGGCGGCGGATCTCCCTAAGCCTCTCAATGTCCCGCTCGGAATATAGCCTCGTCTTCCCCCCAGACCGCTTGGGCTTGATGAGCCCCTTCCGCTCGTAAAGCCTCAGGGTCTGGGGGTGCATCTCCACCAGCTCCGCCGCCACGCTGATGATGTACACGGGACGATCCTTGTCCATGGCCCTTAGCCCCTCCCGCTAAAGCGTCCTAACCCTTCTCATTATACAGACCCTGTGAAGCCCAGGCGCAAGGAGGCCCTGCGGGCGGCCGCCACCACCTGGGGGGCCAGGCGGTGGGCCTCCTCGGGGGAGAGGCGGCTTGCGGGGGCGGAGAGGGAAAGCGCGGCCACCACCTCCCCCCCGGGGCCGAAGACGGGCGCGGCCACGCACCGCACCCCAAGCTCCTTCTCCTCGTTGTCCAAGGCGTAGCCCTGGGCCCGGACCCGCTTTAGCTCCTCCAGAAGGCCCTCCCGGGTGGTGAGGGTGTGGGGGGTGTAGGCCTCCAGGGAAAGCCCCTCCGGCACCCCCCGGTAGGCCAGGAGGACCTTCCCCACCCCTGTGGCGTGGAGGGGGGCCCGGGAGCCGGGAGCGGTGAAGAGGCGGACCAGCTTCTTCCCCTCCACCTGGTCCAAGTAGAGGGCCTCGAGGCCCGCCATGACCGCCAGGTTCACGCTCTCGCCCAAAGCCTCCGCCAAGGCCTCCATCTCCGGCCGCGCCGCCTCTAAGAGGCTCTGCCTGGGGTAGGCCTGGCCCACGGCGAAGGCCCGGGGGCCCACCCGGTAGACCCCGCCCGCCTCCTCCACGAACCCCTTCCGGACCAGGGTCTGGAGGAGGCGGTACAGGGTGCTCTTGGAAAGCCCCGTGGCCGCCGCCAAAGGCCCGAGCCCCGCCTCGCCCAGGACGGAGAGGGCCTCGAGGACCATTAGCCCCCGCTCCAGGGTCCTCACCTCCCCGGCGCCCTTGGCTTTGGGCCTGGGCATGGCCTTAAGGTAGCAGGTCCCCCCTTGTTTTTCAATAGATGAAAAACCTTTTCGTTACTTGACAAACCCCGCGCCCTTCCCTTAGGCTCAAGCCACCATGAAGGGCGTGGAGATCCTCAAGGACCATCCTCTCCTCGGGGAAGTGCTGACGGAAGAGGCCCTCCGGTTTGTGGTGGCCCTGCACCGGGAGTTCAACCCCGTGCGCAAGGCCCTCCTGGAGCGGCGCAAAACCCTCTGGGAGCGGTACAAGGCGGGGGAAAAGCCGGACTTTTTAGAGGAGACCGCCTTCGTGCGCGGGGGAAGCTGGCAGGTGGCCGAGGCCCCACCGGACCTAAAGGACCGCCGGGTGGAGATCACCGGCCCCGTGGACCGGAAGATGATCGTGAACGCCCTAAACTCCGGGGCCAAGGTCTTCATGGCCGACTTTGAGGACGCCCTCTCCCCCACCTGGGACAACGTCCTAAGGGGCCAGAAGAACCTCTACGACGCCGTGCGCCGCCAGATAGACTTCGTCTCCCCGGAAGGCAAGGCGTACCGCCTGAAGGAGAAGGTGGCCACCCTGGTGGTGCGCCCAAGGGGCTGGCACCTCCCGGAAAAACACGTCCTGGTGGACGGGGAGCCCATCTCGGCCAGCCTCTTTGACTTCGGCCTCTACTTCTTCCACAACGCCCACGAGCTCCTGAGACGGGGGAGCGGCCCCTACTTCTACCTGCCCAAACTGGAAAGCCACCTCGAGGCCCGGCTTTGGAACCAGGTCTTCGTGTTCGCCCAGGACTACCTGGGCCTCCCCCGGGGCACCATCCGGGCCACGGTCCTCATTGAGACCATCCTGGCGGCCTTTGAGATGGAGGAGATCCTCTACGAGCTCAAGGAGCACGCCGCCGGGCTCAACGCCGGCAGGTGGGACTACATCTTCAGCTGCATCAAGAAGTTCGCCACCACCGCCCCCATCTTCCCCGACCGGGCCCAGGTCACCATGACCGTCCCCTTCATGAAGGCCTACACCGAGCTCTTGGTGAAAAGCTGCCACATCCACGGGGCCCACGCCATCGGGGGCATGGCCGCCTTCATCCCCAGCCGCAAGGACCCCGAGGTGAACGAACGCGCCTTCCGGCAGGTCCAGGCCGACAAGGAGCGGGAGGCCTCCCAGGGCTTTGACGGCACCTGGGTGGCCCACCCCGACCTGGTGCCCGTGGCCATGGAGGTCTTTGACCGCTACCTGGGGGACAAGCCCCACCAGAAGCACGTGAAGCGGGAGGACGTGAAGGTGGGCGCCGAGGACCTCCTGAACTTCACCGTGCCCGGGGGGAAGGTCACGGAAGGGGGCCTCAGGAACAACATCTCCGTGGCCCTCCAGTACCTGAACCAGTGGCTTCTGGGCAACGGGGCCGCCGCCATCTTCAACCTCATGGAGGACGCCGCCACGGCGGAAATCAGCCGGGCCCAGCTCTGGCAGTGGGTGCACCGGAAGGCAGAGCTGGAGGACGGCCGCACCATCACCCCGGAGCTTTACCAGAAGATCAAGGAAGAGGAGCTTTCCAAGCTGGGAGGGCGCGAAAGGGAGCGCTACCGGGAGGCGGAGGAGATCCTGGACCGGCTGGTCCTTTCCGAGGAGTTCATTGAGTTCCTGACCCTGGTGGCGTACGAGTACATTGATTGATACCCTCGTTTCCTGTTTCCTTCGGCCCACCATGCCTGGTGTCTTCCCCGGTAACCTTTTGCCGGGGCCCCCATGCTGGCGCAAGCCAGCATGGGGTGGTATGAGTACCCCGCCGTGGCCCTTGCCACGGTGGGGGCCCCAAAAGGGCGTGCCAGAGCCTACATGGGCGCTTGACGCTTGGCTCTTCACCCTTGACCATACCCCTATGCGCCTGCGGTTTCGGGAGAACGGGCCCTACGTGCTGGACCTGCCGGAAGGGACTACCTTCCGGTGGAACGGGAAGGAGATGCGCCTGGAAAAGGCCAAGCTGGCCCTCTGCCGTTGCGGGGGCTCTGGGAACAAGCCCTTCTGCGACGGGAGCCACAAGGAGCTGGGCTTTCAGGGGGAGGCGGGAGAACTAGAATCCTTTCAAGCTAAGCCGTAGGAGCTCCCGGTCCACCTGACCAAACCGGAAGGTAGCCAACACCCGGGCGAACTGGCACCGGGTCAGGTGGAAAACCTCGCGTGCGATAAGAGCCTCCAGCTCAGCCCGATCCGCCCGATTTTGAGCCAAGGACGCTTCCACCTTTTTTGCTAACGCCACCACCCGGGCCTTTAGCCCAGGGTCAGGCATGGGAATGGGAAGCTCCCGCAAGAAGAAAATGTTGACGTGGCTGGTGGTCCTAAGCCGAAGGTAGTAGTCCAGGACAAAGCTGTTGAAGAGGGCCAAGAGGTAGAGGAACTCCTCTTCCGGCACCACCTCCTGGTCCACCTCCTCCTCCCCTACCCGGTAACGGTAGGGGCGAACGTAGTTCAGGGTATTGCCCAGGAAGACCCCTGCCGGCACTCGGGCGGCGATGAGCGTGCGCTCGTTGGTGGAGCTGGCCACATCGCGCCACACCAGGCGGGGAAGCTGGTGGGGAAGCCGCCAAGCCCCCCGGCGGAACTGCTCTTCCGCCTTGGCCAGCTGGTCCCTCACAAAGGCCTTGGCCTCCTTGGCCCCAAGCCCCTTCCGCTTCGCCAGCTCCTGGTAATGCCCCTTCAGGCGAGCAAGCTCTCGGCGCAGGAGCTCCTCGTACCCCTCCGAGGGGTCCACCCCATACCGGGGCGGTTCAAAGCGGGGGTTGTACTGGTGCACGCTCTTCCCCTCCAAAAGGGAGGGCAGGCTAGAGGAAGCCTCGCGAAAGAGCCTCTTATCGTTAGTCATGTGGAAGTCGGTGCCAAACTCATACCCCAACTCCCCTAGAAGCGGGTGGGTTCCGCGGATGGCGCTAGCTAAGGGGATGTCGCCATGATAGCGGAACTCCACCAGCCCCTTGGCCCAGGGAGAGAAGCGCTCCAGGGTGTCCAAGGGATAGGGAAAGTGCCGATTCCACTCTTCCTCCTTCCGGATGTAGAAGCGGGCGGGAAAGGTGCCTTGGGACGGCTGGTCCATCCGGAAGGCCAGAAGATCAAACTTGAACTGAGGATGGACATCCGCGAACCAGCGCTTGCCCCGGTTCTCAAAGCTAAAGAGGGATCCCCTTGGCCCATAAGGGGGTAGCGCTCCTTGAGAAAGCCAGCGTACATCCGCCTGCTCTCTTGGTAAGCCTCCCAGCCCTCGCGGAAGCCCTGATCCTTCAGGGCCTCCTGGAAGCGCCTCTCAAACTCCTTGTCGTCCAAGGCGAACTTACTGAAGTCCTCCCCGAAAAACTGGGGAAAGCGGGCGGCGTACTCCTTCTTGAAGGGCTTGACGTTCTCCCAGGGGGGTTCCACGTGGGCCCCGGGGTTGGGGAGAGGCTCTCCCTCCGGGTCAAAGAAGAGCCAAAAGAACTCCAGCTCCAAAAAGGTCCCGTCGCCCAAGTTCAGGTCTTTGTTCAGGTCTTTCCGAAGCTGGTCCTTTAGCGCCAAGGCCTCCTCTAGAGGAGCGTGATCTAAAGGGTTTCGGAGGTAAGCCTCCCTTAAGCTCCAGAGCCTCTTCAGATCGGCGCTTCGGGGCGCGAGGGCTTTCAAAACCTCCCCACGGGGCGGGGAGAGGAGGGTGTCCCCATGGATCAGGTTGAGGCGGAGGTCGGGCAGGGCGTGGCCCACCTGCCCCAGGTTGGTGTAGCGGAAAGCCTTGGGAGCCAACTTGATGGCCTCCTTCCAGAGGTTGACCCGGGCCACGTCTAGCGCCCTGGTGTCCAAGTCCACGGCCACCAGGTGGCGCAGGATGAGCCTGGAGAGAACCTTAGGGTCCGGCCAAAGGCCAGAAAACCCCAGGATATCCCTCACCTTTAGGACGGCCTCTCTGGCCCGGGCCTGGGCCGGGGGAAGGAAGAGGCCCTCCTGGAGCTCCAAAGCCCAGCGGGTTCTCTCTTCCAAATAAGCGTAGACCTCTACCACTTCGCGGAGGATTTTGACCAGGAAGCTTCCCGACCCGCCGCCGGGTCCAAGAAGGCCACCTGGGTGAGGTCCCGGGCCCTAGCCTCCGCCTCGTCATAGCGCTCTTCCCCAAGGGCGCGGTCCAGTTCCCGAGCTCGGGGCCAAAGGGTTTCCTCCACCGCCATCTTGGCCATGAGGGCGGTGAGGCTGGAGGGGGTGTAATAAATCCCGCCCTCCTTCCGCCCCTGGGCCAGGAAGGTTTCGTACGCTTTGCCGAAAACATCCTCGTCTATAGCCCGGTAGTTGTAGTGGAGGAGGCCTTGGCCGAAGGTGGCCTGCCAAGCTCCGAAGCCTAGGATCTCCTCCATCGCTAGGAGGAAATCCTCCAGATTCTTAGGGTCCTGTTCCAGGTGCTCCAAAAAACTATCCTGAAAAAGTTCCGTATCGTAAAAGGCGTAGAACCATTCATCCACCCCCCGCAAAAAGGCTTCAGCCACCTTAGCGGTGCCCTTGGGGCCCCAGAGGCGCCGGGCCTCCTCGTACTTATCTCGGAGGAAGCGGAAGGGAATGAGAGCGTGGTCCTCGAGGGTTTGGGCAAAGACGAACTTGTTTAGCAGCAAACCCGCTTCTCCGCCTTCTCCGGTTCGGAAAGCCCCTCGCGGAAGCGAACCTCAGTTAGCCGGGCGTACCAGCGCTTGAGGTCCTCATAAAAGCGGCGGTCCAAGCCATGCCGAGGCGTCCGGTCCTCTATCCGCCTGAGAGCTTCCCAGGGATCGGCCACCTGCCTGATTTCCCGGTAGAGATCGGCAAACTCCCCCCTGGCAAAGGGCTCAAATCTGACCAGGGCTTCCCGGTTGAAAAGGGCATACTCTACCAGGTTGGTGAGGACCACGTACTCGTAGTCCCGGAGGTAGTCCTTGACCTGGTTGCGCCCGCTGCTTTCCATGGAGCTAAGGTCACGCAAGTGCCAGTCCAAGTCTCTGGAAACAATCTTTTTCTGTCTTTTATCCCAAACCAAGGGGGGCTTTAGCTCTATGGCCACGGGGTTTCCCGACGCTCCTCGGATAAGGTAGTCCACCCAGCCGTCGCCTGCCTGCATTTGGCCGCTCCAAGCGACGCGGGCCTCTTTTTGCAAGAGCTCCACTAAAGGAAGCCATATCTTCTCGGTGAGGGCGGTTTCCGGTTTGGTGGAGGGCAAAACAGCCAGGTAGTCTTTCCCTTCCTCACTGAGGGGAGGCTCACCGCGAAGGAGCCTCCTGATGTCTTCCAGTAGAATCTCTGGAGTAGAGGGTCCCACGAACACACTCTAATACACGAACTCCCGGATGTCGTACCGGGCCGCCTTTAGCCCCATCTTGCGGATGGCCTCCGCCCATAGGGCAAGCTCCGCCTCCACGTCCGGCAAAGGCTCCAGGCCCAAAGCGGCGTAGGGGGTGCCCGGGGTTTCCTGGAAGGGAGAGAGGTAGACCAGGTCCCCCCGACCCAGGGGAAGCCCGGCGAGAAGCGAGAGGCTCTCCTCCCGGTGGGCCTTTTCGTAGGTCCTCCCCCCCGCCCCCACCATGAGGATCAGGCCCAGGGCCAACCCCGCCTCCTTCAGGGCCCGGGCCAGGGGAAGGAGCTCCTTGGGGTGGCCGGGCTTCCCCAAAAGGGCGAGGAGGGGGGCGTGGCCCGTCTCCAGGCCGATGTAGACCCTGCGGAGGCCCAGGCCGAAAAGCCTCGTCCACCAGGAGGCCTCCTTCTTAAGCCCCGTGAAGAGGTCCAGAAAGCCCAAGACCGGCTCCCCGGGGAGGCGCGCCCCCACGGCCTCCAGAAGGGGAATGAGGGGCTCGGAGAGGGCCAGGGCGTTGCCGTCCGCCAGGAAGACCCCGCGCCTTAGAAGCCGCCCCCGGCCCAGGAGGTCCAAGACGGCCTCCACGTGGGCTAAAAACTCCTCCTCGCTCCGCTTCCTGAAAGGACGGTCCTGGTAGAAGGCGCAGAAGGTGCAGCGGTTCCAGGTGCACCCGGTGGTGGCCTGGAGGACGACGGAGAGGTAGGCGTCCGGGGGCAGGATGCTTACGGGCCAGGCGTAGGCCCTCTGGTAAGGGGTGGGGTCCAGGAGGGCCTCGGGGGTCCAGCGGAGGATCTCCCGCCGCCTCTTTTCGTCCCGAAGGTGGCGCCGGGCCAGGTCCAGGATCTCCTCGTAGAGGGCCAGGGCCTCCTCCGGCGAAAGCCGCCTCCGCTTTCTCTCCCCTTCCCGGTAGCGGAGGTGGAGGCTTCCGTCCAGGGCCCGCTTGTAGGTGAGCCCCTGGCGGAAGTAGTGGTAGGGCCGCCCCTCCCGGTCAAAGGAGAGGACCCTGTCCCCCAGGGAAAGAAGGGTGGCCTCCTGGCGGAGAAGTTCCACAGGGCTAGAATAAACCCCGTGGCCGTGGCCGCCCTCAAGGGCCTCCTCCCCCAAGAAGGCTTCGCCCGCCTCACGCCCTTGGGGGGGTTTGAGGCCCGGGTGTATACGGACGGCGAGCGGGTCTACAAGGTGTACGGGCGGGAAGAGGCCCACCTGGCAGCCCTCGAGGCCAAGCGCATGGCCCGGGCCGGCCTGGGAAGCCTGGTCCTGGGGGTGGTGGAGGTGGAGGGCCAGGGGGTCCTGGTGACCCGGCGCTTTCCCGGCAGGCCCTTCTCCCCCGAGGCCTTCACGCCCAAGACCCTCGCCGCCTTGTCCCACCTCTTCCTCTCCCTCCACCGCCTGCCCGAGCCCGGGGTGGTGAGCCGGGAAGAGCTTCTGGAGCGGCTTGAGCGCTTCGCCGAAAGCCTCTTTTCCGTCCCCGAGGCCTTGGACCTGGTGAAGGCCCTGAAGAAGGAGGTGGCGCTGGCCGCCGGAGTGGAGCGCCGCTTCTGCCACCGGGACGCCTGGGCGGGCAACCTCCTCCTGAAGGAGCCCGGGGCGGAGGGCCTGGAGGTCATCCTGGTGGACTGGGTGCGCTCCGGTGGGGACGACCCGGCCCGGGACCTGGCCCTCCTTAAGACGGGAAGCCTGGACCTCCTGGGGGAGGCCAAAGCCCGGGAGGCCCTCCTCCGCCTGGGCCGCCTCTACCCCAAGGAGGTGCGGGAGCGCCTGGGGTTCTACGTCCCCCTCACCTACCTCCACGACCTCCACTGGTTCAGGAGCAAGAAGCCCGAGGAGTTCCCCGAGGCCCTAAAGGAAAAGCTTCCCAAGGCCCTCAGCTTCTTCCAGGACTGCTTTCCCCGGAAGGGGAAGGCGTGTTAGGCTTCTTGGGATGAAGATCACCCTGGTGGACCACCCCCTGGTCCAGCACAAGCTGGCCCACCTCCGGGACAAGCGCACCGGCCCCAAGGACTTCCGGGAGCTGGCCGAGGAGCTTTCCCTCCTCATGGCCTACGAGGCCATGCGGGACCTGGAGCTCACCGAGGCCACCGTGGAAACCCCCGTGGCCCCCGCCCGGGTCAAGGTGCTCTCGGGCAAGAAGCTGGCCCTGGTGGCCATCCTGCGGGCCGGCCTGGTCATGGTGGAGGGCATCCTCAAGCTGGTCCCCCACGCCCGGGTGGGGCACATCGGCCTCTACCGGGACCCCGAGTCCCTAAAGCCCGTCCAGTACTACGCCAAGCTCCCACCCGACATCGCCGAAAGGCGGGTCTTCCTCCTGGACCCCATGCTGGCCACCGGGGGAAGCGCCAGCCACGCCCTCTCCCTCCTCAAGGAAAAGGGGGCCACCGGCATCAAGCTCATGTGCATCATCGCCGCCCCGGAGGGCCTGGAGCGCATCGCCCGGGACCACCCCGACACCGAGGTGGTGGTGGCCGCCATTGACGAGCGCCTGAACCAGCACGGCTACATCGTCCCCGGCCTGGGCGATGCCGGGGACCGCATCTACGGGACCAAATGAGCGAGGTCCTTAAACGCATCGGCGTCGCCGAGCCCACGGGCGGGGGCTGGCTCACGGTGGTCTTCGTCTTCCTGGTGGCCCTCTTCTTCACCTGGCGCTTCATCCCCCATGTGCGCCGCTTCGCCCTCAAAGTGGGCTGGGCCGACCTGCCCAACGAGCGGCGCCTGAACCGCGAACCCCTTCCCAACGCCGGGGGGCTCGCCCTGTACGCCGGCGTGGTCCTGGCCCTGGTGGCGGCGGCCTTCCTCCGGCCCATCCTGGTGGAGGGGGTCCTCATCCAGGTCCTGGCCATCCTCCTGGGAGGGGCCTGGCTGGTGCTGGTGGGCTTCGTGGACGACCAGTTCGGCCTTCCCCCCCTCTTCCGCCTCTTCGTCCAGACCCTGGCGGCCCTCCTCCTCATGGCGGTGGGCATCCGCTTTGAGGCCGCCTTCGGCACGCCTTTGGACCCCGCCTTGGGCCTCTTCCTCACCTGGCTCTGGGTGGTGGGCATCACCAACGCCCTGAACCTCATGGACGGGTTGGACGGCCTGGCGGGCGGCGTGGCCTACGTGAGCGCCATGAGCCTCCTCTTCGTCTCCGCCCAGTTCCCCTACTGGGCGGCGGGGACGCTGGTCCTCGCCGCCCTGGCGGGGGCCGCTTTGGGCTTCCTCAGGCACAACCTCCACCCAAGCCGCATCATCCTGGGGGACGCCGGGGCCTACTTCCTGGGCTACACCCTGGCGGCCACCGCCCTTCTGGGCAACCTGAAGCTCACCACCCTCCTGGGCCTCCTGCCCCCCGCCCTCTTCCTCCTCCTGCCCATCCTGGACACCACCCAGGTGGTGGTGCGGAGGCTCTTGAGGGGCCAGAACCCCCTCTCCACCCCCGGCAAGGACCACATCCACCACCGCCTCCTGGCCCGGGGGCTTTCCCAGAGGCGGGTGGCCTTCCTCCTCTGGGGCCTGGCCCTCCTCTTCAACCTGCTGGCCATGGCCTACCTGAGGATGCCCTGGGAGGCCATCCTGGCCAGCTTCCTGGCCACGGCCCTGGGCCTGGCCTGGGTCACCTACCGGAGGCTCCGAGCCCTTCTGCGGGAAGTAGAATGAGGGCCGTGGTCAAGCGGAGGCCCTTCACCACCGAGGAGTA
The DNA here is from genome assembly GCF_001280255.1 of Thermus aquaticus. Classification (NCBI taxonomy): domain Bacteria; kingdom Thermotogati; phylum Deinococcota; class Deinococci; order Thermales; family Thermaceae; genus Thermus; species Thermus aquaticus. Next base: position 1,011,951 of record NZ_LHCI01000106.1, on the reverse strand, counting down.
CCACCGCCTCCTTCAGGCCGGCATCCTGCGCGAGGACGACCGGGTGGAACTCATTGAGGGGGAGATCCTGGAGATGAGCCCCATCGGCAGCCGACACGCCGCCGCGGTCAAGCGGCTAAACCACCTCTTCCACGAGTTGCTGAAGGGTAAGGCCCTCCTCGGGGTCCAGGACCTCGTCCGCCTTGGCCCCTACTCCGAACCCCAGCCGGACCTAACGCTTCTTAGGCCCAGGCCCGACTTCTACGGAGAGTCTCACCCGGGGCCGGAGGACGTGCTCCTCCTGGTGGAGGTCATGGACACCTCCCAGGCCTACGACCGGGAGGTGAAGCTTCCCCTTTACGCCAAGGCGGGGATCCCCGAGGTCTGGCTTGTGGACCTCGAGGCCCACCGCCTGGAGGTCTACCGGAAGCCCACGCCGGAAGGCTTCGCCGAGGCCCAGGTCCTGGGCCCTGAGGAAACGGTAGCCCCCCTCCACTTCCCCGAAGCCCGCCTCCCCGTGGCCCTCATCCTGGGGGTCGCATGAAGCGGGTGGTCCTGGCCTTCGGCACCCGGCCCGAGGCCACCAAAATGGCCCCGGTCTACCTGGCCCTGAAGGCGATCCCTTACATCAAGCCCCTGGTCCTCCTCACCGGCCAGCACCGGGAGCAGCTAAGGCAGGCCCTAAGCCTCTTCGGCATCCAAGAGGACCGCAACCTGGACGTGATGCAGGAGCGCCAGGCCCTCCCCGACCTGGCGGCCCGCATCCTGCCCCAGGCGGCCAGGGCCTTGAAGGAGATGGGGGCCGACTACGTCCTGGTCCACGGGGACACCCTCACCACCTTCGCCGTGGCCTGGGCGGCCTTCCTCGAGGGCCTGCCCGTGGGCCACGTGGAGGCGGGCCTCAGGAGCCACAACCTCAAAGAGCCTTTCCCCGAGGAGGCCAACCGCCGCCTCACCGACGCCCTCACCGACCTGGACTTCGCCCCCACCCCCCTGGCCAAAGCGAACCTCCTGAGGGAAGGGAAGCGGGAAGAGGGCATCCTGGTCACGGGGCAGACCGGGGTGGACGCCGTGCTGCTGGCGGCCAGGCTGGGCAGGTTTCCCGAAGGCCTTCCCCCCGGGCCCTACGTCACCGTCACCATGCACCGCCGGGAGAACTGGCCCCTCCTCCCCGAGCTAGCCCGGGCCCTCAAAAAGGTGGCCGAGGCCTTCCCCGAGATCACCTTCGTCTACCCCGTGCACCTGAACCCCGTGGTGCGGGAGGCCGTCTTCCCGGTCCTGAAGGGGGTGAGGAACTTCGTCCTCCTGGACCCTCTGGACTACGGCCCCATGGCCGCCCTCATGAAGGCGAGCCTCCTTCTGGTCACCGACTCCGGGGGCCTACAGGAGGAGGGGGCCGCCCTGGGCGTGCCCGTGGTGGTCCTGAGGAACGTCACCGAGCGGCCCGAGGGGCTTCAGGCGGGCATCCTCAAGCTGGCGGGCACCGACCCCGAAGGGGTCTATAGCGTGGTCAAGGGTCTCCTGGAAAACCCCGAGGAGCTTGAGCGCATGCGCCGGGCCAAAAACCCCTACGGCGACGGCCAGGCGGGGGTGCGGGTGGCCCGGGGCGTGGCCTGGCGGCTGGGCCTCGGCCCTAGGCCGGAGGACTGGACACCTTAGGCCAGGGCCTCGCCTGGTAAAGGCCCACCAAAAGGACCGCCCCTCCCAGGACCAAAGCGGCCCACCGCCCCCCCAGGACTTCAAAGAGGAGGCCCGTCAGGTAGGCCCCGAGGGGCCCCGTGCCCAGCATGACCAGGCTGTAGACGGCCATGACCCGGCCCCGGAGGCGGTCGGGCACGGAAAGCTGCACCAGGGTGTTGGCGTTGATGAGGACCGAGATCATGCCAAACCCCCCTAGGGCCAGGAAGAGGGGCACCAGGGCGGGGTGGGCCAGGAAGAGGCCCATGTGGGCCAGGGCCAGGGCCAAGACCCCAAGGAGGAGCCTCCCCGGCTTGGGCCTGCCGGTGAAGGCCATGACCAAGGCCGCCGCCAGGGCCCCAAGCCCCACGCTGGACACCAAAAAGCCGTAGCCCGTGGCCGAGAGGCCCAGGACCAGCCTGGCGTAGGCGGGCACCAGGGTCTGGAAGTTCATCCCCAAGAGGCTGGCGAAGAGGACCAGGCCCACCACCCGCCGCACCAGGGGGTGGGCCAGGACAAACCCCACCCCTTCCTGGGCCTCCCGCCACCAGCGCCCATCCCCGTCCTCCCCTCGAGGCCCTGGGGGCAGGCGGAGGAGCACCAGAAGGAGGGGCAAAAAGGAGAGGGCGTTGGCCAGATAGGCGACCCCTACGCCGAAGAGGGAGATGAGGAGGCCGGAAAGGGCAGGTCCCAGGAGGCGGCTTAGGTTGAAGCCAAAGGAGTTTAGGGCGATGGCCCCGGGGTAGCGCTCCCTGCCCGCCAGCTCCACGGTGAAGCTCTGGCGAACGGGCAGGTCCATGGCGTTCAGGGCCCCGTAGAGGAAGGCGAAGGCGAGGACGTGCCCGTAGCGCACCTGCCCCGTGAGGATGAGGAGGGCCATGAGAAGGGCCAGGAGCATCATCCCCCCTTGGGTGAGGAGGAGGAGGTTGCGCTTGGGGTAGCGGTCCGCCAGGACCCCGGCGGGTAGGGAGAAGAGGAGGGCGGGCAGGAACTGGAAGGCCACCACCAGGCCCAGCCGCTCGGCGCTTCCCGTGAGGAGGAGGACCAGCCAGCCCTGGGCGGCGGCCTGCATCCAGGTGCCCATCTGGGAGGTGAAGAGGGCGAGCCAGTAGGCCCGGTACCGGGGGTCCTTTAGGACGGCCAGGGCCAGCACCCCCCTAGCTTACGACTGACCGACCAGTCATTACCAGACCGACCCCGGGTGGACCTATACTGAGGCATGCTCCAACGCGGCCTTCCCCTCTTCCGCCTCCTGGGCATCCCCGTCCACTTGGACCTGACCTTTCTCCTGGTTCTACCCCTTCTCGCCCTCCTCATCGGCGGCAACCTGCCCCTTTACCTGGAACTCTTTGACCTGCCCCAAGACCCTGGCCTCCTCCAGGGCCCCTGGCCCTTCCTCCTGGGCCTTGTGGCCGCCCTAGGCCTCTTCCTCTCCGTGCTCCTCCACGAACTGGGCCATGCCCTGGCCGCCCAGCGCCTAGGAATCCGCACCCAGCGGATCACCCTCTGGCTCTTGGGCGGGGTGGCGCAACTGGAAAGGATCCCCAGGGAGCCCAAAAAGGAGCTCTTCATCGCCCTCGCCGGGCCCTTGGTGAGCTTCGCCCTGGCCCTCCTTTTCCGGCTTCTTCGCCAGGAGGCGGGGGCCTTGGGCTTCCTCACCCACTACCTGGCCCTGGTGAACCTGGTCCTGGGGCTTTTCAACCTCCTCCCCGCCCTGCCCCTGGACGGGGGGCGGGTCTACCGGGCCCTCCTGGCCCTGCGCCACGCCTACACCCGGGCCACGCAAAAGGCCATGGGGATGAGCCAGGCGGTGGCGGTGGCCCTGGGGCTTTTCGGGCTTATGGTCTTCAACCCCTTCCTGGTCCTCATGGCCTTCTTCGTCTACATGGCCTCCCGGGCCGAGGCCGAGGCCACCCTCCTGGCCCAGGCCCTCGAGGGCCTGAAGGTGAGGGACCTCATGAGCCCGAACCCCATCGCCATTCCCAAAGACCTCCCGGTGGAGGAGCTCCTCCGGCTCGCCCTGGCCCACCGGGTCTCCGGCTTTCCCGTGGTGGAGGAGGGGCGGGTTTTGGGGGTGGTGGGCCTCGAGGGCCTGGAGGGGGCGGACCCCAGGGCCCCCGTGGGCCGCTACGTGCAGGAGCCTTTGGCCCTCTCCCCCGAGGACTCGGCCCTGAGGGCCCTGGAGCGCATGGGGGAGCGGGGCTACGCCCGGGCCTTGGTCATGGAGGGGGATACCCTCCTGGGCGTCCTCAGCAAGACCGACCTCCTCCGGGCCTTCCAGGTGCGCCTCCTGGGGCTTACCTCCCTTGACAAGGAAGGAGGGCCAGGGTAGGGTATGGGCGCAAAAGCATGCGGGAGGTGAGCATGAAGCGAGCCCTTATCGTCCTCGGACTTCTGGCCCTGGGCCTGGCGCTGGCCCAGAAGCCCAAGGTGGTCATCGGCACCGGGAGCACCGGCGGGGTCTTCTTCTACTACGGCACCGCCTTGGCCGACATCTGGAACAAGGCGGGGGTCGTGGAGGCCCAGCCCGTCCAGACGGGTGGCTCCTACGACAACCTCCTCCTCCTCCGGGACCGCACGGACCCCAGGGCGGGCACCTACTACTGCGCCCTCACCACCACGGACTCCGCCTACGTGGCCTTCACGGGAGAGGAGCCCCGCTTCAAGGCCAAGCCCGCCAAGGACCAGCGGGTCCTCTTCTACATGTACCCCTCCTTCATCCACTTGGTGACCAGCGAGAAAAGCGGCATCAAGGTGGTCCAGGACCTGAAGGGCAAGCGGGTATCCACGGGCCAACCCGGTTCCAGCACCGAGAACCTGGCCCTCCTCTTGCTCCAGGCGGCGGGCGTGAAGCCGGAGAGCTTCGCCAAGCGGGAGCGCCTGCCCGTGGCCGAGGCGGCCAAGGCCCTTTCCGAGGGCACCCTGGACGCCTTCTTCTGGGTGGGCGGCCTGCCCACGGGCTCCATCGTGGAGCTCTCCCAGAGCCTGGCCCGCAAGGGGGACCGGATCTACCTGGTGCCCATTGACCCCAAGAGCACCACCGCCCAGGTGGCCCTTAAGCGCTTCCCCGGGCTCCTGGACACCACGGTGGTCCCCAAGAGCGTCTACAACACCCGCACCGACGTGCCCGGGCTGAACACGGGGAACGTCCTGGTCTGCCCGGAAAGCCTGCCTAAGGAGGTGGCCTACGGGATGATGAAGGCCACCTTTGAGAACCTGCAGACCCTGAGGAGCGCGGTGGCCGCCGCCAGGGACACCTCCGTAGCCAACACCGCCAAGCTCTTCGGCCGGTTCATCGTCCCCTTCCACCCCGGGGCCGAGGAGTACCTCAAAGAGGTGGGGGCCATCCGCTAAGGATTAGGCCCTCTTGAGGCCCGGGCGGAAGCCCCGGGCCCTTTTTGGAGGAGGTGCGCGATGGCGGAAGTCCACGCTTCCCTTCCCCCAAGCCCCCTGGGACGGCTCGCCCGCCTGGTCCTGATCCTGGGGTCCCTCTACAGCCTCTACCTGGTCCTCCACCCCTTTACCCCCCTGGCCAAGGCTGAGATCCCCCTTCTGGACATCGTCCAGCTACAGCGGAGCACCCACGTCCTCTTCCTCCTCCTCGGGGCTTACCTGGTGAGCTTCTTCGCCCCGCCCAGGAAGGCTACCCTGGGCTCTTGGGTCTTCCTGGCCTTCAGCCTCATCCCCCTCCATAGCTTTCTCTTCCCCAGGCCCCCCGCCATGGAACTGCCCCTCGAGGTCCGCCTCTTCGGCCTCCTGGTCTGGGCGGTGGCGGTCCTGCCGGCGGTGGTCCCCAGGCTCCAGCGCCCCACGGCCCTCCTAGGAGCCCTCCTCGCCGTCCTGCCCACCTGGTACCAGGCCCGCTACTTTGAGGAGTTGGTCTACCGGGCGGTGATCCCCGCGGCCTGGGACGCGGGGATGAGCCTCGCCCTCATCCTCCTCCTCCTGGGGGTGGTCTACCGCCTCCTGGGGCCGGTGATGCCGGTTCTGGTCCTCTTCTTTTTCAGCTACAACCTCCACGCCCAGGTCTTTCCCGGAGCCTTCCGGGGCGCCCCCCAGCCCATAGACCTCCTCCTGGGCAAGAGCTTCAACGAGACGGAGGCGGGGATCTACGGCCTCATCACCGGGGTCTCGGCCAAGTACCTGGTCTACTTCACCCTCCTCTCCGGGATGATCACCGCCTTGGGCCTGGGGCGGGTGGTGGCCAACATGGCCCTGGCCCTGGTGGGGAAAAGCCCCGCCACCCCCGGCCGGGTCACGGGGCTGGCGGGCACCTTCATGGGGATGTTCTCGGGCTCGGGGGCCGCCGACACCCAGTTCGTGGCCGCCCTGACCAAGCCCCTCTACGAGCGAGCGGGCTACGACCGCCTCACCGCCGCCGGCATCGCCGCCACCGCCGGCACCATCGCCCTCATCATGCCCCCCATCATGGGAAGCATCGCCTTCATCATGGTGGAGATCTTGGAAATCCCCTACCTCAAGGTGATGGCCATGGCCATCGGGCCCGCCCTCCTCTACCTCCTCTCCATCATGGCCTTCAACGAGTTCTACGCCCGCAAGGCGGGCCTGCCCGCGGTGGCCCCCGAGTTAGGCATGAGCCGCCGCGCCTACGCCCTCCGCTACAGCCCCATCTTCCTGCCCATCCTCCTCATCGTGGTCCTCCTCTACCTGGGCTACGAGGTGCGCACCGCCGCCAGCCTGGCCCTGTTGGGCTTCATCCTCTTGGCCTACCTGGACCCCACCCTGAGGCCCCAGGGGATCGGGCCCATCTTCCGGGGCCTCGAGGCGGGCTTCCGCTCCCTCCTGCCCATCGGCACCGCGGTGACCTCCGCCAACCTCATCTTCTCCATGATGGTCATCTCCGGCCTGCCCTCCAAGTTCAGCCAGCTTTTGCAGCAGGTCTCCGGAGAAAGCCTCCTTCTCGCCACCCTGATCACCGCCCTCTTCAGCCTGGTCCTGGGCATGGGGGTCCCCCCCACGGCCACCTACGTCCTCACCTCGGCCCTCACCGCCCCCGCCATCATCGCCCTGGCGGCCCAGAACTTCGCCGCCTACGGCCTGGACCCCAAGATGGCCCAGATCGCCGCGGTCTACGCCACCCACATGTTCCTCTTCTACTACGCCGTCCTGGCGGACGTAACCCCTCCTGTGGCCCTCTCCGCCTACGCCGCCGCCAGCGTCTTCGGCACCCACCCCCTGCCCACCGGGGTTTACGCCGCCCGGGTGGCCCTTTCCAAGTACCTGATCGGCTTCTTCTTCCTCCTCACCTACACGGGCACGGGCCTCCTCATCCTGCCGGTTCTGGAGACCCTGCCCCCCGATAAGGCCTGGCCCATCATCCTGGAGCGCTTCCTCTCCGTGGCCGTGGGCATCATCTACCTCTCCGCCTCCACCGCCGGCTACACCCGGAGGCCCCTAAGCCGCCCCGAAAGCTGGGCCCTGGGCCTCATCGCCCTCCTCCTCTTCATCCCCCAGGCCTCCCTAAACCTCCTGGGCTTCCTCCTGGGCCTGCCCTTCTTCCTCAAGAGGGGCTTGACGGGGCTTGGGCGGAGGGCATAAGTTGAGCGGGAAAGGAGGGTAAAGGATGCTGCGAGCCTTGGTGGTCTTCTTGGTCCTCTTTGGTTTCGGCCTAGCCCAAAAACCCCGGGTGGTCATCGCCACGGGGGGGGTGGGCGGGGTCTACTTCTACTACGGCACCACCCTGGCGGAGATCTGGAACAAGGCGGGGGTGGCCGAGGCCCAGGCCATCCAAACCGCCGCCTCCATAGATAACCTCCTCCTCCTGGAAAACCGCACCGGGGGCGGCACCTACTACTGCGCCACCGTCCTCCCCGACTCCGCCTACCTGGCCTACACCGGGGGGCACGAGCGCTTCAAGGAAAAGCCCGCCAGAAGCGTGCGCATCCTCTTCGCCATGTACCCCAACTTCCTGCACGTGGTCACCCGGGAAGGGGCAGGGATCCGGGTCCTCCAGGACCTGAAGGGCAAGCGGGTCTCCACCGGAGCCCCAGGCTCGGGCACGGAGGTGGAGGCCCTTTTGGTCCTCCAGGCGGCGGGGCTTTCCCCCAAGGACTTCGCCAAGCAGGAGCGCCTGGGAGCCCAGGAGAGCGCCAACGCCCTCTCCGAGGGCACCATAGACGCCTTCTTCTGGTCGGGCGGCCTGCCCACGGGGGCCATCACCGAGCTTGCCGCCTCCCTGGCCCGCAAGGGGCAGAGGCTTTACCTGGTGCCCATTGACCCCAAGAGCACCGTGGCCCAGGCCTTCCAGAGGCGCTTCCCCGGCCTGGCGGGGACGGGGGTGATCCCCAAGAGCGTCTACAACACCCGCTCCGACACCCCCACCCTCGCCTTCTGGAACCTTTTCGTCTGCCACGCAAGCCTCCCCGAGGAAGCGGCCTACGCCCTCACCAAGGCCACTTTTGAGAACCTCCCGGGCCTGCGCCAGGCGGTGGCCGCCGCCAGGGACACTACCCTGGAGAACGCTGTGCGCTTCGTAGGCGGCACCATCCCCTACCACGAGGGGGCTTTGCGCTACTTCCGCGAGGCGGGAGTCCTCAAGTAGGTGAAGGTCCTAAGGTGGGAAAGCCCTCTGGCCCGGCTCCTCGGGAGCTGGGCCTTTTGGCTTCTCCTCCTGGCCCTCTCCCTGGTGCGGGTGGTGGAGGTGGAGGGCGGAGGCCAAAGGGCCTACCGGGTCCTCCTCCCCTTTCAGGAGATCCGGGTGGAGTTCTTGAACTCCGTGACGGGGAGGCCCGTCCTCCTGGAGTTCCGCCCCCTCTTCCGCTTCCAGGGCTTCAGGGCCTACACCGACCCCGAGACCGAGGCCTACTACACGGGGGGAACCTACCCCTGGAACCAGGCCCTGGCCAAGGAGCGAAGGCGGGCGCTCCTTTACTGCTCCGAGCTGGGTCTGGCGGTCAGGGTGGGGGGGCAGTGGTTTCGGGCGGAAGGTGGGTGCCTGGGCCTCCGCCTCCTCTACCCCTAGCGGAGCACCTGGGGGACCACCCGGACGGTGAAGGGCCGACCCTGGCGCCAGACCTCGAGGCTCACCGCCTCCCCCGGCTTCTTGGCGTAGAGGACCCGCCGGAGCCCGGCGATGGAGGTAAGGGGCACGCCGTCCGCCTTGAGGAGGACGTCCCCGTCCACCCCCACCTGCAGGGTCTCCCCGGTGGGGAGCTGGATGTAGGCGAAGCGGCTGGGAGGCCGTAGCCCCGCCCGTTGGGCGGGGCTATCCCGCTCCACCTCCTGGACCATGAGGCCGGTCTCGGGAAGGCCGTACTGCCTCCTCAGGCTCTCCGGATAGACCGAGAGGGGGATCAGGGAGACCCCTAGGCGGGGGCGGCTCCGGATGATCTCCGCCGCCGTCAGGGTCTTGCCCGCCTTGAGGTCGGGCAGGTACTGCTTGACCAGGTTGATGGGCAGGGCGAAGCCCACCCCGGCGAACTGGGCCGCCCCGAACTGGCCCGTGGGGGTGAAGATGGCGGTGTTGACGCCGATCACCTCACCCCGGGAGTTGAGGAGAGGCCCGCCGGAGTTCCCGGGGTTGATGGCGGCGTCGGTCTGGATCACCCGGGGCACCAGGCCGGATTCATCCCCGATGGCCCCGGGGTTCTCCCGGATGGCGGAGACGATGCCCTGGGTCACGGTGAACTCCAGCCCAAAGGGGTTCCCCATGGCAATCGCCTTCTGCCCCACCCGGATCCGGTCGGAGTCCCCCAGGACCAAGGGGACCAGCTTCTCCCTGGGGGCGTCCACCTTGAGGAGGGCCACGTCCAGGGGCGGGGCTGCCCCCACCAGCCGAGCCCGGTACTCCTTGGGGTCGTTGTGGAACTTGACGGTGATGCGGCTCGCCCCCTCCACCACGTGGTAGTTGGTGAGGATGTGGCGCCCTGCTGGGGCGGGACCTGGAGGAAGGGAGCGAAGAACTCAAAACCCGGAGGGAGCTGGACGCTTTGCGGCCGGGTGACCACGGAGACGTAGACCACTCCGTCCCCGTAGCGCTCCACGATCTCCACGGTGTTCCGCTCGTACTCCAAAAGCCCCTGGTCCCCCGCGGGCGCCGGGGCGGGGGCCCGGCCCTGCCCGTTGGAAAGCCCCCACCAAAGCACCGCCCCCGCCAGGGCGGAGAGGGCAAGGAAGCCTACAAAGGAACGGCCAAGGTTCATGGCGCACCTCCCAAGCCCCAACCTACCCCCTGCCGGTTAGGGCGGGATTAGACGAAGACCACGGTCTTGTTGCCCTGGACCAGGATCCGGTCCTCCAGGTGCCAGCGCACCGCCCGGGCCAGCACGGTGCGCTCCAGCTCCTGGCCAAGGCGCCTGAGCTCCTCCACCGAATGGCGGTGGGAGACCCGGGCCACGTCCTGCTCAATGATGGGCCCCTGGTCCAGCTCCTCGGTCACGTAGTGGGCCGTGGCCCCAATGAGCTTCACCCCCCGCTCGTAGGCCTGGCGGTAGGGGTTGGCCCCGGCGAAGGCGGGGAGGAAGGAGTGGTGGATGTTGATGATGCGCATGGGAAAGCGGGCCACGAAGGAGGGCGAGAGGATCTGCATGTAGCGGGCCAGGACCAAAAGCTCCACCCCCGCCTCCTCCAATAGGGCCAGAATCCTCCCCTCAGCCTCCTCTTTCCGCTCCCTTTCCACGGGCACGTGATGGTAGGGGATGCCAAAGCGCTCCACCTCCTCCTGGTGGTCGGGGTGGTTGGAGACCACCAGGCGGAGGTCCATGGGAAGCTCCCCCACCCGGTAGCGCCATAGGAGCTCCAAGAGGGCGTGGGCGGGCTTGGAGACCAAAATGGCGGTTCGCTTCCTCTCCGAGGCGAAGGCCAGCCGCCAGGCCATGCCGAAGCGCTCGGCCACCACCTCCTGAAAGGCCCTCTCCAGGGCGGGGCGGGCCAGGTCCAGGTGGGAGGCGGTGAAGGCCACCCGCATGAAGAAGGTGCCCCCTTCGGGATCCGTGGAGTGTTGCTGTAAATCGGTGATGTTGGCCCCGTGGGCGTAGAGGAAGCCCGTCACGGCGGCCACGATCCCGGGCCGGTCCGGGCAGGTGATGAGAAGGCGGGCCTCTTCCATCTTTGGGTACTATACCGCCATGGAGCTTTCCACCGCAGACCTCATGGACCTCTACCCCAAGGCCCTTCTCCTCAGGCCCATCTTCCGGGACTTCGGCGGCAAGAGGCGCTTCTTTGGGCGGGTGCGCACCCTAAGGGTCTTTGAGGACAACGCCCTGGTGCGGAAGGTCCTGGAGGAGGATGGGCGGGGCCAGGTCCTGGTGGTGGACGGGGGCGGCTCTTTGCGCTCCGCCCTTCTGGGGGGCAACCTGGCCCGGCTGGCCCTGGAGCGGGACTGGAGCGGGGTGGTGGTCCACGGGGCGGTGCGGGACGCCGAGGAGCTAAAAGGCCTCCCCCTGGGGGTCAAGGCCCTGGCGGCCGTCCCCAGGAAGAGCGCCAAGGAGGGCCGGGGCCTGGTGGACGTGCCCGTGGCCTTCGCCGGGGCTAGGATCCTTCCCTCGTGGTTTCTCGTGGCGGATGAGGATGGGGTTCTTCTTTTGCCCGAGCCCCCGAGCGGCGGCCAAAGCGGCGGATGAGGTCCTCCTCCTTCAGGTGGAGGAGGACGGGGCGGCCGTGGGGGCAGACCCAGGGGGTCTCGCAAGCGAGGAGGGCGTCCAGGAGGGCCTGCCCCTCCGCCCGGGCCAGGGGGTGCCCCGCCTTGAGGGCGGGCAGGCAGGCCAGGCGGGCGAGAAGCCCCCTAAGGCTCCTCCCCTCCCCCTTAAGGGACTCCCGGAAGATCTCCGGCAGGAGGAGGGGGTAGGGGTGGAGGAAGGGCGGGGCCGAGAGGAGGCGGACCCGGCCCGGCCCAAAGGGCTCAAAGGCGAAGAGGGGGGAGGCCTCGGGAGGCTCTTCATCCAGCTCCACCAAAACGGGGTAAGGGAGGGGCTTTAAGCCCTCCTCCCTCAGGCGGGCCAGAAGTTCCTCAAAGAGGATGCGCTCGTGGGCGGCGTGCTGGTCCACGATGTAGAGGGCGTCCTCCGCCTCGGCCAGGAGGTAGCTCTCCCGGAACTGGCCCAGGTAGCGCAGGGGGGGCAGGCCGGAAGGGGTGGGGGGCCTCAGGGCCGGGAGGGGCCGGGGCTCGGGCAGGGCCCGGGCCAGGTTCTGGCCCCGGAAGGCCTCCTCCAGGGCCTCTTCCAGGAAGGCCTCGGCCTCCTTGCTCAAGGCCACCTCCTCCTTCCTGGCATCCAGGCGCAGGCGGTAGGCGCCGGGGGGGAGGCTCAGGTTCAGGACGCCCACGGGGTAGTGCCCCTCGGGCAGAAGCTCCCGGTAGGCCCGGCGCACCGCCCTCAGGACCCCCTCGGGCAGGGCCACGGGCCTGCCGTTCACCGCGAGGAAAAGGAGGTCGGGCCGGGTGCGGGACACCTGGGGGCCGGAAAGGAGGCCCTCGAGGGCGAAGGCTCCGCCCTTTTCCAAGGGGAAAAGCCTCTCGGCCAGGAGGCCGCCGAAGGCCTGGCGGGCCGCCTCCTTGAGCCCGGCCCCGGGGAAGAGGAGCCGGGCCTCCCCCTCCAGGAAAAGGACCAGGGAGAGATGGGGATGGTGGAGGAGGTAGCGCTTGAGGAGGTCCAGGACCCCCCTGGCCTCGGCCTTGGGATCCCGCCCCTCCCCGGCGAAGAGGCCCAGGACCTCCACCCGGGTCCCCGGGGGGGCGGGGGCGGGCCTCAGCTCCACCCGCTCCCCCCGGGCCAGAAGAAGCCCCCCGCCCACCTGGCCCCGGGGCCGGGAGCGGATCTTAAGCGTGGCCGCCTGCCTCAGGGCGTAAAGCGCCTGGCCGCGGAAGCCCAGGGTGGCGATCCTCTCCAGGTCCTGGAGCTTACTGGTGGCGAAGGGCTCCACGGCCAGGGGAAGCTCCTCCAGGGGAATCCCCTCCCCGTCGTCCTCCACCACGATCCTTTCAAGCCCCCCGCCCCAAAGCTCCACCCGCACCCTCCTGGCCCCGGCGTCCAGGGCGTTTTCCAGAAGCTCCCGGACGGCGTCCTTGACGGAGAGGAGGACCTCTCCCCGGGCGAGAAGCCCCCTTAGCTCGGGGGGAAGGGGGCGGATCACCCCTTCATGGTATCCAAGGGGGCCCCCAGGGCCAAGGCCTTCAGCTCCTGGAGGAGGCGGAGGGCCTCGAGGGGGGTCAGGCGGTCGGGGTCCAGGGCGAGAAGCCGCTCCAAAACCGCGTCCAAAGCCCCTTCCCGCCTGGCGGCCATGGCCTGGAGGAGGGCCCTGGCCCGGGCCACCACCTCCTTGGGCAGGCCCGCCATGGCCGCCACCTCCACGCCGTAGCTCTTGGAGGCGGGGCCGGGGAGGACCTGGTGGTAGAAGACGAGCCCCCCCGCCTCCTCCCTGGCGGCCACGTGGAGGTTTTTCAGGCGGGGAAGGCCCAGGGCGGTCAGCTCAAAGTAGTGGGTGGCGAAGAGGGTGTAGGCCCGCCTTTCGTGGAGGGCCTCGGCCACCGCCGTGGCGATGGCCACCCCGTCCAGGCTGCTGGTGCCCCGGCCCACCTCGTCCAGGAGGACCAGGCTGTTCTCGGTGGCCTCCTTGAGGATCAGGGCCACCTCCTCCATCTCCACCATGAAGGTGCTCTTCCCCCCCGCCAGGTCGTCGGAGGCCCCGATGCGGGTGTAGATGCCGTCAAAGAGGGGAAGATGGGCCTCCTCGGCGGGCACGAAGCTCCCCACCTGGGCCAGGAGGGCGATGAGGGCCGTCTGGCGCAGAAAGGTGGACTTGCCCGCCATGTTGGGCCCGGTGATCAGGACCAGCTCGTGGGCCATCTCCAGGTCGTTGGGGACGAACTCCGTCCGCCTTTCCACCACGGGGTGGCGCCCGGCGCGGATCTGGAGGCGGTCGCCGAAGCGGGGCCTCACGTAGCCGTAGCGCACGGCCACCTCGGCCAAGGCGGCGTAGACGTCCAGCTCGGCCAGAATCCTGGCCGCCTCCCTGAGGGCCTCGGCCTGCCGCTTGGCCCTTTCCCGCACCTCCAGAAAGACCTCCTCCTCCCGGCGGCGGATCAGGGCCTCGAGGCGGTAGACCTCCCGCTCCTTCTCCTTCATCTCCGGCAGGGTGTAGCGCTGCCGGTCCTTGAGGGTCTGGACGGGGCGGTACTCCTTGGGCACCCTCTCGTAGTAGGGCCGGGTCACCTCCAGGTAGTAGCCGAAGACGGCGTTGTAGCCCACCTTGAGGGTGGGGATGCCCGTCCTCTCTCTTTCCCGCTCCTCAAGCTCCAGGAAGTAGGCCACCCCCTCCCGGTGGGCCGCCCTTAGGGCGTCCAGGTCCGGGTCGTACCCTTCCCGGATGAGCCCCCCCTCGGAGACCTTGAGGGGCGGGTCCTCCACCAAAGCGGCCTCCAGCTCCTCCTTGAGGGGGGAAAGGTCGGGAAGCCCTACCTCCTCGCCCAGAAGGGCCCGGAGCTCGGGGAGGATCTGGAGGCTCCGCCTGAGGGCACCCAGGTCCTTGGGGCTCGCCCGCCCTAGCTCCAGCCTGGTGGCCAAGCGCTCCAGGTCGGCGAGGCGGTAAAGGAGCCGCCTCACCCCCTCCCGCAAGGCCCCCTCCCGCACGAAGCCCTCCACCCGGTCAAGCCGCGCCTCCAAAGGGCCCCGGTCCAGAAGGGGGTGGCGGAGCCAGCTCTGGAGGAGCCTCCTGCCAGGGGCGGTCCTGGTCTCGTCCAGCACGGAGAAAAGCGTGTCCTGGCCCCGCAGGGGCTCAAAGACCTCTAGGGCCCTCAAGGTGGCCTCGGGCAGGCGCATGAAGGCCCCGGGGTCGTAGAAGCGGAAAGGCTGGAGGCTCAAGGCCCCTCCTTGGGTCCTTTGGGCGTAGGCCAGAAGGGCCCCCCGGGCCCGCCTTAGGGCCAAGGGGCCTTCCCCTTCCGGCTCAAAGGGGGCCTCGGAGAGCATGACGGGAAAGCGCTTCCTGAACTCATCCAGAAAGGCCCCGTTCTCCAGGAGCTCCGGGGCCAGGAGGACCTCGGCGGGCCGGTGGCGGAAGAGCTCGTCGTAAAGGGCGCTTTTGCTCTTGAGCACCGTCCCCTTGAACTCCCCCGTGGACACGTCCAGAAAGGCCAGGCCCCAACCATCCCCGGTGGCGATGGCCGCCAGGTAGTTGGCCTCCCGAGGGAGGAGGCTTTCCTGGAGGAGGGTTCCCGGGGTGAGGAGCTGGGTCACCTCCCGCCTGACCAGCCCTTCCGCCTCCTCGGCGGGCTCCACCTGGTCGGCCACCGCCAGGCGGAAGCCCATCTTGAGAAGCCTCTCGGCGTAGGCCTCAAAGGCCCTTAAGGGGATCCCCGCCATGGGGGTGGTGAAGTCCTTGCTGGTCTTGTGGGTGAGGACGAGACCCAGGGCGCGGGCCAGCCTCTCGGCGTCCTCCCCGAAGCACTCGTAGAAGTCCCCCACCTGGAAGAGGAGGAGGTAGTCGGGGTACTGGTCGCGAAGCTCCACGTACTGCTGGAGGAGGGGAGGAAGGGGCCCCGGGCCCTCGCCCTTCAGCATGCCTTCCATCTTAACGCGCCTCGAGGAAGGGATACCCCTTCTGCCTTTGGCACAGAGCCCCCCCCAAGGGGAGAATGTTTCCCCCGATACCCCACCCTTTACACGCAAGGGGTATGGATTTATAGTTAGGCCAATCGGACAAAGGGACAAATGTCCCCACCGAGGAGGTAGCTATGGAGAAGCTGGATAGGCGCACCACCTTGAAGCTCATGGGTATGGGGGCGGCCCTCCTGGCCGCCGGGTCCCGGGCCTTCGCTCAGCAGACCCTCACGGCCGACCAGCTGGTGAAGGGCAAGAACCCCAAGCTCATCGTCCTCTCCCAGCGCCCGGTGGTGTTGGAAACCCCCTACGATCTCCTGGTAAGCCAGCCGGAGAGGACCCCCAAGGAGATCCTCTACATCCGCAACAACGTGGACCTCCCCGGCTACAACACGGTGGAAGGGGCCAGCCTGGACGGATGGAAGGTGGAGGTGACGGGCCTCGTGGACAAGCCCTTCACCTTTGAGGCCAAGGAGCTCCTGGCCCTGCCCCAGAGCGAGGTCACCATGGTCCTCCAGTGCTCGGGGAACGGGCGCACCCTCTACAACCCCCGTCCCTCCGGCAACCCCTGGAAGCGGGGCGGGGTGGGCAACGTCACCTTCCGGGGGGTAAAGCTCAAGACCCTCTTGGAGAGGGAGGGGGTGAAGCTTTCGGAGAAGGCCCTCTACATCACAGCCCACGCCAGCCGGCAGGGTGGGGCTCCGGAGTTCGTCAGGAGCGTGCCCATCCACGCCCTGGAGAACGCCCTCCTGGCCCTCTCCATGAACGGGGAGCCCCTGCCCGCCGTCCACGGGGGGCCCGTGCGTCTGGTCTTCCCCGGCTACTTCGGGGTCAACAACGTGAAGTGGGTGGAGAAGATTGAGTTCGCCGAGGCGGAGAACGCCACCGCGGAGCAGATGCCCCGCTACCGGGTCCCCGCCATCCCCAACACCCACCTCCCCTTCCTGCCCCAGGAGCCGGGAAGCCGCTACCCCTACAGCTTCACCAACTCCCGCCCCAACTGGCTGGTCAACGTCAACAGCTTCATCTTCGCCCCCCTCGAGGGCCAGACGGTGGAAGGCCCCTACGTGCGGGTGGAGGGCGTGGCCTTCAACGACGGTATCGTCCCCATCGTGAGCGTGGAGGTCTCCACCAACGGGGGGCGCACCTGGCAGAAGGCGGAGCTGGCCACCCAGGGGAAGACCTTCAGCTGGGTCCGCTGGCGGGCCACCCTCTACCTCCGCCCCGGTAGCCACGAGGTCATGGCCCGGGCCTGGGACGCCGCCGGGCGGAGCCAGCCCCTGGACGGCAACCTGGCCTGGAACGAGCGGGGCTACGAGTGGAACGGGGTGATGGGGGTGAAGTTCACCGTGGCCTAAAGCTCCTCTCCCCTCCCCAGGCCCCGTCCTGGGGAGGGTATTTCAGGCCACACCCCCAATACCCCTTCCAGGTAAGCTGAAACCATGAGAAAAGCCTTCTACCTCTCGGCAACCGCCCTTCTGGGCGTGCTGGGCTATCTGGCCCTGGGGCAGTACACCTTACCCGAAGGGCCAGGCAAGGACCTGGTCCTGGCCAAGTGCCAGTCCTGCCACGAGATCGGCTTTGTGGCCCGGGAAAGGCTCTCCCGGGACCGCTGGGATGGGGTCATAGAGGAAATGGAGCTCAGGGGCCTCAAGCTCACCCAGGAGGAGCGGGCGGCCATCCTGGACTACCTGGCCACCTACCTGGGCCTCACCCCGCCCCCAGAGGCGCCCCCGGCCCCCACCGCCCAGGCCCCCAAGACCGGCGCCCAGGTCTACGCCACCTGCTCGGGGTGCCACGGCCCTCAAGGGGAAGGGAACCCGCCCAACTTTCCCCCGCTTAAGGGGCACGTGGAAACCCTGCTTAAGGCCAAAGGAGGCCGGGAGTACCTGGCCCTCGCCGTCCTCTTCGGAGTGGAGGGAAGATCACCGTCTTTGGGCAGACCTACGAGGGCCTGATGCCGGGCTTCGGCTGGCTTAGCGACGAGGAGATCGCCCTGGTGCTGAACCACCTAGCCTCCTGGGGCGCCCCCCAGGACTTCAAGCCCTACACCCCGGAGGAGGTGAGGGCCCTAAGGGCCAAGGAGCTCACCCCGGAGAAGGTCCTCGAGGCCCGCCAGGCCCTGAAGCTCCCATGACGGGCCGGGTCCTCTCCCTCCACCTGGGCACGGGCTTCGGGCTTCCCAAGCCCCAGGTAGAGGCCTTGGACCTTTTGGCGGGCTTTGGGGCCCTGGGGGACCGGCACGCCGGCAAGGACCCGAACCGGGCCCTCCTGGTGGCGGGGATCGCCGCCTACGAGAAGGCGAAGAGGGCGGGCATCCACCTCCCCTTCGGGGCCCTTGGGGAAAACCTCCTCCTGGACCTGGACCCCCACGGGCTTCCCCCCGGGGCCAGGCTCCGGGTGGGGGAAGCCCTTTTGGAGCTCACCCAGGTCTGCACCGTCTGCAACAGCCTCTCCCAGTTTGACCTGAGGCTCCCCAAGCTCCTCTACGGGGGCCGGGGCCTCTACGCCCGGGTCCTGGAGAGTGGAAGGGTGCGGGTGGGGGACCCGGTCCTGGTCCTGGTGGCAGCGGAATAGGGCCCCGGGGCCCATTCTTTAAGTAGAAACTTCCCCAGGAACCTTTTGCCGGGGCCCCCCATGCTGGCTTGGACCAGCATGGGGTGATATCAGACCCCCACCAGGCTCGGCATCCGGTAGCCAAGGTAAGCGGGCTTTTCCCCCTTGGGCTCGTTCAGGACCTCAATGCGGCCCTCCACCTGGGCCTCCACCACCTTGAGCTCCTTCAGGTAGTCCATGAAGCTCTCGGCGTCGGAGAAGCCGGTGTCCACCCGGTAGCCCTGGGCCTCCTTCAGCACGGTGAAGCCGTCGCCGCCGTTGGCGATGAAGTTGTTCACCACCACCCGGTAGGTGGCCTCGAGGTCCAGAGGCGCGAAGCCCTTCTCCGTCTTCACCTCCACCCGCACCACCCGGCTCCCGGCGGGACGGGCGAGGTCAAAGGCGTAGCGGAGGCCGGAGACCTGCAGGAAGCGCCCAGCCCCCTGCTCCCACTGGGAGACCCCGTTCTCCAAGGCGGCCAGGATCTCCTTCCCCTTCAAGTCCATGACCACCAGGGTGTTGCCGAAGGGCAGGACCTCGTAGACCTTGCCCACGGTGATGGGGCCCTTGGGGATGGAGGCCCGGATGCCCCCGCCGTTTTGCAGGGCGATCTGGACCCCGGCGCCCTTGGTCTTCCACACCATCCCGTCGGCGATGAGGTTGCCCAGGTTGCTCTCCCGCTTGCGCACGATGGCCCTCTCCCCCACCAGGTCCACCTTGGCCTCGGCGATGACCTGCCCCATGAGGGCCATGACCGGCTGGGCGTAGGCCAGGAGGGCCTCCTTGGCGAAGAAGTCCTCGGGGGCGACCTCGGGGGTCATGAGGAGGGCCTCGCCCTTGTAGGCCAGAAGCTCCCCCGTGGGGGCGAAGGTGACCTCCAGAAGGCCCACCACCTTCCCCCACTCCCAGGCCTGGACCACCAGCACGTCCTTGCCCTCCGGGTTCTTGACCACGGTGGGGTAGGGACCGGCGGGGGCAAGCTCCTTGTGGGGGAAGCTCCCCAGAAGGGTGTGGGAGTGGCCCCCCACGATCACCTGGGCCCCCACCAGCCTCCGGGCCAGCTTCAGGTCCTCCCCGTAGCCCAGGTGGGAGAGGACGACGATCTTGTTAACCCCCTTGGCCAAAAGCTCGTAGACGGCCTTCTGGGCGCTCTCGTAGGGGTCCAGGAAGGCCACGGTGGGCCCGGGGTTGGCGATCTCCTTGGTGTCCGGGGTGGTGAGGCCGATGACCCCGACCCTCTCCCCGCCCACCTGCACTATGGCGTAGGGGGCGAAGAGGCCCTTGAGCCTGGGCTCGGCGCTCACGTCCACGTTGGCCGAGACCACCTTGAACCTGGCCCCCTTGAGGAAGTCCGCCAGGGGCCCCGGCCCCAGGTCAAACTCGTGGTTGCCCAGGGCCATGACCCGGTAGAGCATGCGGTGCATGAAGTAGCGGTCCGCCAGGCCCCGGTACTGGTTGAAGTAAAGGGTCCCCTGGAAGACGTCCCCCGCGTCCAGGAAGAGGAGGTTCCTACGCCCGGCCCGGAGGCGGTCAAAAAAGGCCACCCGCTGGGCCACGCCCCCCACCCTCACCTTCTTGCCGGAAAGGGTGAGCTCCATGGGCTCCAGGTGGGCGTGGGTGTCGTTGGTGTGGACCAGGGTGAGGGTGAACCCTCCCTGGGCCCGCACGAACCCGAGACCGCCAAGGGCTAGACCCGCTTTTAAAACCGTCCGCCGCTTCACCATACTGCCCTCCGGCCCCCAGTTTAAAACGCCCCCGGTCAGACCAGTGTCAGACCCCCGCATAGGCCAAACGTACCACCTAAATTTGCCGTTTGACCTCTAGACTCTTGACACATGACCACTTTTTCCGGTACACTCCGCCACAAGTCCGGGGGGAAAACGGCGAAACTCCGGACCCAAATAAAGGAGGCGGTGAGCATGGGATACACCAAGGCCGAGATTTTAAAAGCCCTGAAGGGGGAAAAGGTCAAGTTTTTGCGGCTTCAGATCACGG
This sequence comes from Thermus aquaticus, assembly GCF_001280255.1. NCBI lineage: Bacteria > Thermotogati > Deinococcota > Deinococci > Thermales > Thermaceae > Thermus > Thermus aquaticus. Next base: position 992,155 of record NZ_LHCI01000106.1, on the reverse strand, counting down.
ACATCCTGGGCGTGGTCAAGAACGTGGAGGTACCCGAGTCCCAGTTTGAGAAGGCCCTGGACGGGGAGATCATGTTTGACGGCTCCTCCATTGAGGGCTTCACCCGCATTGAGGAGTCGGACATGCTCCTCAAGCCCGACTACAACACCTTCGTCATCCTCCCGGACGGCGTGGAGGACCCCGCCCGGGGCCGGGTGGCCCGGCTCATCTGCGACGTCACCTACCCCGACGGCCGCCCCTTTGAGGGAGACCCCCGGTATGTGCTGAAGCGCCAGATTGAGCGGCTGCAGAAGCTCGGGTTTGACAACATGTACGCCGGCCCCGAACCCGAGTTCTTCCTCTTCCTCAGGACCCCCGAGGGCCTCCCCACGGTGGAGACCCACGACAAGGCGGGCTACTTTGACCTGGCTCCCATAGACAAGGGCGAGGAGGCCCGGCGGGACATGGTCAACGCCCTGGTGGCCATGGGCTTTGAGATTGAGGCCAGCCACCACGAGGTGGCCCCGGGCCAGCACGAGATTGACTTCAAGTACGCCGACGCCCTCACCACCGCCGACAACATCGCCACCTTCAAGTGGGTGGTGAAGCGCGTCGCCCTCAACCACGGCCTCCACGCCACCTTCCTGCCCAAGCCCATCCGGGGCATCAACGGCAGCGGCATGCACACCCACCTCTCCCTCTTCAAGGACGGGCAGAACGCCTTCTTTGACCCCGAGGCCGAGTACCAGCTCTCCCAGACCGCCCTTCACTTCATCGCCGGGCTTCTGGAGCACGCCGAGGGCATGGTGGCCATCACCAACCCCCTGGTGAACTCCTACAAGCGCCTCACCCCGGGGTACGAGGCCCCCACCAACATCGCCTGGTCCGCCTCCAACCGCTCCGCCATGATCCGCATCCCCGCCCGGAGGGGTGTGGGCACCCGGGCCGAGCTCCGGATGCCCGACCCCTCCTGCAACCCCTACCTGGCCCTGGCGGTCATGGCCGCCGCCGCCATAGACGGCATTGAGCGCAAGCTCCTCCCCCCGCCCCCCATCCAGCGCAACATCTACCAGATGAGCGTGCGGGAGAAGCGCAAGCACAAGATCCGGGAGCTCCCGGGCACCCTGAGGGAGGCTCTCGAGGCCCTCAAGAAGGACCCCGTGATCCGGGAAGCCCTGGGCGAGCACGTCTACACCCACTTCCTCCAGGCCAAGCAGATGGAATGGGACGACTACCGGGTCACGGTCCACCAGTGGGAGCTGGACCAGTACTTGGCCACGTACTGAGGGGCTTTGACCGGTGGGTCAGGCATAAACTTCCAGGAGGGCGTTGACAAGGCCCCACACCCCCCCTATAGAATGGGACCGCAACGCGAACGCGTGCCGAGGAGGTGCCTATGAGGAAAGTCGGGTTTCTGGTAGCAGGTGTAGCCGCCCTGGGCATGGCCCTGGGCCAGGCCAACGTCATCAAGATCGCTAGCCAGTCTCCTCTGTCGGGCCCCCAGGCGGCCCTGGGGGAGCAGATCAAGCTGGGGGCGGAGCTGGCCATAGAAGACGCCAAGGCCCGCTTCCGGGCGTTGGGCTTTGACCTCCAGCTGGTCCCCTACGACGACCAGGCCAACCCCGACGTGGGCGTGGCCAACGCCAACCGCATCATCAACGACCCCGACATCCTGGGCGTGGTGGGCCACCTGAACTCCGGCGTGGCCATCCCCGCCAGCGAGGTCTACGCCCGGGTGGGCCTGGTCATGGTCTCCCCCGCCAACACCGCTCCCCGGGTCACGGACCGCAGGCTTCCCAACGTGAACCGCATCTGCGGCCGCGACGACGTGCAGGGGCCCGTGGGCGCCGAGTACGCCGTCAACAACCTGAAGGTGAGGAACGTCTTCATCATCCACGACAAGACCACCTACGGCCAGGGCCTGGCGGAGGAGTTCAGGAAGCGCCTCGAGGCCCTGGGCGGAAGGACGGTGGCCTTCGTGGGCACCGAGGAGCAGGCCAACTTCGTGCCCATCATCAACCAGATCCGCGGGGCCCGGCCCGTCCCCGAGCTCATCTACTTCGGCGGGATTTACAGCCAGATCGGTCCCTTCGTGAAGCAGCTTAGGGAGCGGGGCGTCAAGACCCGCCTCATGGGCGGCGACGGCCTGGACGCCAGCGAGTTCGTGCGCCTGGCGGGCAAGGAGAATGCCGCCGGCACCTTCTACACCACGGTGGCCGGCCCCGTCTCCGCCTTCCCCAAGGCCAAGGCCGTGGCCCAGAAGTTCAAGCAGAAGTACGGCAAGGAGATTGAGGGCTTCGGCATCTACGCCTACGACGCCGCCAACGTCATCCTCATGGCCCTGGAGAACGCCATCAAGGCCTCTGGCGGCAGGAAGCCCACCCGGGAGCAGGTGAGCCAGGAGGTTCGCAAGGTCAAGATGGAGGGGCTCACCGGCACCATTGAGTTTGACGACAAGGGCGACAACAAGAGGGCCCGCTACTTCGTCATGCAGGTGGCCGCCACCGGCAACTGGGCCGACAACAAGCTGATCCGCATCATTGAGTTGGCGCCCCCCGGCTCCCAGTAAACCCCAAGGGCTAAACTTTAGGGGGTGGCCTTAGGGCCACCCCCTTGGCCCGGAGAAAGGAGGGACCTTGCTAGAGCAAATCCTGGTTCTCTTGCCCCAGGTGATCTTTGACGGCTTCGTCCTGGGCTTCGTTTACGCCATGGTGGCCCTGGGGTACACCATGGTCTACGGGGTTTTGGAGCTCATCAACTTCGCCCACGCCGAGGTCTTCATGATCGGGGCGGTGGTGGGGGTGGAGGTCTTCCGCTACCTGGGTCCCCATATTGGAAACGGCTTCCTCCTCCTCCTGGTGGCCCTGCTCCTGGCAGGAGCCATCTCGGGGATGACCGCCATCCTTGTGGAGCGCTTCGCCTACCGCCCCTTGAGGAAGCGGGGCACCACCAACCGCCTCGTCCCCCTGGTCACCGCCATTGGGGTCTCCTTCATCCTCCAGGACCTGGTGCGCCTCATAGAGGGCCTCTGGCACAACGAGTTCTTCCTGCGCATGCGCACGATGGAGGACCTGGAGGGCTTCTTTGACCTCTTCGGCGGGGCGATTTTCGTCCAGGCCAAGTCCCTCATCCTCATCGGGGTGTCCATCCTCATGCTCCTGGGCCTCACCTACCTGGTGAACCGCACCAAGCTGGGGGTGGCCATCCGGGCCGTGGCCCAGGACCTCCACACCGCCAGCCTCATGGGCATTGACCCCGACCGGATCATCTCCCGCACCTTCCTCATCGGGGGCTCCCTGGGCGGGGTGGCCGGGGTCCTCTTCGCTTTGCAGTACACCGTCATCACCCCCTACGTAGGCTTCCTACCCGGAGTCAAAGCCTTCACCGCCGCCGTCCTTGGGGGCATCGGCAACATCCCCGGGGCCATGCTGGGCGGCCTGGTCCTGGGGCAGCTGGAGAACTTCTTCGGCACCTACCTGCCCATCCTGACCAACGGCAACTTCGGCACCGAGTACAAGGACGTGGTGGCTTTCCTCCTCCTCGTCTTCATTCTGCTGGTGCGGCCCCAGGGCCTCCTGGGGCAGGTGGTGAGGGAGAAAGTATGACCGGCCTTGCCCTCCTCCTCAGCCTGGCCTACCTGGGGCTGGCCTTCTGGGCCCCAGGGGCCCTCAGCAACCTCTTCGGCCTCGTGGCCTTGGGAGCGGCCGCCTTCCTGCGCCTCTCCCCCCAGGCGCGCACCCTGAGCCTCGCCCTCCTCACCCTGGCCTTCACCCTGGGGCTTTGGCGCTCCGGCAACACCCTGGGCCTCATCGGCCTGGTGGGCATCCTGGTGGCCCTCACCACCCTGCCCCGCATCCCCAACTGGATCCGGGCGCTTCTGGGCCTCGCCATCCTCCTGGTCTCCGTGCCCCTGGCGGGCTTCGCCAACACGTTCATCTTTGAACTGGGGATCCAGATCGGCATCTACGCCGCCATGGCCCTGGGCCTCAACGTGGTGGTGGGCATGGCGGGGCTTCTGGACCTGGGCTACGCCGCCTTCTTCGCCGTGGGCGCCTACACCTGGGCCATCTTCGGTAGCCCCCAGGCCCAGAACTTTATGCAGGGGAACTTCCCCCTCCCCGGGGAGTACATGTACCTTTTTATGGGGATCGCCATCGTCACCACCGCCATCACCGGCCTCCTCATCGGCCTGCCCGCCGTGCGCCTTCGGGGGGACTACCTGGCCATCGTCACCCTGGGCCTGGGGGAGGTGGTGCGGATCCTGGCCAACAACCTGGACCACCCCATCAACATCACCAACGGCCCCCAGGGGATCACCCCGGTAGGGCGCCCTCCCATAGACTGGTTCCGCGACCTCACCAGCGCCCTGGGCATCCCCCTGGACCGGACCACGGACTACCAACTCTTCTTCTACCTTCTGGTCCTTCTCATGATCGGGCTCGTGGTCCTCGTCAACCTCAACCTGGCCAACTCCCGCTTCGGCCGGGCCTGGACGGCCATTCGGGAGGACGAGGTGGCCGCCCGCTCCATGGGCATCCCCCTCCTGCCCACCAAGCTCATCGCCTTCATGACCGGGGCCGCCTTCTCCGGGGCCATGGGGGTCATCTACGCCGCCCAGCGCACCTTTGTCTCCCCCGAGTCCTTCACCCTCCTCGCCTCCATCACCATCCTGGCCATGGTGATCCTGGGAGGGATGGGCTCCATCCCCGGGGCCATCCTGGGGGCGGCGGCCCTCTCCATCCTTAACCTGGACGTCCTCAAGACCTTCAGCGAGTTCGTGCGCACCAGCCTGCCCCAGATCCCGAGCCAGGTGGACCCCGCCAAGTACGAGAGGCTGGTCCTGGGGATTATCCTGGTGCTCATGATGATCTACCGGCCCACGGGCCTCATCCCGGAAAGGCGCCACCGGGCGGAGATGGAGGAGGAAGCATGAAGGCCCTCGAGGTCCAGCAGGTCACCAAGCGATTCGGCGGCCTGGTGGCGGTGAACGAGGTGAGCCTCGAGGTGAACCAGGGGGAGATCTTCTCCGTCATCGGGCCCAACGGCGCCGGCAAGACCACCTTCTTCAACCTCCTCACCGGCATCTACGCCCCCGACGGGGGCCGCATCCGCCTCTTCGGCAAGGACGTGACCGGCTTCTCCCCCGACCGCATCGCCAAGGAGGGGGTGGGGCGCACCTTCCAGAACATCCGCCTCTTCGGGGCCATGACCGTCCTGGAGAACATCCTGGTGGGCATGCACATCCACATCCGCGTGCCCTACTTCCACGCCCTCCTCCGCACGCCCCTGGCCCGGCGGGAGGAGAGGCGGGCCAAGGAGGAGGCGGAAAGGCTTTTGGACTACGTGGGCCTCCTCCACCGGAAGGACGAGCTGGCCAGAAACCTCCCCTACGGGGAGCAAAGGAGGCTGGAGATCGCCCGGGCCCTGGCCCTAAAGCCCAGGCTCCTCCTCCTGGACGAGCCGGCGGCGGGCATGAACCCCAGGGAGACCGAGGAGCTCCAGGCCTTCATCGGGCGGCTAAGGGAGGAGCTCGGCATCACCATCGTCCTCATTGAGCACGACATGCGCCTCGTGATGCGCATCTCCGACCGCATCGCCGTCTTGGACTATGGGGCCAAGATCGCCGAGGGGACCCCGGAGGAGGTGCGCAAAAACCCCCGGGTCATTGAGGCCTACCTGGGCAAGGGGGCCGCAGGAGGTGCCGCATGAGCCTCCTGGAGCTCAAGGAGGTCCACACCTACTACGGCCACATCCACGCCCTAAAGGGCATCTCCCTCCGGGTGGAGGAGGGGGAGATCGTGACCCTGATCGGCTCCAACGGGGCCGGCAAGAGCACCACCCTAAGGACCATATCCGGCCTGGTAAAGCCAAAACGGGGAGAGGTCCTCTACCAGGGCAAGCCCATCCACCGCCTCCCCGCCCACCAGATCGTGGCCCTGGGGGTGGGGCACGTGCCCGAGGGGCGGAAGATCTTCCCCCGCCTCACCGTGGAGGAGAACCTAGAGATCGGGGCCTATCTGGAAAAGGACCGCAGGGTGGTTCAGGAAAGGAAGGAGCAGGTCTTCTCCCTCTTCCCCCGCCTCTACGAGCGGCGGAACCAGAAGGGGGGCACGCTTTCCGGAGGCGAGCAGCAAATGCTGGCCATCGGCCGGGCCCTGATGCAAAACCCCCGCATCCTCCTCATGGACGAGCCCTCCATGGGCCTGGCCCCGGTCCTGGTGGACTTCATCTTTGAGACCATAAAGAAGCTCAACCGGGAGGGGAAGACCATCCTCCTGGTGGAGCAGAACGCCCGCCTGGCCCTGCAGATCGCCCATCGGGGTTACGTGCTGGCCACCGGGGAGATCACCCTAACGGGCCCCGCCCGGGAGCTTTTGGAAAACCCCGAGGTGCAGAAGGCCTATCTGGGGGAGGACTAGGGTCTTGCCCAATCGGGGGAAGCCCGGTATAGTGGCAGGCGAAAAGAAAGGAGGAGGAAAACATGCTGAGGCTTTTGGCGATCTTAGGCCTTCTGATCCTGCCCTGGGCCCTGGCCCAACGGCTGGTGGTGGCCCAGGGTACCGACCCCACCACCCTGGATGCCCCCCTGGCCACGGACTCCCCCTCGGCCACCGTGGTCACCCACATCAGCGAGACCCTCTTTGAGCTGACCCCGGAGGGCAAGATCGTCCCCCATCTGGCCGAGGGGTACAGCTTCGCCGATGGGGGCCGGACCCTCACCATAAGGCTCCGCCGAGGCATCACCTTCCACGACGGCACCCCCTTCAATGCCGAGGCGGTCAAGTTCAACCTGGAGCGCCTGGTCAGCCGGGAGCTGGCGAGCCCCTTCGCCTTCCTCCTCTCCGAGCTGGAGCGGGTGGAGGTGGTGGACAGCCACACCGTGCGCCTGCGCCTCAAGAACCCCTTCGCCCCCCTTCTGGCCCACCTGACCCACAGCTCCACCGCCATGCAAAGCCCCACGGCCATAGCGCGCCTCGGAGCCCAGTACCGGGACAACCCCGTGGGCACCGGGCCCTACCGGTTCCAGGCGTGGCAGAAGGGGCAGTTCGTGGACCTGGTGCGCAACGAGAACTACTGGGGTCCCAAACCCGCCATCCCCCAGGTGCGCTTCATCCCCGTGCCCGAGGGCACCACCCGGGTGGCCCTGGTAGAGACGGGGCAGGCCCACGTGGCCGTGCGCATCCCGCCCCAGGATATCGCCCGCCTCCAGGCCAACCGGGCGGTTCAGGTGGTGCGCACCCCGAGCCTCAGGACCATCTACATCTACTTCAACACCCAGCGCCCCCCCTTCAACGACGTGCGGGTGCGGCAGGCCCTGAACTACGCGGTGAACCGGGAGGAGATCCTCCAGTTCATCCTGGGCGGCATCGGCCGGATCTCCGACGCCCCCATCGCCCCCGGCATCTTCGGCTACACCCCCGTGGGCCGGTACGAGTACAACCCGCAAAGGGCCCAGGAACTCCTGCGCCAGGCGGGGGTGAGCACCCCCTTGCGGGTTACGCTCCACTGCCCCACAGGCCGGTACTTCCAGGACATCCAGGTGTGCGAGGCCATCCAAGGCCAGCTCCGCCGCGTTGGCGTGGAGGCCAGCATCCAGACCATGGAGTGGGGGGCCTACCTCCAGGAAACCCAGCGCCCCCTCAAGGAAAACCGCATCCAGATGGCCATGCTGGGCTGGGGCACGGTGACCGGGGATGCGGACTACGGCCTCTACCCCCTCTTCCACTCTAGCCAGTGGGCCCCGGGCTTCAACCGGGCCTTCTACAAGAACCCGGAGGTGGACAAGCTCCTGGCCCAGGCCCGCATCTCCACCCTGCCCCAGGGCCGCCTAAGCCTCTACAAGGAGGCCATGACCCGCATCTGGCAGGATGCCCCTTGGATCTTCCTCCACTCCGAGGTGCAGGTCACGGCCATCAGGCAGGAGGTCCAGGGCTTCCTCGTCCACCCCACGGAGCGCTACCTGGCCTATCGGGCCAGCTTCCGCTAAGGCCCTTCCCCCCGCGGGCAGCGGGAAACCGCCCCGCGGGGCCCTTTCCTGCCCATGACCGCCTACCTCCTCCGGCGAATCCTCATCGCCCTGCCCACCCTCCTCGGCGTGGTGGTCCTGGTCTTCCTCATGGTGCGCCTGGCCCCGGGGGACCCCGCCGTCCTCCTGGCCGGGGAGTTCGCCACCCCGGAGACCCTCGAGGCCATCCGGGCCCGCTACGGCCTGGACCGGAGCCTGCCCGAGCAGTTCCTCATCTACCTGGAAGCCCTCCTCCGGGGCGACCTGGGGGAGTCGGCCCGAAGCCGAAGGCCCGTCCTGGAGGAGCTCAAGACCTACTTCCCCAACACCCTGGAGCTGGCCTCGGCCGCCATTTTGGTGGCCGTGCTCACCGGGATTCCCCTGGGCGTCCTGGCCGCCCTGCGCCCGGGGAGCGGCCTGGACCTTTCGGTGATGGTGCTCGCCCTCCTCGGGGTCTCCATGCCCGTCTTCTGGTTTGGCCTTCTCGCCATCCTCATCTTCTCCGTGGGGCTGGGCTGGTTTCCCGTGGCGGGCAAAGGGACCCTGGCCCACCTGGTCCTCCCCGCCATCACCCTGGGGATCAACGCCACCGCCCTTCTCGCCCGCATGACCCGGGGCACCCTCCTGGAAGTCCTCTCCCAGGACTATATCCGCACCGCCCGGGCCAAGGGGCTCGCCGAGCGGGTGGTCATCTTCAAGCACGCCCTAAGAAACGCCCTGATCCCCGTGGTCACCGTGGTGGGCCTGGAGTTCGGCACCCTCCTCTCGGGAGCAGTGATCACCGAGACCATCTTCGCCTGGCCGGGGCTGGGGCAGCTCCTCGTGGGCTCCATCCTGGCCCGAGACTACCCGGTGGTCCAGGGAGCCGTCCTGCTGGTGGCCATCTCTTTTGTCCTCATCAACCTCCTGGTGGACCTCCTTTACGCCGCCATCGATCCGCGGGTGCGCTATGACTAGACCCTGGCGCCGCTTCCTCCGCAACCGCCTGGCCCAAGCGGGCCTTCTCCTCCTTTTCCTCTATCTCCTCGGGGCCCTCTTTGCCCCCTTCCTGGCCCCCTACAGCCCCTACAGCCAGGACCTGCGCTCCACCTACATCCCCCCCTTGGCGGGCCTCTCCCTGAGGGGACCAGAAGGGGAGTGGGGGCTTTGGGTGAGCCCCGCCTTCCGCCACCCCCTCGAGGGGGTCCAGGTGCGCTGGGAGGAGAAGTACCCCGTGCGGTTTTTCGTCCGGGGGGAGGCCTGGTCCTGGCTCGGGGTGAAGGGGGATCTCCACCTCTTCGGGGTAGAAGGCCCCGTGCGCCTCTACCTCCTGGGCACGGACGAGCAGGGGCGGGACCTCTTCTCCCGCATCCTTTACGGGATTCCCATCTCCCTCAGCATCGGCCTGGTGGCCGTGGGCATCGGCCTCCTCCTGGGCACCCCCCTGGGGGCCCTCCCCGCCTACCTGGGGGGGAGGTGGGACCTCCTGGCTCAGAGGCTGGTGGACATCCTCCTGGCCTTCCCGGGCATCCTCCTGGCCATCGTCCTGGTGGCCATCCTGGGCCCGGGGCTTTTGAACGGGATGATCGCCGTGGGCATCGCCGCCGTCCCCATCTACGCCCGCCTGGTGCGGGGGGTGGTCCTGAGCCTCAAGAGCCTGGACTACGTGGAGGCGGCCCGGGCCCTGGGGGCCTCTCACGCCCGCATCCTCCTCAGACACATCCTCCCCAACGCCCTCACCCCCCTCCTCATCCAGACCAGCCTGCAGATGGCCATCGCCATCCTCTTCGCCGCGGGGCTGGGCTTTCTCGGCCTAGGGGCCAGGCCCCCGGAGCCGGAGTGGGGGCTCATGCTGGCCCGGGGACGGGAGTACCTGGCGGTGGCCCCCCACGTGGCCACCTTCCCCGGCCTGGCCATCGTGGGCCTGGTCCTGGCCTTCAACCTCCTGGGCGATGCCCTAAGGGACGCCCTAGACCCCCGCTCAAGATAGGCTAAAGGGCGGGTCCCGGGGCAGGGGGTATCATGGAACCATGAGGAAAGCCTTCCTTCTCCTTCTCCCCCTCCTCGCCGCCTGCGAGGTCCTGGAGGGCACGGGCTACCGGGTGGCCGAGGCCCAGCTCCTCTTCCCCGAGGCCACCGAGCGCTGGACCTATTTCTACGGGGAGCCCCGGGAGGTGCGCCTGGGAGGCCGGGTCCTGAAGCTGGAAAAGGCCTCGGGCCAGAGCCTCTGGGCCGTCCCCGGGGCCCTTTGGGTGGACGGGAACCCCCTCCTAAGGGAGGTGGGCCCCGCCCTTAGGCCCCAGGCGGAGGCCGTGCGGGGGGTCTCCGGGAGCCTCCTCGAGGTCCGGACCCAGGTCCCCTTGCGCTCCAGCTGGCTCTACGACGGGGCGGGCTGGGTCCGCCTCACGGGAAGCCTCAAGGAGGGAGAGAAGCGCACCCTGGTCCAGCCCATGGACTACACCACCCCGGACCTCTACGCCTTCACGGGCGCCGAGACCCAGGTCCTCCTGCGGGAGGTCCTGGCCCGGAGGGGCGGGCGGCAGGTGGTGGTCTTTGAGCTTTCCGAGCCCGTCCTGAAGCCCCTCTCCCTGGACCCTTCCCCGGACGCCTACCGGTCAGGGGCCCTTCTGGTCCAGTATGGGCTTAACGTGGAGCTGGTGACCCCGCCCACCCCGCCCTACCGCATCCTGGACCGAGGGGCCAACGCCGCCTACCAGGAGAGCGAGCCCCGGGCCTTCCTGGCCAACACCCCCACCCGCCTGGCCGAGGTCTGGAACCTGGTGGTGGCAAACCGCCTCCCCCGCCCCCCCGCTCCCAGCGTGGACTTCCGCACCCGGAGCGTGGCCGCCTTCTTCTGGGGCCTAAAGCCCACAGGGGGGTACGGGATTGAGGTGCTGGGGGTCACCTACCTGGGGGACACCGCCCGGGTGGTCCTGAACCTCATCTCCCCCAGGCCCGGGGCCATCGTCACCCAGGCCCTCACCAGCCCCTACGTCCTCCTGGAGCTGAATCGGGTGAAGCGGGTGGTCTTCACGGATCCGGCGGGGAGGACCCTGGCCGAGGCCCGGGAGTGAGCCCCTTAAGAAGGGCCCCCACCAGGTAGAGGGAACCCGTGGCCAGCACGGGAAGCCCGTCCTCCTTGGCCCTTTCCACGGCGTGGAGGAGGGCCTCCCAGGGCTCGGGGAAGAAGGGCTCCCCAAGCTCCCTCCCCAAGGCCCCCTCCCCCGCCAGGGTATAGCGGACGCTTCTGGCCTTAGGGAGGAGGTGGGCCAGGACCCCTTTCACGTCCTTGCGGGGGAAGGCCCCGAAGACCAGGTGGTAGGCGGAAAACTCCCAGGCGAGGGCGGAAGCGGCGGGGGGGTTGTGGGCCCCATCCAGGTAGATCTCCACCCCCTTAAGGAGGAAGCGCTCCAGCCGCCCCGGGTTTTGGGCGGTGGCGATCCCCTTAGCGATGACCTCTTCGGCAAAGCCCAGAAGGCGGAGGGCGGCCGCCGCCAGCCTGGCGTTCCCCTCCTGGAAGCGCCCCCTCAAGGCGGGGGCGGCGGGGAGGGCGAAGAGGGGGTCCTGGGGGTCCTGGGGGTCCAGGAGGTAGAGGGGGGCTCCCCGGGCCCGGGCCACCTCCCGGATGACCCTTAGGCCCACCCCCTCCGCCCCGGTGACCACGGGCACCCCCTCGCGGATGGCCCCCGCCTTGTCCCGGGCCACGGCCTCGAGGGTCCCCCCAAGGGCCTCCAGGTGGTCCTCCCCCACGTTGGTGATCACGGTGAGGGCCACCCGGGAAAGGGCGCCCGTGGCGTCCTTCTCCCCCCCTACCCCGGCCTCCACCGCCGCCAGGGCCACCCCCGCCACCTTAAAGTGCTGGAAGGCCAAGGCGGTGGCCAGGTCAAAGAAGCCGGGAGGCTCCTCCCAGGCCTCCTCCTTGGCCCACTCCACGAAGGCCACCACCTCCCTCTCGGGGATCTGGCCCAGGTGGGTGCGGATCCTCTCCCGGAAGTCCAGGAGGTGGGGGCTGGTGTAGGCCCCGTAGGGGAGGCCCCGGGCGCGGAAGGCGGCCTCCAGGTAGGCCACCACGCTCCCCTTGCCGTTGGTGCCCAGGACGTGGACGGCGGGGAAAGCCTCCTCGGGGTTCCCCAAACGGGCGAGAAGGGCCCGCGCCCGCTCCGTGCCCCTCGGGCCTTGCCGCCTCCTCCCGTAAAGCCAGTCCAGAGCCTCTTTGTAGGTCATGGCCTAGTCCGCGTACTGCAGGCGGTAAAGGGTGGCGTAGTACCCCCCCTTGGCCAGCAGGGCCTCGTGGGTCCCCTCCTCCAAAAGCCTCCCCTTGCGGAAGACCAGGATCCGGTCCACCCGGCGGATGGTGGAAAGGCGGTGGGCGATGAGGATGGAGGTCCGCCCCTCCATGGCCCTGTAGAGGGCCTCCTGGAGCCGCTTCTCCGTCTCCGAGTCCACGTTGGCCGTGGCCTCGTCCAGGATGAGGAGGATGTCGGGGCTCATGAGGAGGGCCCGCACCAGGGCCAAAAGCTGCTTCTCCCCGGTGGAAAGCCCCGCCCCCCTTTCCCCCAGGAGGGTGTGGTAGCCCTGGGGCAGGCGGAGGATGGCCTCGTGGACCCCCAGGAACCGGGCCACCTCCACCACCTTCTCCTCGGGGATGGAGGGGTCAAAGAGGCGCAGGTTGTCCAGAACCGTGCCGGAGAAGAGGAAGGGGTCCTGGAGGACGATGCCCACGTGCCGCCTCAGCTCCTCCTGGCGGTAGTCCCGCACGTCCACCCCGTCTATGAGGACCTGGCCCCTCTGGGGGTCGTAAAAGCGGGCGATGAGGCTCACCACGCTGGTCTTCCCCGCCCCGGTAGCCCCCACCAGGGCCACCTTCTCCCCCGGGCGGATGTGGAAGGAGACCCCCTTCAGCACCCAGTCCCCTTCCTTGGGCTCCACCCCCTTGGGGGTGTAGGCCAGCCACACGTCCCGGAACGCCACCTCGCCCCGGAAGCGGGTGATGGGCTTGGGGTTCTCGGGGTCTTTCAGCTCTTCCTCGGTGTCCAGGATGCCGAAGATGCGCTCGGCGCTGGCCATGGCCCCCTGGAAGAGGTTGAACTTGTCGGAGAGGTCCTGCAGGGGCTGGAAGAGCTGGCGGGTGTAGTCCACGAAGGCCACCAGAAGGCCCAGGGTCACCGCCCCCCGCCCCCCCCCCCCCCCGCCGTAGTAGAGGAGGCCCGCCACCGCCAAGTCCCCCAGAAAGCCCACCACGGGGAAGAAGAGGGCGAACCAACGCACGATCTCCACCCAGGCCTTCAGGAGGTCCCGGCTCAGGCGGTCAAACTTCTCCTCCCTTTCCCTCTCCTTGACGAAAAGCTGGATGGTCTCCACCCCGGAGAGGTTCTCCTGCAAGGCGGCGTTGACCCGGGCGAGCCTCAGGCGCATCTCCCGGTAGGCGGTGCGCATGCCCTTTCGCACCCAGGCGGTGACCCAGAGGAGGATGGGGACCACCAGGAGGACCACCAGGGTCAGCTTGGGGCTTAAGACCAGCATGAAGGCCAGAAGCCCCAGGATGGTGAAGAGGTCGGCGATGACCCCCACCAGCCCCCCGGTGATGAACTGGTTGATGGCGTCCACGTCGGAGGTGATGCGGGTCATGAGGCGGCCCACGGGGTTTTTGTCGTAGAAGCTGGGGTGGAGGCGCATGAACTTGGCGAAGAGGGCGCTTCTTAGGTCAAAGAGGACCCTCTGGCCCACCCACTGGATCAGGTAGGTCTCCCCGTAGGTGGCGGCGAAGTTCACCCCCCGCACCAAAAGAAACCCCAGGCTCACCAAGAGAAGGAGGGCGAAGCGCTCGGCGAGGGGCTTCTCCTCCTTGGGCACCAGGGCCCCGTCAATGGCCCACTTGAAGAAGAGGGGGGTGGCGGCGGCGGTCAGGGTGACCAGGAGGAGGAAAAGGAGGGCCAGGGCCACCTGGAGGCGGTAGGGCCTGACGTAGGCCAGGATGCGGGCGAAGAGGACCCGGTCAAAGGCCTTGCTGTAGGCGTCCTCGTTCACTCCTCCACCTCCTTCTCCATGCGCTGGATGCGGTCCAGCTCGGCGTAGAGGCCCCCGGCCTCGAGGAGGCTCTCGTGGGTCCCTTCCTCGGCGATCCTGCCCCCGTCCAGGACGATAATCCAGTCGGCGTGGCGCAGGGTGGCCGTGCGGTGGGAGATGAGGAAGGTGGTCTGGCGGCCGAGGACCGTCTTCAGGCCCTCGAGGATCCTGGCCTCGGTCTCGGTGTCCACGGCGCTTAGGGCGTCGTCCAGGATCAGGATCCTGGGCGCCTGGCCAGGGCCCGGGCCAGGGCCACCCGCTGCCGCTGCCCGCCGGAGAGGGTGATGCCCCTCTCGCCCAAGACCGTCTCGTAGCCCTTGGGGAAGGAGAGGATCTCCTCGTGGATGCCGGCAAGCCTGGCCGCCCACTCCACCTTCTCCCTATCCGGCTTCTCCAGGCCGAAGGCGATGTTTTCCAGGATGGTCTCGCTGAAGAGGAAGGGCTCCTGGGGGGCCATGCCCACGGCCTGGCGCAGGACCTCGAGGGGGATCCGCTTCACGGGGTAGCCCCCCACGTGGACCTCGCCCTCCGTGGGGTCCAGGAGCCTGGGCACCAAAGCGGCCAGGAGGCTCTTCCCCGCTCCGGTGCGCCCGGTGATCCCCAGGGTCATCCCCTCGGGGACGGTGAGGGTGATGTCCTTGAGGACCCAGCGCTCCCCAAGCCTCAGGCCCACCCCAAGGAAGCGCACCTCGCCGGAGAGGTCCTTAAGGGCTAGGGGGAGGGGGTCTTGGTCCTTGATCCTGGGCTCCTCGTCCAGGATCTCCAAAAGGCGCTTCAGGCTGGTGAGGCCCCGCTGGTACATGGCCATCACCCAGCCCAGGCCCAGGATGGGCCAGGTGAGCTGGGCCAGGTAGGCGTTGAACTGGACCAGCTGGCCCACGGTGAGCTCCCCCCGCACCACCATCCCGCCCCCGGCCCAGAGCACGGTGAGGAAGGCGAAGCCCATGAGGAAGCCCAAGAGGGCCTGCATGGGCCCCTCTACCCGGGCCAGGGCCAGGCTCCGCTCCACGTAGGCCCGGTTCAGCTCCTGGAAGCGGGTGAGCATCCGGCCCTCGAGGGCGTACCCCTTCACCACCCGGATGCCGCTGAAGGCCTCCTGGGCCAGGGTGCTGATGCGGTCAAAGGCCTCCTGGGCCTCCCGGTAGCGGCGGTCAATGAGCCTCAGGATGTAGGCCATGAAGAGGCCGATGGCGGGCAGGATCAAGGTGAGGTAGAAGGCCAGGCGGGGATGGACGGCGTACATGGAGAAGAAGGCCAGGAGCACCAAAAAGGAGAGGCGGCTTCCCATCATGATCCCCGGGCCCACCATCTCCCGCACGGCGGAGAGGTCGGTGTTGAGGCGGTTCATCAGGTCCCCCACCCGAACCCGCCCGTAGAAGCCCCGGTCCAGGCGGAGGAGGTGGTGGAAGAGGTCCTTGCGGAGGTCGTACTCCACCCGGCGGCTCGCCACCACGGCCAGGCGCCGCATGAAGTAGGAAAGGAGGGCCGAAGCCCCGCCGGAAAGCAGAAGAAAGAGGGCGTACTGCCCGTAAGGCCTCCCTTCCCCCACGGCGTCCACCGCGAGCCTTAAGAAGTAGGGGCTCAAGACAAAGAAGGCGATGGAGAGGAGGCCCGCCCCCACCGCCAGGAGGTAGCGGCCCCGGTAGGGGGCCAGGTAGGGGAGGAGGCGGGCCAGGAGGGCTGACCGACCGGTCATGGTCCCCAGTCTACCCCAGAAAGCCCCTTTCCCTGTGGCCCAACGCCCATAGCCTTTTCCCCACGGGATACGCCTCTTTGGGGCCCCTGCCACGGCGGTGCTTGCGTGCCCGCGCTTTGGCTTCGCCCCATGGGGCGCCCAAGCCGGGGCTAAAGGCTTTTTGGGGCCCCCACCGCGGCTTTCGCCGCGGTGCCCTTGTTTCCTGTTTCCTTCGGCCTACCATGCCTGGTAACTTCCCCAGGAACCTTTTGCCGGGGCCCCCATGCTGGCGCAAGCCAGCATGGGGTGGTATTAGAGGCTGTCGTAAAAGGGTGGTATCCTTGAAGGGTGCCTCTTAGACGATGTTACCCCAGCGACCTAACCGCCACTCCTCCCCCAGGGTGAGGAGGCGGTGGGGCTTGGAAAGCCTCCTGGTGGCCCGCTTCAGGAGCCCGGGGATAGGCGGGCAGGCGTAGGAGACCACCAGGATCAGGCCCTTCACCCGCCCCAGGCGGTGGAGGTAGTGGACCATGCCGAGGAGCTCCCGGTCCGTGGGCAGGTCCATGGGAAGGAGCCTGTCCCCCTCCTCCCGGAGGCGCTCCGGGGGCAGGTCGGGGAAGTAGGGGAGGAGGTCCACCTGGGCTAAAGCCTCCTCCACCCGCTTGCGGAAGCCTTCGTCCTCCAGAAGGTAGGGCTGGGCCGCCACGCCCACGCTCCCCGGAGGGGTCTTTAGGGGAGGAGGGGGCTTGAGGAGGCTTTTGGTCTGGTCCAGGGCCCGGCCCACCCGCATGGGGTTTTGCGTCAGGATCTGCCCCACCTCCCCCGCCCGGCCCAGGACCCTCTCGGAAAGCTCCGCCGGCACCTTCAAGGTGGGGGGAAGCCCCGGGTAGTAGCGGCGGAGGGTGGCCTCCAGGTCCAGAAGCCAGGGGCACTGCCCCCCGCCCTTGGAGGACTCCACCCCGCCCTGGAGGTCGGGGAGGAGGAGGTAGTCCACCCCCTTGGCCTTCAGGGCCTCCACCTGGGCCAAGAGGGCCTGGACCGGGAGACAGTAGGGCTTATGGAGATCCGAAGGGGCGCCCGCCCGGACCACCTCCACCCCCAGGGCCTTCAGGTAGGCCTCCCAGAAGCCCAGGTACCGCCGGGAAAGAAAGCCCTCTATGAGCCCCACGCGCATACGCCCTATCCTACGCCAAGGGCCTTGAGGAAGGCCAGGAGGGCCTTGCGCCCCTCCAGGAGGCTTCTGGGCAGGACCCACTCCTCCTCGGTGTGGGCCCCGCCTCCCCGGTAGACCCCAAGGGCCAAGGCGGGGATCCCCCGCTCCACCGCCGCGCTGGCATCGGTGGAGCCCGCCTGGAAGGCCGCCCTTTCCCCAATGGCCTTAAGGGCCTCCGCCGCCGCCCGCCTCAGGGCCTCGGTGGCCGTGGAGCCGGCGGGCCGGCGGCCCAGGACCTCGAGGGCCACCTCCACCCGGTTCCGCCTGGCCGCCTCCTGGAAGAGGTCCCTGGCCTCCTGGAACAGGGCCAAGAGCTTCTCCTCCTCCAGGGCCCGGATCTCCAGGAGGGCCGAGGCCTCCTTGGGGATGGCGTTCACCGCCTCGCCCCCCTTCAGGGCGCTGGCGTTGAGGCTCACCTCCTTCTCCTCCCCAAAGCGGGCCCGCAGGGCGGTGAGGGCCTCCGCCAGGGCGAAGACCGGGTTGGGACTCCCCCGGTCCCCCCAGGCGTGCCCCCCACGGCCCAAGAAGCGGACGGCGAAGCGCACCGAGCCCAGGGCCCGGTCCACGACCCCGGGGATATAGCCGTCCACGGCCACCACCACCTTGGGCCCCAGGCCCGCCACCAAGGCCCTCGCCCCCCTCAGGTTCCCCAGGCCCTCCTCCCCCACGGTGAAGCCCCGCACCACCCCGGGGATCTCCGGCAGGGAGAGGAGGACGGCCACCCCGGCCGAGTTGTCCCCCACCCCGGGGCCGTAAAGCCTCTCCCCCACGGCCCTTAGGGGGCGCGGGGGGAGGACGGTGTCCAGGTGGGCCAAAAGGAGGACCTCCCCTTCCCCGGCGAAGACGTTGCCGAGCCCGTCCCGCCTGGCCCCAGGGAGGCGCTCGGCCACGAAGGCCCCCCGGGCCTCCTCCCCCTTAAGGGGCGCCAGCTCCAGGAGGAGGCCGACCGGGTCCACTACGCTTCCGGCCCGGGCTCGGCCAGCCCCTCCCGGATGGCGTAGAGGGCGGCCTGGGTGCGGTTATTGAGGTGGAGCTTCTGGAAGATCTCGGAGAGGCGGTTCCGCACCGTCTTTTCCGAGAGCTGGAGCTCGGCGGCGATCTCCAGGTTGGTGTACCCCTGGGCCACCAGCTTGAGGATCTGGATCTCCCGCTCGGAGAGCTCCGCGTGGAGGGGAAGGCTCTGCTCCTTGCGGGTGCGGAAGTCCTGGATGATGCGCCCCGCCAGCTCGGCATCCAGAAGCACCTCCCCGGCGTGGACCCGGCGGATGGCCTCAATGAGCTCCTTGGCGTCGGTGTCCTTGAGGAGGTACCCCCTGGCCCCCGCCTTCACCGCCTCAAAGACGTAGGCATCCTGGCGGTACATGGTGAGGATGATGACACGGGCCCCGGGCCACTCCTGGAGGATGGCCTTGGTGGCCTGCACCCCGTCCAGGCCCGGCATCTGGATGTCCATGAGGATCACGTCGGGCTTGGCCTCGAGGGCGTGCCGCAACGCCTCCCAGCCGTCCTTGGCCTCCCCCACCACACGGAAGTCCCCCTCCGCCTCCAGGAGGCTCTTTAGCCCTTGGCGGAAGAGGGCGTGGTCGTCTGCCAGCAGAATGCGGATCACCCCTTCATCTTAGCGCCCTCGGCCTTCGGGTAAGGTGAAGGGGTGAGGGTGGTTGTGGAGAAGCTGGTCCCGGGCGGCTACGGCCTGGCCCGCACGGCGGAAGGGGCGGTCCTGGTCCGAGGAGGGCTTCCCGGCGAGGAGGTGGAGGGGAGGCCCGCGCGCCGCAAGGGGGCCCTCTTCCTGGAGGAGGTGCGCCTCCTGAAGCCCCGCCCCGACCGCTACCCCCACCCCCTCCCCCCCTCCGCCGACCTCCCCCTGGTCTACGAGGCCCAGCTCCCCCTCAAGGAGGGCCTGGTGGCGGAGGCCCTGGAGCGCATCGCCAAGCTCTCCTTCCCCCTAAGCCCCATCCGGCCTTCCCCCAGGGCCCTGGGCTACCGCACCGCCGCCCAGTACGCCCGCCACCCCCTAGGGGGGCTCGCCTACCGCCTGCCGGAAAGCCAGGCCCTCGTCCGGGTGGAGGAGGACCCCCTCTTGGCCGAGCCCTTGGCCTGGGCTTTCGCCCTTCTCAAGGCCTGGCCCCTCCCGGTGGAGGAGATCGCCCTGAGGGGAAGCCTCCTGGAGGGGAAGGTCCTCCTGGGCCTCATCGGGGGCTCGCCCGAGGCCCTAAAGAGGCCCGCCAAGGCCCTGGTCCAGGAGGGCTTCGCCGGGGTGGTCTGGGCCGAGCCTTCCCCCAAGGGGCGCTTCCGGGGTCGGGTCCGCCCCCTTCAGGGGGAGACCACGCTCCTCGAGGCCTTCGGCCCCATCACGGCCACGGTGAGCCTGGAGAGCTTCGCCCAGGTGAACCCCCTGGCGGCGGGGCGCCTTCTGGAGGAGGCCCGGGACCTGGTCCAGGGGGGCGAGAGGGCGCTGGAGCTTTACGCTGGCTCGGGCCTCCTCTCCCTCCTCCTGGCCCCCAGGTTCCAGGAGGTGGTGGCGGTGGAGATCAGCAAGGAGGCGGTGCGGCGGGGGGAGCGGGACAAGGCCCGGCTTGGGGTGGAAAACGTCCGCTTCCACCGGGAGGACGCCCGGGAGGCCCGGCGCTTCGGCCGGTTTGACCTGGTGGTCCTGGACCCGCCCCGGGCAGGGCTTTCGGAGGAGGTGCGGGCCTACCTCCTCCAAAGCCGCCCCAAGGAGGTCCTCTACATCGCCTGCGACCCCGCCACCTGGGCCCGGGACGTGGGGGAGCTGGTGAGGGGAGGGTATGAACTCGCCTTCGCCCGGCCCTACGACTTCTTCCCCTTCACCCACCACGTGGAGGTCCTCTCCCTCTTACGCCTAGGGTAGGGGCAGGCCGGCGAAGAAGGGGGCCGGGTCCACGGGCACCCCAAAGAGGCGCACCTCCAGGTGCAGGTGGGGCCCGGTGGAAAGCCCCGTGCTCCCCAGAAGGCCGATGCCCCTCCCCGCCTGGACCTCCTCCCCCACCCGCACCCTTCTTTCGGCGAGGTGCCAGTACCCGGTGCAAAGCCCAGGCCCGTGGGCCAGGATCACCGCCTCCCCCCGCACCCTAAGCCTCTCGGAGAGGACCACCCGGCCTTTGGCCACGGCCCGCACCGGGGTCTTAAGGGGCGCGGCGAAGTCCAGGCCCTCGTGGTAGGAGGTGAAGAGGGTGCCGTACTGCCTCCGGGTGCCGAAGGCGCTGGTGATGCGCCCCTCCAGGGGCTTCACGAAAGGCCCCTGAAGGCGTAAAGGGCCCTCCTTGGGGCAGGCGGCCACCACCTTCTCCCGCTCCGCCTTGAGGCCCGGGTCCTTGAGGAGGGCCTCGAGGTCCTGGGAGAGGGCAAGGACCTCCTTGGCGTACCCGCCCGGGGCCACCTGGAGGGTGAGGTTCACCTCCGCCCCGTCCAGAAGAAGCCTAAGGGGGTAGGCCCCGGGCTCCACCAGGGCCCCCACCGGAACCAGGCCCCAAAGCCTCTCCCCCTCGCGGAAGAGGGGGTAGCGCCCCTCCAGGAAGAAGGCCTCGCCCCCGCCATACCCCTCCACCCTGAGGCCGAAGGCCCGCCCCTGGACGGGGTGGGTGTACCAGAGCCGCCCCTTGGGCAGGCTCATCTCGGCCACCGGGCGCACCCGGAGGACCTGCCCGGCCCGGATGCGGCTTGGGTCCTTCAGGCCGTTCAGGCGGGCCAGCTCCTCCACCGTGGTGCCGTAACGCTTGGCGATGGCGAAGAGGGTCTCTCCGGGGGCCACCACGTGGGTCTGGGCCAGGGCAAAGGAGAGGAGAAGGACCAGGGCGAAAAGGCGCATGGGTTTATGCTAAGGCCAATGGTCCTGATCCTGAACGGCCCCAACCTGAACCTCCTGGGAAGGCGGGAGCCCGAGCTTTACGGAAGGACCACCCTGGAGGAGCTGGAGGCCCTCTGCGAGGCCTGGGGGGCGGAGCTGGGCCTGGGCGTGGTCTTCCGCCAGAGCAACTACGAGGGCCAGCTCATAGACTGGGTCCAGCAGGCCCACGAGGAGGGCTTTTTGGCCATCGTCCTGAACCCCGGGGCCCTCACCCACTACTCCTACGCCCTCTTGGACGCCATCAAGGCCCAGCCCCTTCCCGTGGTGGAGGTCCACCTCACCAACCTCCACGCCCGGGAGCCCTTCCGCCAGCACTCGGTGACCGCCGCCGCCTGCCGGGGCATCGTCTCCGGCTTCGGCCCCCTCTCCTATAAGCTGGCCCTGGCCTACCTGGCCGAGGTCCTGGAGGTGGGGTAGAAACGTCTTCCCCGGAAGCCATCCCCTCCGGGCGTATCCCGGGGTAGCCACTATTTGGGATTAAACCAAACCGGGAGGCCATGGCCCCTGGCCCACCCCGATGAGGTATACTGAAAGGTGGCGTCTAAACGCCATCCAGGAGCGCTATGGCCCAGGTTCTGCCTGTAGAAATCACCGAGGAGCTCAAGCAAAGCTTCATCAACTACGCCATGTCCGTCATCGTGGACCGGGCCCTGCCCGACGTTCGCGACGGGCTCAAGCCGGTCCAGAGGCGCATCCTCTTCGCCGCCTACCAGGAGGGGGTCCTCCCGGGGCGCAAGCACGTGAAGAGCGCCAAGATCGTGGGCGAGGTCATGGGCAAGTACCACCCCCACGGGGACGCCGCCATCTACGACGCCCTGGCCCGCCTGGCCCAGCCCTGGAACCTCCGCTACCCCCTCATTGACGGCCAGGGCAACTTCGGCTCCATAGACGGGGACCCCCCGGCGGCCCAGCGCTACACCGAGGCCAGGCTGTCGCCCATCGGGGCGGAGATGCTCCAGGACATGGACAAGGAGACGGTGGACTTCCGCCCCAACTACGATGGCTCCCTTAAGGAGCCCGAGGTCCTGCCCGCCGCCATCCCCAACCTTCTGGTGAACGGCTCAAGCGGCATCGCCGTGGGCATGGCCACCAGCCTCCCGCCCCACAACCTCGCCGAGGTGGTGGACGCCCTGGTGGCCATGATTGACAATCCCGGGATCACCCTCGAGGAGGTCATGGCCCACCTGCCGGGCCCCGACTTCCCCACAGGGGGCAGGCTCTCGCGAAAGGGCATCAAGGAGGCCTACGCCACGGGCCGGGGAAGCCTCAAGGTCCGGGCCAAGGTCCGGGTGGAGGAGAAGGGCTCTAGGCCCATGCTGGTGGTCACCGAGATTCCCTACCAGGTCAACAAGGCGGGCCTCATCGCCCAGATCGCCGCCCTGGTCAAGGCCAAGAAGATTGAGGACATCGTGGCCCTCCGGGACGAGTCCGACCGCCAGGGCCTCCGCATCGCCATTGAGCTCAAGCGGGGGGCCAACCCCCAGGTGGTCCTCAACCAGCTCTACAAGCACACCGCCCTCCAGTCCTCCTTCACCGTGAACCTCCTGGCCATCGTGGAGGGCGAGCCCCGGGTCCTCTCCCTCCTAGACCTCATGCGCCACTACCTGGACCACCGCAAGGAGGTGGTCCGGCGCCGGAGCCTCTTTGACCTCAAGAAGGCCGAGGAGAGGGCCCACATCCTGGAGGGCCTCCTCATCGCCCTGGACCACATTGACGAGGTCATCGCCCTGATCCGGGCCTCCGAGGACGCCCCCGCCGCCAGGCGGGGCCTCATGGAGCGCTTCGGCCTCTCCGAGGCCCAGGCCCAGGCCATCCTGGACATGCGCCTCCAGCGCCTGGTGGCCCTGGAGCGGGAGAAGCTTTTGGAAGAATACCGGGGGCTCATGGAGGAGATCGCCCGCCTCAAGGCCATCCTGGAGGACGAAGGCCGCCTCTGGGGCGAGGTCAAGCGGGAGCTCCTCAGAGTCAAGGAAAAGTACGGGGACGCAAGGCGCACCCTCCTCACCGAGTTTGAGGAGAGCTTCAACCCCGAGGACCTCATTGAGGACGAGCCCATGGTCATCACCCTCACCGCCCAGGGCTTCCTGAAGCGCCTTCCCCTGGAGGCCTATAGGGCCCAGGGGCGGGGCGGCAAGGGCCTCATGGCGGGCAAGACCAAGGAGGAGGACGAGGCCACCCACGTCTTCGTGGCCGACGCCCACGATGACCTCCTCGTCTTCAGCAACCGGGGCCGGGTCTACCGCCTCAAGGTCTACGACCTGCCGGAGATGGGCCGCCAGGCCCGGGGAGTCCACGTGAAGACCCTCCTGCCCCTCGCCGAGGAGGAGGAGGTGGCGGCTCTTTTGGCCGTGCGGGGCCTCGAGGGGGAGGGCTACCTGGTCTTCGCCACCGAGCGGGGCCTGGTCAAGCGCACCGCCCTCAAGGAGTACGCCAACCTGGGAGCGGGCGGCCTCATCGCCATCCGGCTTCTGGAGGGGGACCGCCTGGTGGGCGTGGCCCTCTCCGACCCCGAGGACGAGGCCATCCTGGCCACGGCCGAGGGCCAGGCCATCCGCTTCCCCCTGGAGGAGGTGCGGGCCACGGGCCGGGACACCCAAGGCGTGGTGGGCATTCGCTTTAAGAAGCCCCAGGACCGGGTGGTCTCCCTGGTCACGGTGAAACCCGGGGAGATGGTGGACCTCCTTTCGGTGAGCACCCGGGGCTACGGCAAGCGCACCCCCCTCAGCGAGTACCCCCCGCAGGGCCGGGGAGGGATGGGGGTCATCACCTACGCCGTCTCCGCCAGGGTGGGCCGCCTGGCCGCCCTCCTCAAGGTGCGGGGCACGGAGGACCTTCTGGTCCTCTCCAAAAAGGGCCTCACCCTCCGCACCCCTGTGGCCGAGATCCGCCAGTACTCCCGGGCCACGGCGGGGGTCAAGGTCATGAACCTTCCCGAGGAGGACGAGATCGCCAGCGCCTTCGTGGTGGAGGAGGAGAAGTAGATGGAAGAGGTGGTCCTGATCACCGCCCCCAACCAGGAGGTGGCCAAGACCATCGCCCGGGCCCTGGTGGAGGAGCGCCTGGCGGCCTGCGTGAACCTGGTCCCCGGCCTCACCTCCGTCTACCGCTGGCAGGGGGAGGTGGTGGAGGACCAGGAGGTGCTCCTCATCGTCAAGACCACCACCTTCGCCTTCCCCAGGCTTAAAGAGCGGGTCCTCGCCCTCCACCCCTACACCATGCCCGAGATCATCGCCCTCCCCATCGCCGAGGGGCACGGGGCCTATCTCTCCTGGCTCCGGGAGAACGTGGGATGACCGAGGACATGCTGGACTTCCTCCGGGCCCTCCACCGGGCGGGGGCCAGGTTTCTCCTGGAATCCCCCTCCTTTGACGGGGCCTTCGCCCGCAGGCTCACCCACCGGGTGGAAGGGGTGGAGGTCTTTGTGGTGCATCCGGAGGACTTCAAGGCCCTGAAGCGGGCCTTCGGCCGGCCCGTGGACCTGAGGGACCTGGAGGAACTATGAGGGCGATTAAACCGGTGGCCCGGAGGTTCTCCCTGGAAGAGAGGCCGGACGACCTTTCCGAGTGGCGGGCTCTCCCCGTGGAGGAAAGGCTAAAGGCGGTGTGGGAGATGGCCCTCTTCTGGGCTAGGCTGGAGCTGGAAGAGGCCAGGAAGCGGGGCGAGGCCCCGGAGATCGCCCTGGACCGCCTACTCCCCGTGGCCCGGAAGCGCCCCCTTCGGTAGCCCGGGCTTCATTTTTTCAACCTCTCCGTTTACAAAATCCCTGGGGCGTGCTAGCCTGGGGACAGGAGGCAGCCATGACCCAGGCCCGCGAAACGGTGAGCTTCAAGCCCGGCGAGGTCATCCTCTACCCCGGCCGCCCCGGTCCCCGGGACCGGGCCTACAGGGTGCTTTCAGGCCTGGTCCGCCTCGAGGCCGTGGACGAGGAGGGCAACGCCCTGACCCTGCGCCTGGTGCCCCCGGGAGGCTACTTCGGGGAGGAGGCCCTTTTCGGCCTGGAGCGGGGCTACTTCGCCGAGGCGGTGACGGGGGTGGTCCTGGAGGCCCTGCCCAAGGAGCCCTCCCCCGAGGAGATGCGGGCCTTGGCCCAGCACCTGGCGGAGGCCCTGGCCCGCGCCTACCGCCGCATTGAGAGCCTGGCCACCCAGCGCCTCAAGAACCGCATGGCGGCGGCCATTCTGGAGCTGGCCGCCACGCCGCTAGCCCGGGAGGAGGAAGGGGTCATCGTCCTCCACGCCACCCACGACGAGCTGGCCGCCGCCGTGGGCAGCGTGCGGGAGACGGTCACCAAGGTGATCGGGGAGCTCGCCCGGGAGGGGTACATCCGCTCCGGCTACGGCAAGATCGTCCTCAAGGACCCGGAGGGCCTGAAGACCCTGGCCCAAAGCAAAGGCGACGGCCGCTAGAGGCTGGTAGACTGGGGCTCATGCGGCTCCGGCAACGCCTCCTCACCGGCCTGGTCACCCTTCTCCCCCTCCTGGTCACCCTCTACTTCCTGGGCTGGGTCTACGCCTACTCCGGCAGCTACATCCAGGCCTTCCTGCGCTTTTTGGGCCTCGAGGTGCCCCAGGCCTATAGGCCCGCCCTCCCCTTCGTGGGCCTCCTTCTGGCGGCGGCCCTCATCTACCTGGTGGGGGCGCTGGCGGAGCACTACCTGGGCAGGCGCCTCATCGTCTCCCTAGAGCGCTCCCTCCTCCTCCTACCCATCGTGCGGGACATCTACAAGGCGGTCCAGCAGATCGCCCACACCCTCTTCGGCCAAAAAGAGGTCAAGTTCAGCCGGGCGGCGGTCATTGAGTACCCCAGGCGGGGCCTTTACACCCTCTGCTTCGTGGTCCAGCCGGTGGAAGGCCGCCTTCCCCCTCTGCCCGAGGGGTACACCGCCGTTTTGGTCCCCACGAGCCCCGTCCCCGCCAGCGGCGTGGTGATCCTGGTGCCCTCCGAGGAGGTCATCCCCCTGGAGATCAGCGTGGAGGACGCCCTTAAGTACGTGGTCTCCGCCGGCTTCCTCCTGCCCGAAAAACCTTCAAAGGCCTTTAGCGCCCTCCAACAAAACCCCACGCCCCCCGCCTAGAATGGGGATAGATGCGGCGGCTTCTTCCCCTCTTCCTGCTTCTTTCCCTGGCCCTGGCGGCCCTCCCTCCGCTCCTGGGGCCCGCCCTGCCCCCGGGGACGGAGCTCAGGCTCCTCTCCCAGGACCTCCGCACCCTCCACGGGGCCTGGCGGGTGGAGGGGAAGACCCTGAAGCCCCTCTCCCCGCCCCTTCCCCCCAAGCCCGGGCAGGAGGTCCAGCTCCTCCTCTTCCTGCCCGGCGAAAAGCCCCGGGCCTTCCCCGCCCTGGCGGACCGGGGGGATGTGCTCCTTCTGGAAAAGGAGCGGGTGAGCCTCCTAAAACTCCTCAAGGAGGTCTACGGCCTCACCCCTCCGGAAAGGCTCTGGCCATGAAGCGCATCCTCCTCATAGAGGACGACCCCGAGGTGGCGAGGCTTCTGGAGCTGGAACTGAAGGAAGCGGGCTTCGCCGTGGAATGGGCCAAAAGCGGCGTGGAGGGCCTCATCCGCCACCGGGAGAAGCGGCCCGACCTGGTGGTCCTGGACCTGGGCCTCCCCGACCTGGACGGCGGCGAGGTGGCCCGGAGGATCCGCGCCACCGACGATACCCCCATCCTGGTCCTCACCGCCCAGGACGCCGTGGAGCGCAAGGTCTCCCTCCTCTCCGAAGGGGCCGACGACTACCTGGTCAAGCCCTTCCACCCCGCCGAGCTTCTGGCCCGCATCCAGGTCCAGCTTCGGCACCGGGAGGGGAGCGAGGTCCTCTCGGTGGGGGAGCTTACCCTTTACCCCAAGCGGCGGCAGGTCTTCTTCCGGGAGCAGGAGGTGCGGCTTTCCCCCAAGGAGTTTGACCTTCTGGCCCTCCTCATGAGCCGCCCCGGGCGGGTCTTCTCCCGCCAGGAGATAGAGGAGAAGGTCTGGGGCCGCCCCCTGGGCCGGGACTCCAACGTCCTGGACGTCCACGTGGCCAACCTGCGGGCCAAGCTCCGCGAGGCCGGGGCCTACGGGTATCTGCGCACGGTGCGGGGCCTGGGCTACGCCCTCCGCCCCCGGGGCGAAGGGGAGTAGGTGCTTTCCTTCCGGGCCAGGCTCTTCCTCGCCTTCAGCCTCCTCTGGCTCCTCTTTCTGGTGGGGGCCTTGTACCTGGCGGGCCGGGGGGTAGAGGGCGCCCTCCGGGGCCACCTGGAGGCCACCCTCCTCCAGGACGCCAGGCAGGCGGCGGAGGCCTACCAGAGGGGCCAGGCGGGAAGCCTTCTCACCACCGGCGGGGTCTACCTCCACCTCTACACCCAGGACGGCGAGCCCCTGGTCCTCTCCCGGGAAGACCATCGCCTCCCCAAAGAGGCCCTGAAGGGCGCGGGGGATGGGGTCCGGTGGGCCAAAGGCTTCGCCTGGACGGCGGTCCCCACCCCTTTGGGCCTTTTGGTCCTCACCGCCGAGGCCGAGCCCATAGAAAGGGCCCTTCTGGCCCTGCGCCGGGCCCTTCTGGAAGCCTTCTTCCTCCTCTTCCCCTTAGGGACCCTCCTGGTCTACCTGACCGCCCGCCTGGCCACCAGGCCCCTGGAAGGGGCGGCCCGGGAGATCGCCCTCCGCAGCCCCGAGCGCCTCACCCCCATCGCCCTGGCCCTGCCCAAGGACGAGCTGGGCCGCATGGTGGAGGCGGTGAACGCCCTCCTTTTGGCCCTCAAGGAGGCCAAGGAGCGGGAACGCACCTTTTTGGCCGAGGTGGGCCACGAGCTCCGCACCCCCCTCACCGTCCTCCTGGGCCACCTGGACCGGCTGGAGCGGAACCCCTTGGACCTCGAGGGCCTCAAGACCGCCCGGGCCACGGCCGAGCGGATGCGCCGCCTGGTGGAGGACCTCCTGGACCTGGCCCGGGGCGAGGTGGGCCTCTCCCTGAACCCCCACATCCTGGACCTGAAGGCCCTGGCCGAGGAGGCCGCCCGGGAGCAGGGGGTGGCCTGCGAGGGGGAGACGGCCGAGGTCCTGGGAGACCCGGACCGCCTGCTGCAGATGCTCCGCAACCTCATCGCCAACGCCGTCCGGGCCGCCGGAAAGGAGAAGGTCCGGGTGCGGGTGAAGAAAAGCCCTCCCTTCGGCCTGGTGGAGGTGGAGGACGAGGGGCCGGGCATCCCGGAAGACCTCCTCCCCCACGTCTTTGAGCGCTTCCGCAAGGGCCCTGGCGGGGGCACCGGCTTAGGCCTCGCCGTGGCCCAGGCCATCGCCCGGGCCCACGGGGGGCAGATAGAGGTGGAAAGCACCCCGGGAAGGACCCTTTTCCGGGTGCGGCTTCCTCTTCTAGAGGAAGACTAACCCACCCAGGCGTTCCCTAAAGGGCCTTCTCCGGTGTCTCTCCCAGGCCGGAATCCAGCCAAGGGTCGGAGAGAAAGGCCTCGTCCTGGGCCAACCCCTGTGGCTCGCCCACACCTGCCCCGCCCCTCACCCCGTCTGCCTCACCCCGGGGGCCCTGGCCGAGGCCCAGGGCACGGGGGACCAGCTCACCCACACGGGCCCCTTCCGGGTGGACCTAAGGAGGGGCCAGGCCTCGCCATGGGCCTTCCCCTCGGGGTGGAAGCCATAGAATGGGGGGAATGCGGGTAGCCCTCTTCATCACCTGCCTAGCGGACCAGTTCTACGCCGAGGCCGGGGTGGCGGCGGTGCGCCTCCTAAGGGCCCTGGGGGTGGAGGTGGACTTCCCCGAGGGGCAGACCTGTTGCGGCCAGCCCGCCTTCAACGCCGGGCACTGGGAGGAGGCCAGGGCCCTGGCCAGGCGCACCCTGCGGGTCTTCCAGGAGGCGGAGTACGTGGTCCTGCCCTCGGGAAGCTGCGCCAGCATGCTGAGGAACCACTACCCCGAGCTCCTGCCCGGGAGCCGGGAGGCCCTGGCCTTTTCGGAAAGGGTCTATGAACTTTCCCAGTTCCTGGTGCGGGTCCTGGGGGTGGAGAGGCTGGGGGAGGGCCTGAAGGGGGTAAGGGTAGCCTACCACCACGGCTGCCACGCCCTAAGGGAGCTCGGGGTGCGGGAGGAACCCCTCACCCTCCTCACGAACGCCGGGGCCGAGGTCCTCCCCTGGGAGGCCGCCGAGGAGTGCTGCGGCTTCGGGGGGCTTTTCAGCGTCAAGCTCCCCGAGGTCTCCTTAGCTATGGCGGACCGGAAGCTCTCCACCCTGCCCGCGGCCCAGGTCCTCACCTCCACCGACGCCGGCTGCCTTCTCCACCTCTCGGGCCGGATGGCCAAAAGTGGCGTGAACCTGAGGGTGGCCCCCCTGGCCACCCTCCTCTGGGAGGCGTATGCGGGCTAAGGCCAGGTTCTACCCCAAGGAGGCGGCGAGGCTTCTCAAGGAGAGGCCCGGGGTGCGGGAAGCGGTCACCGGGGCCACGCTGCACTTTGAGCGGAACCGCCTCCGGGCCTATGCCGAGGTGCCCATAGAGGAGTGGCGGGAGCGGGCCAAGGCGATCAAGGACCACGTCTTAAGCCACCTGGACCGCTACCTGGAGGAGGCGGAAAGGCGCCTTTTAGAAAAGGGGGCGCGGGTCCACTGGGCGGAAGGGCCGGAGGAGGCCCATCAGGTGCTCCTGGAGATCGTAAGGAGGCGAGGGGTCCGGCGGGCGGTTAAGGCCAAGAGCATGCTGACGGAGGAGCTCGGGGTGAACCCCTTCCTGGAGTCCTTGGGGGTGGAGGTCTTTGAGACCGACTTAGGAGAGTACCTGATCCAGCTCCTAAAGGAGCCCCCGAGCCACATCGTGGGCCCCGCCATCCACCTCTCCCTCGAGGAGATCCGGAGGCTCTTCCACGAGCGCTTCGGCACCCCCCTGGAGGCGAGCCCCGAGGCGCTGGCGGGCGTGGCCCGGAAGGTCCTGAGGGAGGCCTTCCTCACCGCCGACCTGGGCATCAGCGGGGCCAACTTCCTGGTGGCGGAGACGGGCACCCTGGCCCTCATGGAAAACGAGGGGAACATCCGGCTCTCCACCAGCCTCCCCAGGGTCCACGTGGCCTTCGTGGGGCTGGAGAAGCTCCTCCCCCGCCTTTCTGACCTCGCCCTCTTCCTTCCCCTCACCGCCCGGGCGGCCACGGGGCAGAGGCTTTCCACCTATGTCTCCCTCCTAGGGGGCCCGGCGAAGGAAGGGGAGGAGGGCCCCGAGGAGGTCCACGTGGTTCTGGTGGACCACGGCCGCACCGCCCTCCTGGCCGATCCCGAGGCCTGGGAGACCCTGAGGTGCCTCCGGTGCGGGGCCTGCCTCAACGCCTGCCCCGTCTACCGCCAGACCGGGGGGCACCCCTACGGCTACGTCTACTCGGGGCCCATCGGGGCGGTCCTGGACCCGGGCCTCCTCTCCCTGGAGGAGGCCTACCCCCTCCCCTACGCCTCCACCCTGTGCGGGGCCTGCCTCGAGGCCTGCCCGGTCAAGATCCCCATCCCCAGGCTCCTCCTCACCTGGCGGCACCGGGCCGTAGCCGAGGGCCTCACCCCCGGCTGGGAGAAGACAGCCATGGCGGCCTTCCGCAAGGTCATGGAAAGCCCCGCCCTCTACCGCCTCTTCTCCAAGGCCCTGAGGGGGCTTCCCCTCCCCCAGGACCTCCTCCCCCTCCTAAGGGCCTGGACGGAAGGCCGCGGGGCCTTAAGGCCAAGCCCCAAGCCCTTCCACGAACTCTGGCGGGAAATGGAGGAAGACCGTGGACGCCAGAACTAGGATCCTCTCCCGGGTGAAGCGGGCCCTGAAGGATCGCCCCAAGGCGGAGCTCCCGGGCCCTCCCCACCCTGCGCCTCTTCCCGACCCCCTGGAGCTTTTCCTCAGGCGGCTTGAGGAAAACGGCGGGGAAGGCCGCCTCATGCGGCGGGAGGAGGTGAGAAGCTTCCTGGAAGCCCTGGCCCAGGGCTTCTCCGGGGCCGCCTTGGGCAGGACCCTGCCCCTGGACCTCCGGCCCCCCCTCCCCGAGCTTCCCCCGGAGGAGGCCCCTCTGGGCGTATCCTACGCCCTCTTCGCCGTGGCGGAGACGGGGAGCGTGGCCCTCTCCTCCGAGGAGGGACGGAAGGTCCACCTCCTCCCCCCCACCCACCTGGTCTTCGTGGAGGCGGAGAGGGTCTACGGGACCTTGGCGGAAGCCCTGGCCTCCCTGGAGGCCCTCCCCACCGCCCTAGGCCTCCACTCCGGCCCCTCCAAGAGCGCCGACATCGGCCAGGTGATGGTGAAGGGGGTCCACGGACCGGGGAGGCTTTTGGTGGCCGTCCTCACCTGAGCCTGTAGACCGCCGGGGGCTCAAGCCGCCTCAGGTTCAGGCGGAGGCCCCTTTCGTCCCGCACGAAGACGGGCCACCAGACGAAGCTGGCCCGCCCGGCGATGGCCTCCACGGGCACGGGCCCGAAGGTGCGGGAGTCCTCGGAGCCCCCTAAGGTGCGGTTATCCCCCATGACGAAGTAGTACCCCTTCTTGAGGCGGATCCGCCCCACCTCACAAGCCTCCTCCAGCCGGCTCCGGGCCAGGACCCCTTCCGAAGGGGGCAGGAGCATCTCCTTGAGGGGCTTAAGGTAGGCGGGGAGAAGGTCCACGGGGAAGTCCCCCTGCTGGGTGATGATGCGGGTCATGCGCCCGTCCTTGTAGCAAACCCCGGGGAAGGAGTCGGGCCAGGGGGAGAGGTGGTCGGTGATGTGGGTCTCCAGAAGGGGCACACCGTTCACGTGGACCACCCCCCGCTCCACGTACACCTCGTCCCCGGGCACGGCCACGATGCGCTTGATGAAGAAGGCCCTGAAGGAAAAGCCCAGCACGGGAAAGCGGGCGGTGGCGTAAGGGGTGCCCTCGGGGGGCTTGAGGATGGCGATCTCCCCCCGACGCCACTCCTTGAGGCCGAAGCGCACCAGCCAGGTCTCCCACTTGGGCACCAGGACCCGCTCGCCGTTCCTTAGGGTGGGAAACATGCTCTGCCCCACCACCCCCACGGTGGTGAAGACGAAGGTGGTGACCAGAAAGGCCACCAGCAGGGCCTCCCCCACCTGCCGAAACCACTCCTTGAAAAGATACTCCCAGAACGCCTTCATACCCCTCCCACCTTGTCCAAAACCTTCCTTGCGGCCTCCCTTCCGGCCTCCACGATCTCCTCCAGGCGCCGGAAGTCCTCTATACCCACCCCCTGGAGGGCCGGGCGCACGTAGACCTCGGGGGCGTAAAGGGCGAGGCGCACCGAGGTCAGGTGGAGCTGCATGAGGTCCACCGCCCGCCGGGCCAGGGCGAGGAGGTTTTTGGGAACCTCCGCCACCGCCCGCTCCGGGGTCACGTCCACGGCGTAGACCTCCAAAGCCCCCAGGAGCCTGGCCCCGTCCACGGGCAGGTTGTCCAGAACTCCCCCGTCAAAGAGGAGCCTGCCCTCCCGCTCCACCGGGGCCAGGAGGCCCGGGTAGGCGGCGGAGGCCAGGACGGCGCTGGGAAGCTCCCCCTGGGTGAGGAAGACGAGCCTACCCGTGGCCACGTCCACCGCCGTCACCACCAGGGGCCGCTTCAGGTCCTCAAACCGGGGGGGCAGGTGCTCTGCCAGGAAGTCCTTGAGCTTCCTGCGGGAGAAGAGGCCCTCCCTGGGGGAGAGGCCCAGCAGGGCCAGCCAAGGGGTCTTCCGGGCCATCTCCAGCATCTCCCCTGGGGTCCGCCCGGCGGCGAAGAGGGCCCCCACGATGGCCCCCATGCTGGTGCCCGCCACCACCTGGAAGTCCAGCCCCGCCTCCAGGAAGACCTCCAGAACCCCGATGTGGGCCAGCCCCCTGGCCCCGCCTCCGGAAAGCGCCAAGCCCCGCACGGGAAAATCCTACCGGCTTTCAGGTGAAAGGCGTGAGGAAGGGTATAGTGGGGGCGGTGAGCCTGGCGGGGAAGACCCTTCTAGGGCGCTACCGGGTGGTGCGCCCCCTGGGCCAGGGAGCCCTGGCCACGGTCTACCTGGCCTTTGACCCCTTCGGCACCCCCTACGCCCTCAAGCTCTTCCCCAAAGGGGCCGAGGCCCGGCGGAACCGGGAGTTCTGGGTGGGTAAGCGCCTGGACCACCCCAACCTGAACCCCGTCCTGGAGAAGCTGGACCTGGAGGAAGGCCCGGCCCTCCTCCTGGCCTACGCCCCGGGGGAGGAGATGGAGCGGTGGATGGGGCGGAGGCCGGGGAAGCCCCGGGCCCTTCAGGTCTTCCGCCAGCTCCTTCTGGCCCTGGCCCACATGCACGCCAAAGGCCTGGTCCACCGG
Organism: Thermus aquaticus; assembly: GCF_001280255.1. Classification (NCBI taxonomy): domain Bacteria; kingdom Thermotogati; phylum Deinococcota; class Deinococci; order Thermales; family Thermaceae; genus Thermus; species Thermus aquaticus. The sequence goes on along the minus strand of NZ_LHCI01000106.1, from coordinate 959,101 downwards.
GACGTGAAGCCGGAAAACATCATCGTGGCGGGCACCGACGAGGCCCGCCTGGTGGACTTTGACCTCTCCGGCCCGGTGGCCGAGGCCTTCAAAAAGCCCCTGAGGGTGGGCACCCTCCCCTACCTGGCCCCGGAGCAGGTCCTGGGGCAAAGCCCCGGCCCCGAGGCCGACGTGTACGCCGCCGGGGTCATCCTCTACTGGATCCTCTCCGGGGAACATCCCTTTGTGGGAGCCCCGGAAGAGGTCCTCCTGGGCCACCTGAAGGCGCCCGTCCCCCCCCTTCCCGGGCTTGGGGAGAGGGAGCGGGCCTACTTGGAGCGCCTCCTGGCCAAGCGCCCGAAAGAGCGGTTCAAGGACGCCGGGGAAGCCCTGGAGGCTTTCCCCTTCTAAGTACCCCACCGCCGCTTTCGCCGCGGTGGGGGCCCCAGAAAAGCCCTCTCACAGCCCCGACCTGAGCATCCCATGCTGCGAAACCAAAGTACGGGCACTTAGCGGGCGAAGGCCCCGTTCCCCAGGAAGGTGAGGATGCCGGCGAGGAGCCCCTGGGCCACCTTCTCCCGGTAGTCGGGGTCCGCCAGGTTCCGCCCCTCCACCGGGTGGTCCCCGAAGCCGATCTCCACCAAGACGGCGGGCACCTTGGCGTAGCGGAGGACGAAGAAGTCGCCGGGAAAGCTCCCCCTGTAGGGGCTCCCCGTGGCCTGGGAAAGGTGCCGCCCCAGGGTCTCTGCCAGGCGCTGGCTGAAGCGCTGGTTGGCCTGGGCCACGATGTCGTAAAGGATCCGCTCGGCGGCGGTCTTGGCCTCCTCGGTGAGGCGCTTGCCCACCTCCCCCCCGCCGTTTTCCCGGATCACCTGGGCCAAAACCCTGGGGTCCTGGGCCCGGCCGAAGTAGAAGACCTCCACCCCTCGTGCGGTGCGGGTGGGGGAGGCGTTCACGTGGATGGAGATGAAGAGGTTCACCCGGGAGCTGTCGGCCATGCTGGCCCGCATGGAGAGGTCCGTGCGCTTGTCCGGGGAGAGGTGCGTGTCCTTTTCCCGGGTCAGGCGGACCTCTATCCCCTCCCGCAAGAGGAGGCGCCTGAGGCGGAGGGCCACGTCCAGGACCGCCTCCTTCTCCACCACGTACCCCACCATCCCCGGGTCAATCCCCCCGTGGCCGGGGTCCAGGAGGACCACGGGCCTGGGAGGCTTGGGGGCCTGGGCCTTGGGGGGGTCCGGGGCCTGGGGCTTGAGGGGGGTCTCCCCCTTCTTCAGGGCGATGTCCAGCACCAGGCGCTCGGGGTCCCGGTAGCGGCTCGCCTTCACCTCCACCGGCCCCCTGGTGCGCACCAGGACCCTCACCTCCCCCTTGCCCGGCACCACCTGGACCGAGGCCACCTCGGGGGAGTTCACCACCAGGTCCGCCGCCGGGGCAGAAAGGCCCGGAAAGATGAGGGTGAGAAGGTTTTCCCTCTCCTCCATTCGGTAGGCCACCTGGGGGGAGGGCAGGTCAAAGACCAGGCGGGTGAAGCCCTCGTGCACGCCCACCCTCGGGAAAGCCAGGGCCCAGCTCCATATCCAGGCCAAGAACAACCAGCGCATCTACGCCCATTCTAGCGGGCACGGTGAGAGCCTGGTAAAATCCGGCCCATGACGAAGAGGGTCGTGGTCTACAACCTGGTGGGGCACCGCTTCCTGGGGGTGAACGAGCAGGGGGACAAGGTCATGATTGACGGGGACCAGCCCGCCACCGGGCCCCGCCCCATGGAGCTCCTCCTCATGGCCCTGGGGGCCTGCACCGCCTACGACGTGGTGGACATCATGAAGAAGAAGAAGCAGCCCCTGGCCCGCTACCGGGTGGAGGTGGAGGGGGTGCGGGCGGAGACCCACCCCAGGCGCTACACCCAGATCACCGTGACCCACATCGCCTCCGGACCGGGGGTGACCCTCGAGGCCCTGGAGCGGGCCGTCCACCTCTCCCACACCAAGTACTGCTCCGTCTCCGCCAACCTCAACGCCGAGATCACCACCCGGGTGATCCTGGAGCCCTGGGAGGAAGAGGCCTGATGCTCCTGGCGGTGGACATCGGCAACACCTCCACGGCCCTGGGCCTTTTTGAGGGGGAGAGGCTCGTCGCCCACTTCCGCATCCACACCGACCGAATGCGGATGGAAAGCGAGTATAGGGTCCTCTTAAAGAACCTCTTCGCCCTGGAGGGCCTCCCCCCGCCCAAAGCCGCCCTCCTTTCCAGCGTGGTGCCCCCGGTGGAGCGGGAGATGGCGCGGGCCATAGAGGGGCTTTTCGGGGTCAAGGCCCGCCTGGTGGACGCCGAGGCCACGGGGCTTGAGGTGGCCATAGACAACCCCAAGGAGGCCGGGGCGGACCGCCTGGTCAACGCCGTGGGGGCCCTGGGCTACCCGAGCCCCACGGGCCGCTACATCGTGGTGGACTTTGGCACGGCCACCACCTTTGACCTGGTGGAGGCCCCAAACCGCTACCTGGGCGGAGCCATCACCATCGGCCCCCAGACGGCGGCGGACGCCCTGGCCCAGCGGACGGCCAAGCTTCCCCGCATTGACCTGGTCCCGCCCCAGAGGGCGGTGGGCAAGAACACCCTCGAGGCCCTCCGCTCGGGCCTGGTTCTGGGCTACGCCGCCCTGGTGGAGGGCATGGTGCGCCGTTTCAAGGAGGAGGCGGGAGAAGCCCTGGTCATCGCCACCGGGGGCTTTGCCGAGACCCTAAGGCCCATCTGCCCCTCCTTTGACCTGGTGGACGAGGACCTGACCCTCAAGGGCCTCCTTCGCATCCACATGGCCCAAGGGTGAACCAGTAGACGTAGCGCCCCTCCTCCTCCAAAAGGGCGTACCGCCACCCCTCCACCCGGTAGCACCCCAGGTCCCGCCAGCGCCCCGGGGCCTCCCGCAGGAAGACCCTTAGAGGGGTCCCTTCCCGGTGGGCCAGGAGGAGGCGGAGGTTCCCCCCAAGGGGCTCCTGGTGACCCCGCAGGCCTTCCCCCATGTAGAGGATTCGCCCGTCCGGCAGAAAGACGTTGCGATAGCCGGACTCCCCCCGGTCCACCAGGAGGCTCTGCCTCCCGATCCCCTTCCGGGTGCGGTGGTAGGCGAAGACCTCGCTCCAGCTCAAGCTTGACACTGGCCCCTCCCCCCGGCTATCATCCTAGATGCCCGGTCGGACGCCCCCGACCCGGCGACAACCCAAGGCCCCGTGGTGTAGTTGGTTAACACACCCGCCTGTCACGTGGGAGATCGCGGGTTCGAGTCCCGTCGGGGCCGCCACGCCGAGGTAGCTCAGTTGGTAGAGCATGCGACTGAAAATCGCAGTGTCGGCGGTTCGATTCCGCCCCTCGGCACCACAGTACCCGCCCCTCTGGGCGGGTTACGTTTTGTTACAATAGCCCCGAAGGGGGTGGGAAGCTGAGGCAACCTTCGCTGTTCCGGGGTGGTATTTGAGGCAGCCATTCTTTAGGCATTGCGGTGGGCATTTTTTCGGTATTGCCGGTGTATTCCAGGGGCGCATTAAAGCTGGATGTTTTTGGGCCCGCGTGGGGCGCTTAACCCCCACGGGCTCGCGTATTTTTTAGGCCATTCCCCCCTCAAAACCCCGAGGCTTCCCCCCGTTGGTCTAGCCCCGCTACCCAGCCGGCACCAGGTGTGCTAAGCTGGGTAGCGTAAGTCTGACCAAATCCAAACTATTGTGACCCTATAGGCATTTTTTGCCGTGCTGATACCTATTCTTCCCCTCTTGACAGTATTGACCCGACCCCCTAAAGTGAAAGACAAGCAAACGGGGCCGACCCCCCGGAAGCGGAGGAAAAGGAGGGATAAAGATGAAGAAGCCGATCGCTCGCGTGTTGGTGCTTCTCGGCAGCTTGATCGCGCTCGGACTTGCGGCTGGGGCTTCTGCGCACTGGGACTAAAGAGGTGTGGCCAGTTCGCTGGCCACCTTTTTCTTTATTCACCCCCAGTTATGGTAAGCTTGGGTCGGAATGACCCGGCAACCCTTCAGGATAGACTGGCCACCTAGAAACCTTTTTCTGCTGATAGCGAGTACCTTTGGGGCTTTTCTTGCCTTAGAGGGTTTTCTGCTTAGGGTATTCGGCGACCTTCCCTTAACCCTGACCCCGTGGGAAGTCCTCTTCTGGACTGCTCTCCTGGTCTGGAGCATCCGTGTAGAGGTTCGCCTCCCGCTGAGCGCCAGCATGAGCCAGCTCTTCCTCTTTGCCTTGGCCTTGGTCGTGCTCACCAGGACTTTACCCACATCTCCGTTTCGTGGTAAATCTCCCCTTGCGGGCGCAGCCCGTATCTGGTACCGGGGGTGATCCATGGACATGCTCAAGGTGGCCGAGGCCAGGCTCCAGGAGTTCACGGGCCGTTTTGCGAGCGTTTTCCCCCGATAAGCGCCTCCACCGACGGTTTGAAGAGGTGGTGCGGGGCGCCTTGGCCGCAGGCTCAGCCCGGGTGAGCGAGATGGTGGCCTCGCTCCCTTCTCCCCTCCAGAACCGCTT
>NZ_LHCI01000106.1:939306-953751 GCF_001280255.1 Thermus aquaticus | reverse complement strand
GGTTTTGCTGGGGCTGGCGGTGTTCCTTTGTGGAAGTTGAGCGGTTGGGGGATCCGTTCAAGGGGTTTCTTTTGCAGCTCGGGGGCAAGCTGGGGCTGCCCAGCGAGAGGGATGGTCCGTACCTGCTCCTGAGGGGCCTGGTTCGCCTGCTCAACTATGAAGTCACCCAAGAACTCTTGAAGCAGGCTAAGGGAGGGCGAGGAAGGAGTTTTGGGTAAAGCCCTGGTGCTCACCCCTCCCTGGTTTGCCCCCTTCCTTGTCTTCCTGGCCCAGTGGCGAGGCAAGGTCTGGTATAAGGAGCTTTTTAACCGCTCCCAGGATGGCCTGGCCACCGCCCTAGCAGCCCTGGCCTGGCAGTTCTTCCAGCAGAACCCCGTCTACCTGGGTCCCTGGAATGTGTCGGCAGGGGTGGGCATCGCCACCGCTTCCCTGGCTTTTTTTGCAGTCAACACCACCCTGGTGACCACCGCCATTCACCTCGCCAACAAAGTTACTTGGCGTGAAGCCTGGCGGAGAAACTTCAGCTGGCTTGCTCTTAGCTACCTCCTCCTCTCCCCCATCGCCCTCCTCCTGGCCCGGGCCTATGAAACGCCCCTCCTGGGCAACTGGGGCGGGTGGACGGTGCTCTTCTTCCTCATCCCCCTTTACTACAGCCGCTTCTACTGGGACGAGAAGGTGCGTCTGGAAGCGGCCTTTGACGCCACCCTGGAAACCCTCATGCACGCCCTCGAGGCCAAGGACCCCCAGACCCGCCTCCACTCCGAGCGCGTGGCCGAGATCGCCCGGGACCTAGCCCGGAAGGTCAAGAACGGGGATGAAGCCTACGCCCAGGCCGTCTACCGGGCAGCCCGGCTCCACGATATCGGCAAGATCGGCATCCCCGAGTTCGTCCTCCTGAAGCCTGGCCCCCTCAGCCCCGCAGAGCGCGAAGCCATAGAAAAGCACCCCGAGTTCGGAGCGGAGATGCTGAAGCCCGGGGCCAAGGTGGCCTTTGAGCCCCTGGTCTACAACATCATCCTCTACCACCACGAGCGCTGGGACGGCCGGGGCTACCCAAAGCGGCTCGCCGGGCACGAGATCCCCGAGGAGGCCCGCATTGTGGGCCTGGCCGACGCCTACGAGGCCATGACCGCGGGCCGCCCCTACCGCAAGGCCAAATCCCCGGAGGAGGCGCTCAGGGAAGTCCAGGAGATGTCCGGCATCCAGTTTGACCCCCGGCTGGTGGAGGCCTTCATAGAGCTCTGGCAGGAAGACCCCCTCTGGCGCGACCGGGAAGCCTACCTCAAGGCCAAAGCGGGAAAGGAGGGATCCGTATCACGCTTTATCTTGCCGCCGCTCTCTTCGCCCTGGGCCTCGCCCTCGCCCTCGGAGTCCGGCCAAGGGACCTCGGAGGAATAGAGCTAAAGGCGGCCTGGGCCTTCCTCCTGGCGGCTCTCCTCGAGGGGGGCCTGGCCTACGGCACCTACCGGGGCCTCTTCCCCCCCGGGGTGGCGGGCCCCCTGGCCAAGGTTCTGGTCCTTCTCCTGGTGGGCTACGGCCTCCTCCAGAACCGCCACCTGAAAAGCCTCTACCTGGTCCTCCTGGGCCTCTTCCTCAACACCCTGGTCATCTTCGCCAACGGGGGGCACATGCCCGTGAGCCTCACCGCCCTGGAGAAGGCGGGCCTGGGGGGGCTGGAGGATTTTCTGCGGGAAAAGCGGGACGCGGTGCACACCCTTCTGGACGAAACCACCCGCCTTCCCTTCCTGGGAGACGTGATCCCTCTACCCCCCTTGCGGAAGGTCATCAGCCCGGGGGACATCCTGATCCTCCTGGGCATCATGGGGGTGGTGGTGGAAGGAGCCCTGAGGGTAGGAGGCCTCCACCTTTCCCTGCGCCAGGCGGCCCTCAGGGTCCTCGGCTACCTCCTTTTGGTGCTTTTTCTCCTGGCCTGGCGGGCCTAGAGGCCTTCCGGTGTAGTGTATATTCCTGTTGGGGTCATACCCCTGACCGGAGGCAATATGGCGTACCGCATCTGCTTGATTGAGGGGGACGGGATCGGCCACGAGGTGGTGCCCGCAGCCAGGAGGGTCTTGGAGGCCACTGGGCTTCCCTTGGAGTTTGTGGAAGCGGAGGCAGGCTGGGAGACCTTTGAGCGAAGAGGGGTTTCGGTCCCCGAGGAAACCGTGGAGAAGATCCTCTCCTGCCACGCCACCCTCTTCGGGGCCGCCACCAGCCCCACCCGCAAGGTGCCGGGCTTCTTTGGGGCCATCCGCTACCTGCGGCGCAGGCTGGACCTCTACGCCAACGTGCGCCCCGCCAAGAGCCGCCCCATCCCCCAAAGCCGCCCCGGGGTGGACCTCATCATCGTGCGGGAGAACACCGAAGGGCTTTACGTGGAGCAGGAAAGGCGCTATCTGGACGTGGCCATCGCCGACGCGGTCATCTCCAAGAAGGCCAGCGAGCGCATCGGCCGGGTAGCCTTGAAGATCGCCGAAGGCCGCCCCTGCAAGACCCTCCACATCGCCCACAAGGCCAACGTCCTCCCCGTGACCCAGGGGCTTTTCCTGGACACGGTGAAGGAGGCGGCTCGGGATTTCCCCTTGGTCAACGTCCAAGACATCATCGTGGACAACTGCGCCATGCAGCTCGTCATGCGCCCTGAGCGCTTTGACGTCATCGTCACCACCAACCTTCTGGGGGACATCCTCTCGGACCTCACCGCCGGGCTGGTGGGAGGTCTCGGCCTGGCCCCCTCCGCCAACATCGGGGACACCACGGCGGTCTTTGAGCCGGTGCACGGCTCCGCCCCCGACATCGCCGGCAAGGGCATCGCCAACCCCACGGCCACCATCCTCTCCGCCGCCATGATGCTGGACTACCTGGGCGAGCGGGAGGTGGCCAGGAAGGTGGAGCGGGCTGTGGACCTGGTCCTGGAAAAGGGCCCCCGCACCCCGGACCTGGGGGGCGAGGCCACCACGGAGACCTTCACCCAGGCGGTGATAGAGGCGCTGAAGGCCCTTTAAGTGGCCACCCATTGCTTTTGGGTATAGAAAGCCTTCTTGGGCTCTAGCACACCCTTTTGGGGCCCCCACCGTGGCTTTCGCCGCGGTGGGGCACTTACCCGGGAAGCCCCTTCCCCCTCCCCAGCCCCTGGGGAGGGATGGTTCGCTTTAGACCCTGGGACGTAGAGGGCAACTCCTGGACCTCTACCCACATCGCCGTAAAAGCGGTATATACTTCAGGCAGGTTCGCTATGCTTCGGGATTAGGTGGGGTTCTCGCCGTGAAAGGAAGGAGGCGCCGTGTTTTCAAGTTTTAGCAGGCTATTCAAACCTCGGGTGGAGGCCCTGGGGCTGGAGATCGGGGCGGGGAGCCTCAAGCTGGTGGAGCTTTCCGGCTACCCCCCGGCCCTCAAGGCCCTGGCCGCCCGGCCCCTGCCCCCAGGAACCCTGGTGGAAGGGGTGGTGGTGGAGCCTAACGCGCTCAGCCAGGAGATCCGGGAACTCCTGGCCGAGGCCCGCACGAGGAAGCGCTATGTGGTCTCAGCCGTCCCCAACCCCAGCGTGATCCTGCGCACCCTGCAGGTGCCCAAGATGCCCCCCAAGGAGATGGAGGAGGCCGTGCGCTGGGAGGCGGAGCGCTACATCCCCTTCCCCATAGACGAGGTGGTCCTGGACTTCGCCCCCCTGGACCCCCTGGCCGAGGTGCCGGAAGGGGAGCAGGTGGAGGTCATGGTGGCGGCCGCCCGCCAGGAGGCGGTGGCCTCCCTCATAGAGGCCCTGAGGGGGGCGGGCCTCATTCCCGTTGTTCTGGACGTAAAACCCTTCGCCGGCCTCTACCCCCTGGAAGCCGAGCTCACCAGGGACCCCGAGCAGGTCACGGTCGCCGTGGAGATCGGCGCCGAGAGCACCAGCCTGGTCCTCACCAAGGGGGACCGCCCCCTGGCGGTGCGGATCCTGACCCTCTCCGGCAAGGACTTCACCGAGGCCATCGCCAAAGGCTTTGGCCTGGACCTCCTCACCGCCGAGGAGGTGAAGCGCACCTACGGCCTCGCCACCATCCCCACCGAGGACGAGGAGCTCCTCCTGGACTTTGACGTGGAGCGGGAGCGGTACAGCCCGGCCCGCATCTACGACGCCATCCGCCCGGTGCTGGTGGACCTCACCCAGGAGATCCGCCGGAGCCTGGAGTTCTTCCGGGTGCAACTGGGGGACGTGCAGCCGGAGGTGGGCTACCTTTACGGCGGGGGTAGCCGCCTCCGGGGCCTCGCCGCCCTCCTCACCGACACCCTGGGGGTGAGCTTCGTCACCCTGGACCCCTGGCAGGGCATCCAGGTGGACCCCAAGCGCTTTGACCTGGAGAAGCTAAAGGAGCTGGGCCCCGAGTTCATGGTGCCCGTGGGCCTGGCCTTGAGGGGGGTGGGTCCCCTTGATTAGGCTCAACCTCCTTCCCAAGAACCTGCGCCGCCGGGTGGAGCCCGGTTGGTGGCGGCTTGCGGCGGCCATCTTCGCCCTGGTGGTCCTGGGGACCATGGGAGTCCTCCACTACACCGCCTACACCGAGCTCACCCTGGCCAAGGGGGAGCGGGATGCCCTGAAGGCCGAGGTGGAGGCCCTCAAGCCCTTCATAGCCGAGCAGAACCGCCTCGAGGCCGAGCGGAAGGCCCTGGAAGCCCTCCTGGCCATCCGGGAGAACCTGAAGAAGGGCTTCGTCCCCTGGTCGGACTACCTGGCCGCCTTCATCGGGCAGATCCCCCGGGAGGGCGGGCGCTTCCCCGTGGCCCTGCGCTCCGTGGGGACCCAGGCCCTCTCCGAGGAGGAGGCGGACCGGCAGGCCCAAAGCGGGGCCTTTGACGGCAAGCGGGTCCGGGTGGTCTTCAACGTCCAGGGCGAGGCCCTGAACCAGGCCGCCCTGGTGCGCTTCGTCCAGGCCTTTGAGACCTCGCCCCGGTTCGGCATAGAGTTCCAGGGGGCCTCCCTGGACCCCCAAAGGGGGCTTTACACCTTCAGCGCCCGCGTGGGCGCCGTGGGAGGTGAAGAGGGTGCTCGCTAGGCTGGGACAGCGGGAGTGGGCCCTCATCGCCATGGCCCTGGTGGCGGTGGCGGCCCTCCTCTGGTACTTCTACGGCATCGTCCCCCTCCGCCAGGAAACGGAAGGGGTGCGCCAGGAGATCAACGCCCTCATCCCCGAGCGGGAGAAGGGGCGCCGGGCCCAGCGGGCCCTTCCCGAGCTCAGGGCCACCATCGCCACCCTCCAAGCGGAAAGGCAGGCCTTCCTCCGGGCCCTGCCCAAAGAGGAACGCCTAGCCCAGGTCCTCTCGGAGATCCTGGGGGAGGCCACCCGCAGCGGGGTCACGGTGCGCTCCCTGAACCGCTCCCCCACCGCGGCCCCGGTGCCGGAGGTGCGGGCGGTGAACCTGGCCCTGGCCCTCGAGGCCCCCTTCCCGGAGACCTTCACCTACCTGAGGCGCCTGGAAGCCCTCTCCCGCTTCAGCACCATCTCCGGGCTGAACCTGAGCGTGCAGGGCCAGGAGCAAAACCCCACGCTCTCCACCAGCCTGACCCTCACCCTCTACATGCTGGCCAAGGGCCTGGAGGCCCCAAGCCAGGGACAGACCCAGTCCCCGGGAGGTGAGCGGTGAAAGAGGCCCTAGCCCGTCTCCAGGCCGCCTGGAAGAACCTCCCCCAGTCCACCAAGCTCCTCCTGGCCGGGCTCCTTTTGGTGGGGGCGGTGACCCTCTGGTACGTGGGCCTCTACCTGCCCGCCCAGACCCCCCTCGAGGCCCAGCCCCCCGCGCCGGCAGTCCCGGAAACCCCCAAGGCCCTCGAGGCCCCGCCCATCCCTCCCCTGGCGGAACCCGCCCCGGCCGAGGCCCCCAAGGCGCTGGAAAAGGCCGAGGTGGCCCAGACCACCCCCAAGGCGGCAAGCCTGCCCATGCCCAAGGCCAAGCCGGAGGCCCCACCCCCCAACCCCTTCGTGCCCCTCATCGTGGCGAAAGAGGCGGCCCCGCCCGCCCCGGTCCCCACCCCTCCCGCGCCCACCGTTCCCACCCCCGTCCCCACGGGCGCCCCGGTGCGGGTGAGCGGAGGAACCCCCCTGCCCACCCCCTCCGTGCAGGGCGCCCCCAGGCCCCTGCCGGGCACCGCCGGGGCCCTGCCGGCGCCCCAGGTCCTAAGGCCCACCCCCAAGGTGGAGGTGCCCCAGGCCCGGCTGGAGCCCCCGGTGGAGGTGGCCGCCCCCGGGGGTCTGGTGGAGAGGCCCCTTCCCCAAGAAGAACCCCCCAAGGAGGCGCAAGCCCCGGCCCCACCCGCCCCCAAGAGCCCCCTGGCGGCCCTGGTGGCGGAAAAGGGGCTTAGGCTCTCGGGCACCCTCATGGGGCCCATAAGCGTGGCCATCCTGGAGAGCAAGGAAGGCTACCTGGTCCTCCCCGCAGGAAGCCCCATCCCGGGGAGCGAAGCGGTGGTGAAACGGATTGAGGGCGACCGAATCGTGCTGGCCCTGAAGGAGGAAACCTTGGAGATTCCCTTAGAAGCGGGAGGTGAACGGTGAAAGGCAAGCTTATGAAGCCCCTGATGCTGGTTCTCGCCGCCTTGAGCGTGGGCGCTCTGGCCAAGTTTCCCGACGAGCCCCGCTTCCAGGCGAAGGTGGACCTGAAGGTCTCGGAAAGCCAGGTCAAGGCCGGGCTCACCCTGCCCCTGGACGTGGTCCTCGAGGCCCTGGCCAGGAGCGTGGGCCTCCAGCCCCTCATCTACCGGGCCTACGACCCCTCCGGCGACCCCGCCAAGGCCCAGCCCCCCCTGCCCAACGTGAAGCTGGACTTCCAGGGGAAGCCCTTCCGGGAGGTGTGGGACCTCCTCTTCGCCACCTACGGGGCCCAGTTCGGGCTGGACTACCTCTTCCTGCCCCCGGACGTGGTGGTGGTGGCCCCCACCCAGGTGATCACCGCCCTGGTGGACGCCCCAAGCCGCACCGGGGCGGCGGAGAGGCGGCCCTACATCGTGGGCATCCCCGAGATCGCCTACCGGCGCACCGAGACCGACGCCCAGGGGCAGGCCCGCACCGTGGTCAACATTGAGGGCGCCAAGGCCTGGGTCCTGAACGACCTCCTGCCCTTCCTCTCCCGGGAAGCGGCCGGGATGGGCGTGAACTGGATCGTAGTGGAGGAGGGGGGCAAGCTCAAGGCCATCCTCTCCGTCCTGGCCACCCCGGAGCAGCACGCCCGCTTCTCCGACCTCCTGAAGCGGGCGGGGATTGACTTCCGCCCCCTTCCCGCTCTGGCCGAGCCCAAGCCGCGGGTGGAAAGGACCTACGCCCTCACCCACGCCACCTTCCCCGAGCTTCTCGCCTTCCTCCAGGGCCAGGTGCCCGGGGCCCAGGTGAGCGTGGTGCCCACCGACCCCAAAAAGGCGGTGGTGCTGGCCACCGAGGAGGACCACGCCCGCCTGGCCCAGCTCCTGAAGGCCGCCGACCTCCCCAAGACCGTCCGCCGGGTCTACGCCCTGCAGAACCTCACCTTTGAGGAGGCCAAAGCCCGGCTAGAACCCCTCCTGCAAAGGGAGCTCAAGGGGGCCCGCCTCGAGGCCATCCCCGGCAACCCCAAGGCCCTCCTCCTGGAGGCCACCGAGGCCGACCAGGCCCTCTTCGCCGAGCTCCTCAAGGCCGCCGACGTGGCGCCCCAGGCACCCCCGCCCCAGGCGGAGGCCACGGTGCGCAAGCTCTACCCCCTGCGCTTCGCCGACGCCGAGAAGGTGGCCCCCTTCCTGGCCCGGGAGGTGCCGGGCATCGTGGTCCAGACCGTTCCCGGCCAGCCCGTCCTCTCGGTGCGGGGCACGGCGAAGCAGCTTTCCGAGGTGGAAAGCCTCCTGGCCCAGATTGACCGGGCCCCCGAGCAAGGCCCTCCCATCTTTCAGAGGACCTTCCAGCTCTCCAACGCCAAGGCCAAGGACCTGGCCCAGGTCCTCCAGGAGGCCCTGAAGGCCAAAGCCGCGCCTTCGGCCCAGGGGCAGGGCCAGAGCGGGAACCCCACCCCCACGGCCACGGTGGTGGCCGACGAGCGTACCAACACCCTGATCGTCACCGGGACCGCCGAGGACCTGGCCCTGGTGGAGGGGCTCATCCCCAGGCTGGACCAGGCGGTGCCCCAGGTGAACCTGAGGGTGCGGATCCAGGAGGTCCAGTCCAACCTGACCCGGAGCCTGGGCCTCAAGTGGAACACCATCGCCGGGGGGAACGTGGTGGCCAGCATCCTGGACTCGGGGCTTTCCCTCATCTTTGACTCCACCCGGAGCCTGGCCGCCTTGAACATCGTGGCCACCCTGGATGCCCTCCAAAGGCAGGGGCTCTCCCGGGCCCTTAGGGACGTGAACCAGACCGTCCTCAGCAACCAGACCGCCCGGCTCCAGTCCGGGGAGACCTTCCTCATCCGCCGGGTGGTGGAGAACCGGGTGGAGCGGGTGCCCTTTGACATCGGCATCATCGTGGAGGTGACCCCGCAGATCACCGCCGACGGGCAGATCCTCCTGAACATCCGGGCGGAGGTCTCCGGCAACGTGCAGAGGAACCCCGTGGACGGGGACGTGGACCGCTTCACCAAGCAGGTGGTGACCACCACCTTAAGGGTCAGGGACGGCCAAACCGTGGTCCTGGGGGGCCTCACCTCCCAGGAGAACACCCAGACCGTCCAGGGCGTGCCCATCCTCATGGACATCCCCCTGATCGGGGAGCTCTTCAAGCAGCGCACCGGCGAGACCACGGACCGGGAGCTCCTCGTGGTCATCACCGCCGACATCCTGAAGGAGACGGCAGAAAGGCCCTGAGGGACCGGGTGAGGAGGCCGGGGTGGCTTTACCCCGGCCTCTTCCCTACAATGGGCCCATGAGGTTTCTGACCGCAGGCGAGTCCCACGGCCCCGAGCTTCTGGCCATCATTGAGGGGTTGCCCGCTGGGCTTCCCCTCACCGAGGAGGACATCAACCCCTGGCTGGAAAGGAGGCAGAAAGGCTACGGCCGGGGACGGCGCATGGTCATTGAGAAGGACCAGGTGGAGTTCCGCGCCGGGGTCAGAGCCGGGCGCACCACCGGGGCCCCCGTGGCCCTGGCCATAAGGAACGCCGACTTCAGGAACTGGGTGGAAGTGATGGACCCCGCCCCCGGCAACGAGCCCCGCAAAAGGGCCCTCACCGCCCCCAGGCCCGGCCACGCCGACCTCTCCGGGGGCCTCAAGTACGGGCACAAGGACCTGCGGGACGTGCTGGAGCGGGCCAGCGCCCGGGAAACCGCCATGCGGGTGGCCGTGGGAGCGGTGGCCATGAAGCTCCTCTCCCTCCTGGGGGTGGAGGGCGTGGGGTACGTGCTGGGCATGGCCGGGGTGTGGAGCCGGGTGCCCTTTTCCTGGGACCTCCTCGCCCGCATTGAGGCGAGCCCCGTGCGCATGACCGACCCCGAGGCCGAGGCCGAGGTGATCCGCCGCATAGACCAGGCCAAGGCCGAGGGGGACACCCTGGGGGGGGTCCTCGAGGCCCGCTTCCGCGGCCTGGTGCCGGGCCTGGGGAGCCACGTCCACTGGGACCGGAAGCTGGACGGGCGGCTGGCCCAGATGGCCATGTCCATCCCGGCGGTCAAGGGGGTGGAGATCGGCCCGGCCTTTGAGAACGCCATGAAGCGGGGCTCCGAGGTCCACGACCCCATCTTCTGGAGCCCGGAGCGGGGGTTTTACCGGGAAACCAACCGGGCAGGGGGGCTGGAAGGGGGGATGACCACGGGGGAGGAGCTGGTCATCCGGGCCGCCCTGAAGCCCATCGCCACCCTCATGAAGCCCCTCCCCACCGTGGACGTCCTGACCCACGAGCCCAAAGACGCCGCCCGGGAGAGAAGCGACACCACCGCCGTCCCCGCCGCCAGCGTCATCCTCTGCGCCCTCTCGGCCATCGTGCTGGCCCAGGCCTACCTGGAGAAGTTCGGGGGGGACACCATGGAGGAGATTCAGGAACGGGTGGAACGCTACCGGGAGAGGGTGCGCGCCTACTGATAGGATAGGCCCATGCCCCGCCTCGAGGTGCCCCGCCCCGCCACCTTCGTGAGCCTCACCGGCTTCATGGGGGTGGGCAAGAGCCGCATCGGCAGGGAGCTCTCCCGGGCCCTCATGCTCCACTTCATTGACCTGGACCGCTACATTGAGCGCCAGACGGGCATCTCCATCCCCGACATCTTCCGCCATCTGGGGGAGGAGGCCTTCCGCAGGATGGAGAAAGAGGCGGTAAGGGAGCTGGTCAAGAAGGACTACCTGGTCCTCTCCCTGGGCGGGGGCACCTTTCTGGACCCGGAAAACCGAAAGGCCCTCCTTTCCAGGGGGCCGGTGGTGGCCCTCTGGGCGAGCCCCGAGACCATCCTGGAACAGGCCACCCGCAAACCCGGGGAAAGGCCCCTTTTGCAGGTGGAAAACCCCTTGGAGCGCATCCGGACCCTCCTCCAAGCCCGCGCCCCCATCTACCGGGAGGCCCACATCCACGTCTCCACCGACGGCAGGAAGGTGGAGGAGGTGGTAGAGGAGATCCTGAACAAACTCTGGGCTTATGCCAAGAATAGAGGTCGGTAAACCCACGCCTTACCCCATCGTCATCGGGGAGGGGGTGCTGAAGGAGGTCCCCCCGCCCCAGGGCCCCACCGCCCTCCTCTACGACCAGAACGCGGAGGGTTTCGCCCAGGAGGTGGCCGAGGCCCTGGGGGTGCCCCACCGCCTGGGCCTTAAGGGGGGCGAAGGGGCCAAGACCCTCGAGGTCTATGGCCAGGTACTCTCCTGGCTGGCCCAAAGGGGCCTTCCCCGCAACGCCACCCTCCTGGTGGTGGGGGGCGGGACCCTGACCGACCTAGGGGGGTTCGTGGCCGCCACCTACCTCAGGGGCATTCCCTACCTGGCCTTTCCCACCACCACCCTGGCCGTGGTGGACGCCAGCGTGGGGGGGAAGACGGGCCTCAACCTGCCCGAGGGGAAGAACCTGGTGGGGGCCTTCCACTTCCCCAGAGGGGTCTACGCCGAGGTGGGGGCCCTCCGGACCCTCCCCGCCTTCACCTTCCGGGAAGGGCTGGTGGAGGCCTTCAAGCACGGCCTCATCGCCGGGGACGAGGCCCTTCTTGAGGTGGAGGGCCTCTCCCCGGATCACCCCTCCCTAGCGGACTACCTGGCCCGGGCGGTGGCGGTGAAGGTGGCCATCACCGAGGAGGACCCTCTAGAGCGGGGAAAGCGGCGGCTTCTCAACCTGGGCCACACCCTGGGGCACGCCCTCGAGGCCAAGACCCGCCACGCCCTCCCCCACGGGGCCGCCGTGGCCTACGGCCTCCTCTACGCCGCCCTCCTGGGCCGGGCCCTGGGGGGGGAGGACCTCGTGCCCCTGGTAAGGCGCCTCCTCCACTGGCTCTCCCCTCCCAGGCTCCCTCCCCTCACCTGGGAAGACCTCCTCCCCTACCTCCTCCGGGACAAGAAGAAGGTCTCGGAAAGCCTCCACTGGGTGGTGCCCCTGGGCCTGGGCCGCCTCGAGGTCCGCCCTCTGCCCAAGGCGCTCCTAAAGGAGGCCTTCGCCCTCTGGCAAGAGGAGCTGGCCCGCCTCGCGCTCCTCGAGGGCTAAGTGCCCGCCCTTTGGTTGCGCGACATGGGGTGCCCAAGTCGGGGCTTTTTCGGGGCCCCCACCGCGGCTTTTGCCGCGGTGGGGTACTTAAAGCCCCACCCCCACCGGCCTTAAGACCCCCCGCTTGGCCTTGCCGAAGTCCAGGGGAAAGGCCCCCACCTCCGTCCTGAGGACCACCAGGGCCAGGGGAAGGTCCTCCCCCGCAAAGGCCACCCCCTCCCCAGTGGCGAAGGCCAGGGCCCTGGGGTCCTCCGGGTGAAGCTCCAGGCGGGGCATCCTGGGCCAGGGCAGACTGGCCCCAAAGCTCAGGGCCAGGGCCTTGGCGGGCAGGAAGCGGCCCTTCTGGGCCTTGCCCAGGTAGAGCCCCGGCGCCGGGGCCTTCAGGCCGGAGAGGGCGGGAAGCTCCTCAGGCAGGAGGTAGAGGTGGCCCGCCCGCTCCCATATAGGCCCCTCCAACTCCAGGCCCGCCTCCTCCAAAAAGGCCCCTAGGGCCCGCCGGGCCTCCTGGGAAAGGGGGGGTACCCGCTCCCTGGGAGGGGTGCTGAAGGCCCCGCCCTCCCTGCAGAAGCGGGCCAGGAAGTGCCCCTCCCCCTCGAGGCGGTGGGGCCAGAGCCTGGCGGTCTTGGCCAAATCCGGGTGCCCGTCCCCCCACTCGGGCACCCCAGGGGCGAAGAGGGGGTGAAGGCGGGCCTCCTCCAGGTAAAACTCGGGGTGCGCCTTCAGGAAGTGGGCCACCACCCCTTCGTTCTCCTCCGGGGCGAAGGTGCAGGTGGAGTAGACCAGAACGCCCCCCGGCCCCACCAGGCGGGCCGCCTGGGCGAGGAGGGCCTTCTGCACCTCGCTGGCCCGCCTGGGGGCGGAGGGCCCCCAGTGGCGCGCCGCCTCCTTGTCCTTGCGAAACATCCCCTCCCCAGAGCAGGGAGCGTCCAGGAGGACCCGGTGGAAGTAGGCCCCGAAGGCCTCGGCCAGGGCCTTGGGGGGGCTTTGGGTCACGGCCACAGGGGCCCCCCACCGCTCCACGTTCTCCAAAAGCCCCCGCACCCGCCTGCCGTCCACCTCGTTGGCCAGAAGGAGCCCCTTGCCCCCCATGCGGGCGGCCAGGTGGGTGGTCTTGCCCCCCGGGGCGGCGGCCAGGTCCAGGACCCTCTCCCCGGGCCTCGGGTCCACCAGGACCCCCACCGCCTGGGCGCTGGGCTCCTGGATGTAGTAAAGCCCGGCGTAGAAGAAGGGGTGGGGGCCGGGCCGGGCCTCCTCCGGGTAGTAAAACCCCTCTGGGCACCAGGGAATAGGCCTGAGGGGCCAGGGGGAAATCCTTTGAAAGGCATCCGGGGAAAGCTTCAGGGTGTTGACCCTGAGGCCGTAGGTGCGACCTCCCTCCGTGAGGGCCTTGAGGAAAAGGGGAAACTCCGCCCCCAAGAGCTCGGCCATGCGGGAGAGAAAGGCCTTGGGCAACACCCAAGCACCCTAGCACGGCGAGAAGAGTCCCTCAAGGGCTAGGATGGAGGCGTGGCGCAGGAGGTGAGCCCGTGATCCTGGCCCTGGGCGCTGACCTGGTGGAGATCGCCCGGGTGCGGAGGCTTCTCGCCCGCCACGGGGAAAGGGCCCTAAAGCGCCTCTTCCACGAGGAGGAGCTGGCCTACGCCTTGGCCCTAAAGGACCCGGCCCCAAGCCTCGCCGCCAGGCTCGCGGCCAAGGAGGCCTTCCAGAAGTGCTGGCCGGAAAGCCTCTCCTGGAAGTCGGTCTGGGTGGGCATGGAGGGGCGAAGGCCCACCCTCCGCTTCGCCCCGGCCCTCGAGGCCGCCCTCCAGGAGCGGGGCCTCACCGCCCTCCTCACCCTGAGCCACGAGCGCACCCACGCCCTGGCGGTGGTGGCCCTGGTCAGGGCACCAGGCGGAGAATGAGGGCGTAGCGGCAAAACTCCCCCCGCCCCGCCGCCAGGGCCCCCATGACCATGTTCCAGAGCATCAGGACCACCAGGGCGAGGGCCAGAGGCACCGCCACCACCAGCCCCACCACGGTGAGGGCCAAGAGCAAGAGGGCGAGGCCGTAAAGGGTGTAGCTGATCTGCCCGTTCAGGGACTCCTTGGCGTGACCCTGGACGAAGGCGCTCTTGGGGCCCCAAAGTAGGATGGCCAGGGGAAGGAGGATCTGGCCGATGAGGAGAAAGTACCCCACGATAGGCGCCAGATGGGCCACGGCCGCCCAGGTCCGGTCTGAGTCCTGGTTTGGGGTCTGGTCCATGGGGTAAGTCTACCGGGTTTCCGCCCCTTCGCCCTCCTCTTCCCGGATGCGGATGGGCCCCTGCTTTTCCGGCCTCAGGCCGGTCTTGTCCTGGTAAAACTCCCGGATGAGGGCGAAGTCCTTGCGGATGTCCCCGGTGGGGTAAAGGTAGGCGCCGATGCCCACCTCCTTGCGGCGGTAGTCGGCGTAGCCCAGGGCGATGGGCACCCCCGCCTTCAGGGCCATGTAGTAGAAGCCCGTGCGCCAGTAAGGGGCCCGGCCCCGGGTGCCCTCCGGGGTGATGAGGATGGCGATCTCCTCCTCCCTCTTGAAGATCTCCGCCACCTGGTCCACCAGGTTGGCCCTCCGGGAGCGGTCCACGGGGATGCCCCCCAGAGCCCGCATGAGGAAGCCCAAAGGCCAGGGCTTTACCCAAAACTCCTTCCTCGCCCTCCCTTAGCCTGCTTCAAGAGTTCTTGGGTGACTTCATAGTTGAGCAGGCGAACCAGGCCCCTCAGGAGCAGGTACGGACCATCCCTCTCGCTGGGCAGCCCCAGCTTGCCCCCGAGCTGCAAAAGAAACCCCTTGAACGGATCCCCCAACCGCTCAACTTCCCAAAGGAAC
>NZ_LHCI01000106.1:930712-938160 GCF_001280255.1 Thermus aquaticus | reverse complement strand
AGGAGGGCTTCTGCCTCCACCCGTGGGTTGGACAGGAAGCGGTAAAGGGCTTTGGCCTGGTGGAAGCGGTTCTGGAGGGGAGAAGGGAGCGAGGCCACCATCTCGCTCACCCGGGCTGAGCCTGCGGCCAAGGCGCCCCGCACCACCTCTTCAAACCGTCGGTGGAGGCGCTTATCGGGGGAAAACGCTCGCAAAACGGCCCGTGAACTCCTGGAGCCTGGCCTCGGCCACCTTGAGCATGTCCATGGATCACCCCCGGTACCAGATACGGGCTGCGCCCGCAAGGGGAGATTTACCACGAAACGGAGATGTGGGTAAAGTCCTGCAAAGGCGGCTTGAAAAGCTCCTTCTTCCCCAGAAACCGGGCGCGGATCCGCCCGCCCCAAAGGCCCAGAAGCCCCACCACGAAGTCCCAGTTGGAGGTGTGGGGCGCGCCGATGAGGACGTACTTCTTGCTGGGCGGGGGCGCGATGCATAGCTTCCAGCCGAAGGCCTTGAGCAGGAAAAGGGCTAGCTTCTGCATGCCGCCTGGGAGTATACCCGGTGTGCTACACTAGGGTTAGTGCGGGCGGGGGGCCTCCCCGCCCCTTTTCGTGAGGTGACGATGCACAAGGTCGTGATCGTGGGTAGGCCCAACGTGGGCAAGTCCAGCCTCTTCAACCGCCTCCTGGGCAAAAGGAGCGCGGTGGTGGCCGACGAGCCCGGGGTCACCCGTGATCTCAAAGAGGGCGTGGTGGAAACCGAGCAGGGCCGCTTCCTCCTCGTGGACACCGGGGGGCTTTGGTCCGGGGACCGGTGGGAGAAGAAGATCCAGGAAAAGGTGGACCGGGCCCTCGAGGAGGCCGAGCTGGTCCTCTTCGCCGTGGACGGGCGCTCGGACCTGACCCCCGCCGACTACGAGGTGGCCGAGTACCTGAGGAAAAAGGGCAAGCCCGTGATCCTGGTGGCCACCAAGGTGGACAGCCCCAGCCACGAGGCCTACCTGGGCCCCCTTTACGCCCTGGGCTTCGGCGACCCCATCCCCACGTCCAGCGAGCACAAAAGGGGCTTGGAGGAGCTTCTTAGTGCCATCTGGCAGAGGCTTCCCGTCAAGCAGATGGACGCCGAGCCCGAGGTGGCGGGCATCCGCCTGGCCATCGTGGGCCGGCCCAACGCCGGAAAGTCCAGCCTCCTGAACGCCATCCTGGGGGAGGAGCGGGTCATCGTCTCCGAGGAGCCCGGCACCACCCGGGACACCATTGACGTGGAGGTCTATAGGAATGGGAACCGCTTCGTCCTCCTAGACACGGCGGGCATCCGCAAGCGCCCCGAGTCCATCGTGGAGGAGCTGGCCATTAGGCGGAGCCTCCGGGCCATAGAAGAGGCCGACGTGGTCCTTCTGGTGGTGGACCCCTTCCAGGTGGGGGACCGGGAGCTGAAGCTGGCGAACCACGCCATGGAGAAGGGCAAGCCCGTCCTCCTCGTCATCACCAAGTGGGACCTGGTGAAGAAGGAGGAAGCCCCCAGGGTGCGGCGGGAGCTTAGGGAAAAGCTGGCCCACCTGGAGCACCTGCCCCGGGTCTACACCTCTGCCTTCACCAAGCAGAACCTGGACCGGATCTTCCAGGAGGCCCTGCGCCTTTACCAGCTCAACCATACCCGCGTGCCCACAGCGGAGCTCAACCGCTGGCTTGGGGTCTGGACGGCCAAGGTCCAGCTTCCCAACTTCAAGGGGAAGCCCCTCAAGATCCTCTACGCTACCCAGCCCGAGGTGGCCCCGCCCACCTTCGTCTTCTTCGTCAACCACCCCGAGTTCGTTACCCGGGCCTTTGAAAACTACCTCAGAAACCGCATCGGCGAAGACCTAGGCCTAAAGGAGGTCCCCTTCCGCCTGGTCTTCCGGGGCAGGCGGGAGGAGGGCTAGGCCCGCCTCCGAGCGAAAAGGGCAAAAAGGCCTGCGTCCTCCAAGAACTCCCGCACCACGCCGATGAAGCGGCGGCCGTCCAGCAAAAGGACCACTAAGACCCATACCAGCGCCTCCCGGAAGGCCTCGAGGGCAAGGCTTTGGGCCAGGAAAAAGGGGGCGAAGGTGGGCGGGACCTGCAGGGCCATGGAAAGACTCTTCTTAGGGCGGCGGAGGAGGAGCACCAAGGCCAAAACCGCCCACCCCCAGGCAACGCCGGGGGCAAGGAGCCCCGCCCCCGCCAAATAGGCCCAGCCCGCCCACGCCAGCCCTGCGTCCAGGGGGTAGTCCCAGGCAGCCAGCGGCGAGGACCTCCCGGAGGCCCGGGCCAGGATCCCGTCCAGGATGTCCAGGCTCCAGCCCAGGAGGAGGAGGCGGACCACCTGCCCCAGGGCCTCGGGGCCCTCCCCCACCTGGAGGAGGCGCAAACAGCTGAAAAATAGCCCACAAATCCGCACCCTTCCTCTTTCCCGTCCCCAGTTTATCCAAGAGCGCAAAACTTCACGGAGGGCGGCGAAAGAGGCAAAAGGAGGTAAAATGAAACCAGGAATGCACGAGGCCAAAGCCCCGAAGCTCTACCTCGGTGTCCACGCCCGCCTGGTCTTCCCCGATCCCGGGGACGAGGAGGCGGTCCTGGACCTCATGCGCCGCTTCTCCAGCGCCACGAGGTTCGCCTACCAGCGCCTCCTCGAAGGGAAGCCCCGGGAAGAGCTCAAGCGGGCGGACGGTCCCCTCTGCGCCCTCTTCCGCCTCAACACCCGCTACGCCGACGGGGCGATAGCGAAGGCCAAAGCGGTCCTGGACTCCGCCCTGGAGCTCGGAAACGACCCCAAGAAGGTGGTCTTCGGGGGGAGAAAGCTCTTTGAGCAACTGAAGCGGAAGCACCTCTCGGGCAAGCCCTTGGAAGCCCTCAAGCGGAGGTGGAAGGAGAAGCGGCAAGGCCTCCTCTACACCCAAGGCGACAGGAGCAAGAAAGGAGGAAACCCCCACTTCAAGCTCCAGGTGGAAGGCAGAGCCCTCTGGCTCCTCGTCCACCTGGGGGAGGAGGAAGGGCAAAAAGAAGGCGAAAGGAAGAAGTTCGCCCGCGCCCTGGTGAGGACCTCCCACCCCCAGCTCAACGCCCTCCTGGAGCGGATTCACTCGGGGCTCGCCTACAACGCCGAGCTCACGCTCAAGGAAGGCAAGGTCTACGCCCACTTCACCTGGAGCGAGGAGCTCCCCCCTCCCGTCCACACCAAGGCGAACGGGGTCCTGGGGATAGACGTGAACGGCAACCCCTACCACCTGGCCCTCGCCGTGGTCTCCCCTGACGGGAACCTGAAGCGCCACCTCACCCTCTCCCTGGAGGAGGTGGACCGGGCTCCCAATAAGGGGGCCAAGGAGCTCGCGCTCTGGAAGGTCGCCCACTAGGTGGTGGCCGTCGCCGAGGAACACGGGGTCGCTATCGCCACGGAAAAGCTCAAGTATCTTCGTAAATCCCGGAGGGGAGACGGCTCAGGCCGGGCGTTTCGCCATAAACAACACCGCTTTGCCTACCGGTCCCTCTTGGAGAAGATTCACTCCCTCGCCCGAAAGCGGGGCGTGGAGGTCCTGGAGGTGAGCCCCCAGGACACCTCCACGATAGGGATGCTCAAGTACGCCCCAGGGCTCTCCCTCTCCAAGGACGTGGCCGCGGCCTACGTCATTGGCCGTAGAGCCCTGGGGTTTGAGGAGAAGCTTCCCAAGGGGTACGAGGCGCTCCTCAAGGACGAAAGCTTTCTCAGGGAAGCCCGGAGCTTCTACGAAGCCCGGATGGCTCAATTACAAAGGGAGCGCAAAGAAGAGAAGAACCCTTACCTGAAGAGGAGGTGGTCTCGTGAGCTGAGGAGAATCCAGTCGGCTTTGGCCTCCCTTTCAAGCCCTTGGGGCTCGCCGGGGAGCTGGAAGGGGGTAACCGAAGGAAGGAACCCCTCCGGTGCCCATCCCTGGCGGGTCCTGAGGGTAGGCCTTTTCCTTCCCCTTCTCGGGCTTGAGGTGCCCAGAGATCTTTCTCCCCTCAAGCCCATCCTGCACGGATCGTGGGAGGGGTGGAAGGTGGGCTCAGGTCCTCATCCTGGTGGAGGGCCGGGGTGCGCTAATGTGCACTTTTACTGACCAGGACCCACCCTACCGCCCCAGCCCGTGCCAGGGTGGCGAGGTCCGCAAGGCACCGGAAAAAGCCGCTCATAGCCCTTCCAGAAGGACCGCCATCCCCTCCACCGCCCCCATGCGCAGGGAAAGGTGGGCCAGGGGCGTGAGGGGGGTGGGCTCGGGGTTCAACTCCACCAGATAGGCCCCCGAGGCATAGGCGATGCGGCCTAAAGAGGCGGCGGGCTCCACCTCGGCGCTGGTGCCGATGACCAGGGCGACGTCCGCCTCGGAAAAGGCCCTCACCGCCCGCTCCCAGGCCCCTTCCGGCAGAAACTCCCCGAACCAGACCACGTCGGGCCGGGCCCGGTGGCCGCACCGGGGGCAACTGGGAGGTGGGGTGAAGGCTTCGGGAAGGGGGAAGCGGTGGCCGCAGGCCTCGCACCGGGCCCTCAGGATGTTGCCGTGGAGCTCCACCAGGTTCCGGCTCCCCGCCCGGGCGTGGAGGCCGTCCACGTTCTGGGTGACCAGGAGGAACTCCCCACCCCTCTCCAGAACCCGCCTTTCCAGCTCCGCCAGGGCCTGGTGGGCGGGGTTAGGCCTGGCCTCCCGCACCTTGGCGATGCGCCAGGCGTACCAGGCCCAGACCTTCTCGGGGTCCTTGGCGTAGGCCTCGGGGGTGGCGTACTCCAGGGGGTTGAACTCCTTCCAGAGGCCCTCGGCGTCGCGAAAGGTGGGGATCCCCGAGGGCTTGGAGATGCCCGCCCCGGTGAGGACGGCCACCTTGCGGGCCTCCTCTAGACGCTTTCTCGCCTCTTCCAGGCTGCCCATGCCCCCATCCTAGACCATGGGCCGGGATATCCTGAGGGCGTGCGCGTGTTCACCCCCGAGGCCATGCGGGAAGCCGACCAGAAGGCGGCGGAGATGGGCTACCCCAGCCTTCTCCTCATGGAGTGGGCGGGGATGAAGGCGGCCCGGGTCTACAAAGAGCTCTTCGGCCAGCGCCCGGCCGTGGTCCTAGCGGGCAAGGGCAACAACGGCGGGGACGGCCTGGTCTTGGCCCGGCACCTCCTTTTGGAGGGGGTGAGGGTCCGGGTCTACGCTGCCCCCGACCAGGCGGGGGACGCCCTCCAGGCCAAAAACGCCCTCCTGGCCCACGGCGCGGAGCTCTACCCCCTGGAGGAGGCCGCATTCGGCGGGGGGGAGGTGGTGGTGGACGCCCTCTTCGGCACCGGGCTCAAGGGGCCCCTCACGGGTTTTTACGCCGGGCTCGTGGAGCGGGTAAACGCCTCGGGGCTTCCCATTTTGGCCCTGGACCTGCCCTCGGGCCTCCCCTATAGCCCCCACGTTCGGGCCACGGCCACCGTGGCCTTCGCCGCCTTCAAGACCCCCCACCTCTTAATGCGGGAGGCCTGCGGCAGACTCTTTCTGGCGGAGATCGGCCTGCCCAAGGCCCTCCTGGAGCGGGAGGACCTCCCCGAGGTGGCCACCCCGGAGGCCCTGAGGCCCCTCCTCCCCCGGCGCCCCCTCACCGCTCACAAGGGGAGCGTGGGCCGGGTGGGGGTTTTGGGGGGGTACCGGGGAGACGGCCTCCGCTACGCCGGGGCTCCGGTCCTGGCCGCCCTGGGGGCCTACCGCATGGGGGCCGGCCTCGTCCACCTGGCGGTCCCGGAGGGGACGCCCCTGGAGCCCCTGGAGGCCGTCTTCCACCCCCTGCCCGCCCCCGCCCTGCCCCCCATGCGGGTGGAGGCCCTGGCCGTGGGCATGGGGGGTGGGCCCTGGGGCGTCCTCTGGGCCATGCGGGCCCTCGAGGCCGGCCTCCCCACGGTCCTGGACGCTGACGCCCTCCACCTGGAGGTGGTGGCCGCCTACCGCCGGGCTGGGGCCAAGGCCGTCCTCACCCCCCACGCCGGGGAGGCGGGGAGGCTCCTGGGCCGGTCCCCGGAGGAGGTGGCCAAGGACCCGCTGGAGGCCGCCCGGACCCTGGCCCGGGAAACGGGGCTCACCGTGGTCCTCAAGGGAAACCCCACGGTGGTGGCGGAAGGGGAACGGCTTTCCCTGAACCCCACGGGGAACCCCGCCCTGGCCACGGGGGGCACGGGGGATGTCCTCTCCGGGGCCATCGCCACCCTGCTGGCCGCCGGGCTCCCCCCCTTTGAGGCCGCCCGGCTTGGGGTCTATCTCCACGGCCTGGCCGGGGACCTCCTGGCGGAGGAGAAGGGGGTGGGCCTCCTGGCCAAAGAGGTGGCGGAGGCCCTACCCCGCGCCCGAGAGGCCCTCCTTTCCGGGACGCGAGGGGCGCCGTGGGAAAGGGTTTAGCGCCCTTTCTCTTGCCCATCTAGGCCCGTTGCCGATCCAAGCCCACGCTTCCCATGCCAAAGGGGGGACCGAAACCCTAAGGTGTGCTTGGCCGGGCCCGCCGCCCCACGCCCCGGGCTGAAAAGGAGCAGGGCCAGGATAGCCCCCAAGTGGAAGGGATCCCCCGCCAGCTGGCCTACCTGGTGGGCGACGGTTCCGGGGAAGAGCAGATCTAAAACAAAGTAGAAGAGGACCAGGGCCGGGAGAGAAAAGCCTATCACTTTAAGGGAGTTGAAGGCTACGCCCCTTCCCAAGACCTGGTAGGAGGCCAGCGTCGCGCCCACGCCCAGCAAAAACTGTAGCCAGGCCCAGCTGCTCCTCTGCTCAAGGAGGTAAGCGAAGAGCACCAGGGCAGCGGTTAGCCCCAAGAAGAAGAAACTTCTCGCAGCTTTGGTTACCCAAGGTGACATCCTACACTCCTTTCATCTGCACTGCCGTTCGCAAACCTCACGACACTCGTTGTAAACGATTACTCTACAAATAGGTTGCAAAGGAGGAGGAACAGGTGTACAAATGACATCCCGCACAGGAACGCACACAATATAGCATACAATCCTGCAAACCGGGTTAGGTGATGATCCTCCACCTCCTCCGCCATCCCCAGGGTCCAAGCAGGGCTGGGCCCCACAGTTAAGGGGAGAAATGGCGTTTTCCACCTCTGGTTCAATGGGGAAGGTGCAAGTTTCGCCCATGGACCCCTCTGCACGAGCTGTTGCCCACAAGCCCAGCAGAAGAAGCGCCAGCACATTTACCAATTCATTTTAGCACCTCCACCTCTAGAATAGGGCTTCTTCTTCTTCTTCTTGTCAAGCCCCTGTGGGCTTGCCTAGTAAATCGCCTTGTACCCAGGGGGCGGCGGCAGAAGGGAGAGAAGGACCCTAAGGCCGTAGGCGATGAGCTCCAAAAACGCCCGCACCATGGCCGTCCAAGGCTTCCCCAAAGGTAGGCCCCCCCAGCCAGGTCTTCATCCCCCCAAACACCCCCTCCACCACCCCGCGAAACCGGTACACCTCGGGGCCCCACCCCTCCCGCGCCCGTACCC
>NZ_LHCI01000106.1:800273-930486 GCF_001280255.1 Thermus aquaticus | reverse complement strand
TTGAGGTCCAGGCGCTGCACCGCGTAGTGGGCCAAGGACTGATGGGAGGGGAAGGGGGCTTCCATGAGGTCCTGAAGCAGAGCCTCCGTCTTGCGGTAGGTGAGGTGGAAGAAGGCGCGGAAGAGAAGAAGGGCCAGGTAAAGGCCGTGGTCGTAGCGCCAGGGGCGGCCCCGCTGGCCCTTGGGGGTGGGTGGAGCCACCTCCCGGGCCAGGCGCAGGCAGTGTTCCAGCACCTCCTTGGGGCTTGCCTCCCTGCGAAGGAAGCCTCGCTTGCCCATCGGGGCGGGAATATACGCCCATTATCCCGACCTTTGCAAGGCAAGCCCAACCGGGGCATTTTGCCATCCCTCCTCACCTTCCTGCCTTATCAGCGCTGAGATTGAGATTGGAGATAGGCAGCCCAGATGATTCCAAGAAGTGCGCTGGCATAAGGTAGACCTATACGCCTCCAGGCAAACCAGAGGGTCAGAAGGAGGAGAAACATCACGAAAACGTCCTCGGTTTCAAGCCTCCCATTGCGAAAAAGATTATCAAAAACGGAAAGCCAGAGCTTAAATTGCAGCGCCGCCAAAGAAGAGTAGAAAGCAATATCTACTAAAGTCCAAAGCCTCTCCCTCAGCGAACGCAATAGGTTTGACATCTTTCCTCCTGCCTTGGGGTGCAAATTTGCTGCCAGTCATAAGCATGGCAGACAAAAGTTGTTACTGCACAGACCGCCCTTCCCCTGGAATCTGTGGTCCAATAAACACATGCCGCACCAAAGACTGCGTAAACCCACTGCTTGCCTTCCAAGGAAATCACCTGCCTTCCAAGGAATAAGCGATGTAGGCAAGAGCTAAGAGGGATCCACCAAGTGGGATGCCCACAAACCGAAATGCAAACCACACCATTATAACCAATGCAAGGGTAACCAAAGCGTCCTCACCGGAAAATGTTCCAGCCCTCCAATGATGGAGGACCTCACGTAGAAGATTGAAAAAGATGATGGGAAATCCCGTATACCAACCGATTTCTGCAGCCTTGCGAGCTAGTTTTGCAAGACCATTGACTAGCGTACGCAGTAGGTCCGGCATCTCTCCTCCTGCCTTTGAGAGCATTCATTGATCCAGTCAAAAGCGTGGCAGACAAATACCGTTGCCATACAAGGATATGGATAAACCGGACCATACAGTATGCAAAGGGTTGCACCTGCTATACAAGCCCATCTCAAGGTGCAATCTTGCACCGTAACGACTTCACACTTGGTAAAGCAGTTGTAGCTACCACACACCGCCGAGCCACCATTTCCTGGGTCCAAGCACTGGTTCTCTAGAGACTTCACCATCTCATCGCCCGGCAATGGGCAAGAAGGCCCTTCTTGAGAGAAGGACATGACCTGAGCCAGGGCCACTGGCAAACCCAAGACCATAAACATAAGCCCTCTCAGTACAGCCAGTTTCATTGTACCACCTCCACCCCTAGAATAGGGCTTCTTCTTGTCAAGCCCCAGGGAAAGCCCTGGTATGCTGGGGCGGGACTTATGGAGCCCCTTCCCCGCCTCTATGTCCCCGCCACCCTGGCCAACCTGGGTTCGGGCTTTGACGCCCTGGGCGTAGCCCTGGACCTCTACCTCGAGGTGGAGGCCGAGCCCGCCCGGGAAGACGCCTTCCTCTACGAGGGGGAAGGCCACGTGGAGGGAACGGACAACCTCATCCACGAGGGCTTTCGGGCCGGAATGCGGGAGCTGGGCCTGGAACCTTTTCCCCTCATGCTCCGGGTCTTCAACCCCATCCCCCTGGCCCGGGGCATGGGGAGCTCCTCGGCCGCTTTGGTGGCGGGGGTGGCCCTGGCGGACCGCTTTTCCGGGGGCAGGCTCGGGCGGGAAGGGGTCTTCCGGGTGGCGGCCCGCCTCGAGGGCCACCCCGACAACGTGGCCCCCGCCGTCTTTGGAGGCTTCGTGGCCGCGTTGAGCGAGCCTCCTCTGGCCATCCCCCTGCCCAGGCCCAAAGGGGTGCGCTTCGTCCTAGCCGTCCCCCCCTACGAGGTGCCTACCCCCCTGGCCCGGGCGGCCCTTCCCCAGGAGGTGCCCCTGGAGGACGCCGTCTACAACCTGGCGCGAAGCGCCCTCTGGCCCGCGGCCCTCTTCTCGGGCAAGCTGGAGGCCTTGAAGGAGGCCTGCCGGGACCGCCTCCACCAGCCCTACCGGGCCCACCTGATGCCGGGGGTCCTGGAGGCCCTAGAGGGGGCTCTGGAGGCCGGGGCCCTGGCCGCCTTCGTGGGCGGAGCGGGGCCCACGGTGGCCGCTTTGGTACGGGAGGGAGAGGAGGTCCGGGTGATGGCCGCCCTGGAGGCCTACCGGGGGGAAGGCCGTATGCTGGTCCTGGGACTGGGGGAGGGGTTTAGATGGAAGGCGACCTGAAGGTCTTCCCCCTCACGGAGGTCCTGGAGCTCATCCACGCCCACCGGCGCTCCGGGGTCCTGGAGGTGAGGGAGGGGGTTTTGCCTCTCACCCTGCGCTTCGCCGCCGGGGAGGTGGTGGGGGCCAGCATCCTGGACTGGGAGGGCCTCGAGGCCCTCTTCACCTTCCCCCTCCACCCCAAGGAGGGGACCTTCCGCTTCCAACCAGGCCCCCCTGCCGGGGAGAGGCCCCTCATGCCCTTCGCCAACCTCCTCGGGGAGTGGGCCCGGGTCAACGACGAGTGGGACCGCTTCCGGGCCCTCATAGACTCGCCCAGCCGGGTACTGGAGGCCATCCGCCCCAAACCTCCCCTGGAACCGTTCCAGGGGGGAAAGAGCGTCCGCGCCGCCGCCAAGACCTGGGGTGTTCCCCTCCTCATCGCCATGGAGCGGGCCTACATGGGCCTGAGGGAAGGGGACCTCTACCCCCTGCGCCGCTACGCCTGGTACGCCCTGAGGATCCGCCACCAGGGCCGCAAAGGAAAGACCCTGGAGGAGTTCGGCGGGCTCCAGGGTCTCCTGGACGGCACCCGCAACCTGGGGGAGGTCATCGCCCAAGGGGTGCCGGAAGCCCTGGTGCGCCGCTACCTGGTCCAGGCCCTGGCCTCGGGGGAACTGGCGCCCCCGGGGCGGGGGTGGCTCCTCCGGGACCTCACCTGGGAAATGGAAAAGGAAGGAGCCTAAGGGCCAGGCCCCTAAGGGGAACGGCCCTTTACTTCTTCTTACGGGGCCGGTACTTGCCGTAACTGCCGCGCCAGATCTTGCCCCTGCGGGTGCGACGATCGCCCTTGCCCATAGGCCCTCCCTCAGGCGCTCACGGCGGAAAGGAGCTTCTGCACCTTGCGCATCAGCCGGGACTTCCTGCGGGCGGCGGCGTTCTTGTGCAGGGTAGACCCCTTGGCCGCCTTGTCAATGAGGCTCACGGCCTTGCGCATGATCTTGATGGCCTCCTCCGCCTTGCCCTCCTGGGCCAGGAGAACGGCCTTCTTGGACAGGGTCTTGATGGCCGACTTCTTGGCCTTGTTGCGAAGCCGGCGCTTCAGGGACTGCCGGTGCCGCTTCAGGGCGGACAGGTTCTTCTTGGGCTTCTTCGTGGCCATTTTTCTCCCCTTCTCATGCCCCTTAGGGGCAAACCAGGCCTAAGTGTAGCACACCCCGCCTCAAGGGGCAAACTTGGTGGCCACCCAGTCGTAGCGCACCTGGCCCTTAGCGTTTTCCAGGCGGAGGCGGAGGACGTAGCCCCCCTCCCCCACGGGAAAGCGCACCACCTCCTGAAAGACCCCGGCAAAGGTCCTTTCCCCCACCGGCCGCCCGTCCTTCAAGAGGGCCACCTGGAGCCGCCCCTGGTCCAGCCTGCCCGAGACCTGGACCTTGAGCACGTTGTAAAGCCCGTGGACCCGGATGGGGTACTGGGCCTCCCCCGTGTACTTCCAGTAGAAGACGGGCAGAAAGGGCGGGTAGCCCACGGCCAGGCCGTAGCGCTCGGCGTACCAGTAAAGCCCCAAGAGGGCTAAAAGCAGAAGGAGCAGGCTCCGCACTGCCTTCAGTATACTTGGGCTCATGGCGGACCCCAGGCCATCCCCGGAAGAAGCCCTCCGCCTCCTTAAGCGGGGCGCGGAGGAGATCATCCCCGAGGAAGAGCTTTTGGAAAAGCTCAAAGAGGGGCGCCCCCTCACGGTGAAGCTGGGGGCGGACCCCACCAGACCCGACCTGCACCTGGGCCACGCCGTGGTCCTGAAAAAGATGCGCCAGTTCCAGGAGCTGGGGCACCGAGTGGTCCTCATCATCGGGGACTTCACCGGGATGATCGGGGACCCCTCGGGGAGGAGCAAGACCCGCCCCCCGTTGACCCTCGAGGAGACCCGGGAAAACGCCAGGACCTACGTGGAGCAGGCGGGGAAGATCCTGAGGCAGGAGCCCGAGCTCTTTGAACTCCGCTACAACTCCGAGTGGCTGGAGGGCCTCACCTTCAAGGAGGTGGTGCGCCTCACCTCCCTCATGACCGTGGCCCAGATGCTGGAAAGGGAGGACTTCAAGAAGCGCTACCAGGAGGGGATCCCCATCTCCCTGCACGAGTTCCTCTACCCCTTCGCCCAGGCCTATGACTCCGTGGCCATCCGGGCCGACGTGGAGATGGGGGGCACGGACCAGCGCTTCAACCTCCTGGTGGGGCGGGAGGTCCAGCGGGCCTACGGGCAAAGCCCCCAGGTCTGCTTCCTCATGCCCCTCCTGGTGGGCTTAGACGGCCAGGAGAAGATGTCCAAGAGCCTGGACAACTACATCGGGGTGGCCGAGCCCCCCGAGGTCATGTTCAAGAAGCTGATGCGGGTGCCGGACCCCCTCCTAGAGGACTACTTCCGCCTCCTCACGGACCTGGAGGAGGAGGAGATAGAGGCCCTCCTGAAGGCCGGCCCCGTCCCCGCCCACCGGGTCCTGGCCCGGATCCTCACCGCCGCCTACGCAAGGCCCCAGATCCCACCCCGCATAGACCGGGCCTTTTACGAGAGCCTGGGCTACCGCCTGGAGGCTTTGGGAAGGGACAAGGAGGCGGGCCCCGAGGAGGTGAGGCGGGCGGAGGCGCGCTACGACGAGGTGGCCAAGGGAGGCATCCCCGAGGAGATCCCCGAGGTGGAGATCCCCGCTTCCGAGCTGAGGGAAGGCCGCATCTGGGTGGCCCGGCTCTTCACCCTGGCGGGCCTAACCCCCTCCAACGCCGAGGCCAGGAGGCTCATCCAGAACCGGGGCCTGAGGATAGACGGGGAGGTGGTGACGGACCCGGGCCTCGAGGTGGACCTCTCCCGCCCCCTGGTCCTGCAACGGGGGCGGGACCGCTTCGTGCGGGTGCGCCTGCAAGGGAGTTAGGAAGGAATCCCCTTTCCCCTCCTTGTTGCGAATGGAGGCCTAGTATGGGAAGGGGGTGATCATGCACAAGTTTCTAGGGCTCTTGCTCCTTGGCCTGTTTTGGGCCACGGGAAGGGCAGAGACCCCGCCTTGGATCTGGGTCACCCAGGGGTTCGCTTACCGGGAGTGGGCAGGGGGCGTGGCCTTCCTCATCCAACCCCCCAGGCTCACCCCGGAAGGGCTCCGCCAGGTGGAAGCGGTCTGCCAAGAGGTCCGCGCTAGAGCCGCTTCTGGCCTTACAGCCTGGATGGAGGCTTGCGATTTCGCCCGGGAGCACGGCGGGCTCTGGCAGGACACTGGGCTTGTCCTGCGGGCCTGGGAAGGGGTTGTGGCCAAGTTCTTCGGCCAAGGGATCGCGGACCCCCACCGGGAGAGGGTGCGGAACTACCTCCTGGAGGCCTTGGAGGCCCTGCGCCAGGGCGAGGGAGGCCCTCCCGAAAACCCCTGGAGCCGCCTGCCCCCGGAACTGAGGGGCCCGGAGGGAGGCCTGAGGGTGGGACCCGACACCTTCCCCCTGCTCCTGGAAACCTTTGGACCAAGGGGGCTTTTCCCCACCTGCCGCCTGGCCGCCTCCGCCATGCCCCTGGCCTCCCGGCCCGGGGCCAAGGCCTACGCCACAGCCCACTGCTCGGATGAGGCCTTGATCTGGGGGCTCGTGGAGACGGGCACCTACGCCTACACCCTGGGCGGAGGGAAAGGCGATTTTTACCGGGGATGGCCCTCCTCGCAGAGCATGAGTCTGGCCCAGGGAAAGGGGCCCTGCCGGAGCAAGGCCTGGGCCGCCTCCACTTACCGCTGGGAAGGCCCCCGCCTCTATGCGGAACAACGCCTGGCCTACTCCTGGCGGTGCCTTCCCTAAGTCCCCTCCATGGGCCGCAAGGGGACCTCGTGCCCGGTGGCCAGGATCTCCTCCCCCTGGGCCTCGAGGCGAATCCGGGGCAGGGGGTAGCGGGGCGGGCCGTAGACCGCCTTCCCCCCAAGCTGGGGGTCAAAGGCCCCGAAGTGGCAGGGACAGCCCAAGAAGGGCCTTTCGTAGCGGAAGTTGTAGAGGATGGAGGCGGCCTCGGGGTCGGGGACGTAGTTCAGGGTGCAGGCCTGGTGGGTGCAGATGCGGCTTAAGGCGATGTAGTGCTCCTCCCCCAGGGAAAGCCCCCCGGGAGCGGGCTCGGGCAGGCGGAGGAGGAGGGCCCGCAAAGGGCCCAGAGGAAGGGGGTAGTCAAAGAACCGCACCTCCCAGACCCCAAGCTCCCCCCTCCTCGCCACCCGCACCCGGGGCCCCTCCCGCCAGAGGGGCTCCCCCGCCTCGGGCCGGGGGCGGAAGCGGAGGTTGTAGGTGCGCACCCCCAGCCAGGCGAAAAACCCCCCCCGCCACCGCCACGGGGACGTAAAAAAATAGGTCGCGGCGCCTCATGGCTACAGGCTATCCAGGTAGTCCAGGAGGGCGGAAAGCTCCTCCGGGGAAAGGGGCACGGCGGGCATGGTGCCCCGCCCCTGCAAGACGATCTCCCGCACCGCCTCCTTGGCCTTCAAGATGGGGTTCCCCTGGAGCCTGGGCCCCACGCCCCCCTCCCCCCTCGCCCCGTGGCAGGCAGCGCAGCGGGCCTGGTAGACGCTCTCCCCGTCCTTCCCGCCCTGGGCCTGGGCCCGGGCCATGGCGATGAGGCCCTGGACGCGCTCCCTGGCCTCGCCGCCCATCTCCAGGTACCGCTCCCAGGCGGCGATGGCCTCCTGGTACCTCCCCTCCTGGAAGTAGAGGTTGCCCAGGAAAAGCCAGCCCTCCGCCGCCATAGGCTCGGCGTGCTGGGCGATCTCCAGGAAGAGCCTGGCCTCCTCCGGTCGGCCCGACATAAAGAGGAGGATCCCCACCCGCCGCACCGCCTCCACGTTTTGGGGGTCCTTTTTCAGCACCTCCAGGTAGGCCTCAGCCGCCTGCTCGTAGACCCCAAGCTCAAAGGCCTTCCTGCCCCAGGCCAGGAGGTCCTCCACCGCCCCGGTCTTCTTGGCCCTGTCCGAAAGGGCCTTGAGCTCCCGGGCCTCGGCCCGCTGGGTCACCGTGGTCTCCCCGGGGAGGCGGGGCAGGGTGTAACGCCAAAGCCCCACCCCCAGGAGGACCACCGCCCCCAGGACCAGGGCCACGGGAAGGGGGTTGAAGGGCCTGGGCTCGGGGGGACGGTAGCCCTCCAGGGCCCTTTCCAGCTCCACCATCCGGGCCAGGGCCAGCTTTTTCTCCTCCCCCTCGAGGGCCTCCACCTCCCTCTTCAGGACCTCCAGCTCCTCTAAAAGCTCCTCCCGCCTGGGGGGCTCGGGGAAGGGCTCCTTGGGGCCCAAAAGGGGCCTTAGGGCCAGGAAAAGCCCCAGGAGAAGGAGAAGGAGGAAGATCAGGGTGGCCGTCATGCCGGGGGCTCCTTCAGGCGGCGCTCGGCCTCCTCCAGAAGCTCCTTAGGAAGAGGCCTTCTGGGCCGGAAGTAGGCGAAAAGCCCGAGGCCCAGGAGGAAAAGCCCCACCACCGGCAGCACCCAGACCCAGAGGGTCACCCCCCGCCTGGGGGGCTCGTAGAGGATCCACTCCCCGTAGCGCTCCACGAAGAAGGCCTTGATCTCCGCCGAGGTCTTGCCCTCCTCTAGCATCTCGGCGATGAGGCGGCGCATCTCCACCGCCACCCCCGAGTTGCTCTCCGCCGCCGACTCCCCCTGGCAGACCGGGCAGCGGAGCTCCCGGGCGATGCGGAAGACCTCCGGGGAGAGGTCGGGCGGCGGCCCCTCCTGGGCCAACGCGGGAAGCCAAAGGGAAAGCAAAAGCAAAAGCAGCCTCATGGCCTGAGCTCCTTCAAGTAGCCCTCCAGGGTGGCCTCGTCAATGGCCCCGGCGTGCCGGGCGTAGACGCGGCCCTCCCCGTCAATGAAGAAGGTCTCCGGGACCCCGTACATCCCGTAGTCCACCCCCACCCGCCCTCTGGGGTCAAAGACCTGGGGGAAGGTGAGGCCGAACTGGGCGATGAACCTCAGGGCCTCGGGCTCCTTGTCCTGGGTGTTCACCCCCACGAAGAGCACCCGGTCCTTGTGCTTCCGCCAGGCAGCCTCCAGAACGGGGGCCTCCTCGTAGCAGGCGGGGTAGCACCAGCTGGCCCAGAAGTTGAGGACGATGGGGCGCTTGCCCAGGTAGTCCCCCAGGCGGAAGGTCTCCCCCCACGCCGCCCGGTAGGGGGCAAGGAGGGGCAGGGTGAAATCGGGGGCCGGGCGGCGCTCCTTGGCCAGGACCGAGGGCAGCTCCTTGGGGTTCCGCTGCATCCCCCACCAGAAGATGCCCGCCAGAAAGGCCACCACCAGGACCCAGAGCCAGGCCCTCACGCCGGGCTCACCTCCCTCGCCGCCTCGGGCCTCGAGGCGGGCCAGAGGATGTAGAGGGTCCCGAGGGCCATGAGGACCCCCGCCACCCAGATCCAGAAGACCATGGGGGTCACTATAAGCCGCACCGAAGCCCACTCCCCCTTCTCCCGGTCAAAGTCCATGAGGAGGAAGTAGTAGTCGTTGCCGGGGGTGTAGATGACTTTGGGGGAGGGCAGGGGGGATTGCATCTGCGGGTAGAAGTGGAGCCTGGGGCGCACCTCCCCGAAGCGGTCCGTGGAGAGGCGGGCCTCCACGGCGAAGCGCCGCCCCTCGTCCAGGGCCCGCACCCCCTGGAAGACCATCCTCACCCCCGCCACCTCCCAGGCCTGGCCCTTATACAGGGTCTTCTCCGCCTCGAGGCGGTAGGTCTGGCTGAAGGCGATGGCGAGGGCCATGAGGGCCACGGCGAAGTGGACCAAAAGGCTCCCCACCCGCCTGCGGTTTTCCAGGAAGGACCAGGGGCTGAGCCCCGCCAGGCGCCTCGCCCGCATCCCCTCGGCGAAGAGGAGGGCCACGGCCAGGGTGTTGTAGAGGAAGAGGCCCACGGCCAAGGAGGCCCCCAGGGTGTACCCCCTAAGGAGGCCGAGCAGGGTGCCCAGGGCCAGGGCGGCAAGGAGGAGGTAGAGGTTCCTGAAGACCTCCTTCCTTGGCCTCCGCCAGGGCAGGATGGGCCCCACCCCCATGAGGAGGAGGAGCCCGGCCCCGATGGGGGCCGAGACCTGGTTAAAGAAGGGCGCCCCCACGCTGACCTTGGCCCCGGCGAAGGCCTCCACCAAAAGGGGGTAGAAGGTGCCCAGGACCACCACCAAAGCCCAGCCGGCGAAGAAGAAGGCCCCCAGGAGCAAAGCCCCCTCCCGGGAGAAGGGGTGGAAGACGGCCACGTCCCGCACCTCCCGGGAGACCCGGGAAAGGAGGCCAAGCCCCAAGGCGGTGGAGAGGAGGAAGAAGCCCAGGAAGGCGGGCCCCACAGGCCCCTCGGCGAAGGCGTGCACCGACTGGATGACCCCGCTTCGGGTGAGGAAGGTGCCCAGCACCGTGGCGCTGAAGGCCAGGGTCACGAAGGCGAAGTTCCAGGCCTTGAAGGCCCCCCGGGTCTGCTGGACGATGGCCGTGTGGAGGAAGGCGGTGGCGAGAAGCCAGGGCACGAAGCTGGCGTTTTCCACCGGGTCCCAGGCCCAGTACCCGCCCCAGCCCAGGACCTCGTAGCTCCACCACATGCCCGCCACCTTCCCGGCGGTGAGGAAGCCCCAGGCGATCAGGGTCCACCACCGGGTCTCCTCCACCCAGCTCTGGTAGCGGCGGGTGACCATGGCGGCCACGGCGTAAGCGTAGGGCACAGAAAGCCCCACGAAGCCCAGGTACATGAGGACCGGGTGGACGGCCATCATCCAGTGGTTCTGCAGGAGGGGGTTGGGGCCCGTGCCGTTGGCGGGGGGGTTGGGGAGGGTTTGGAAGGGACTGGCGATGGTGGCCATGACCCCGAAGAAGAAGACCTGGACGCCGAAGAGGACGGCCAGGACCAAGGAGGCCCGCCAGGGGTCTAAAGGCTTGCGGCTGGCCACGAAGGTGTAGAGGGTCTGGAGGAGGCCCCAGAGGAGGAGGCTCCCCTCGAGGGCCGCCCAAGGGGTCACCAGGGTGACCCAGAGGGGGTCTTGGAGGGCGTGGTTCCTGGCCACGTAGGCCAGGCTGAAGTCGTGGGTGAGGAGGGCCCACTCCAGCGCCACAAAGGCGGCCAGGGCCGAGAGGAGGGTGAGGGAAGCGAGGGCCTTCGCCCCCTTGAGGAAGCGCCCGTCCCCCTGGAGGTAGGCCAAAAGGGCCAGGGCCAGGCCCAGGAGGCTGAAGGCCAGGGCCAGGGCCACGCTCAGGTTGCCGAGAAGGGCCGGGGTCACTTGGCCTCCTGGATGAGCTTGCGCACGTCCTCAGGGGTCCAGCCCGCCTTAGGGGGCTGGTAGGTCTCCGAGTGCTTCACCAGCAGGTTGGTTCCCTGGAAGACCCCTTCCTGGAAGCGCCCCTCCACCACCACCCCCTGCCCCTCCTTGAACATGCCGGGGGGCGTGCCCTTGTGGAAGACGGGCACCTCGGCCACGCCGTCGGTGAGGACGAAGCGGAGCTCCAGGCGGTCCTTGTCGTACTGGACCGTGCCCGGCTTGACCAGGCCCCCCAGGCGCACGGGGCGGTTCTGGTACTTGTCCTGGGCCTCTAGGTACTCCGAGGGGGTGAGGAAGTAGACCAGGTTCTGGCCCAGGCCGCCGAAGATCATGTAGGCCAGGGCCCCCAGGATGACCAGGACGCCCAGAAGGTACTTGCCCCTCATCGCGCCCTCCTATAGCGCCAGAAGAGGTAGGCCAGGTAGCCGAAGACCGTGAGGTAGGTGAGGGCGTAGACCCAGGTGACGAAGACCTCCATCAGGCCTCCTGCTTTCTGGCCTCGAGGGCCGCCAAAAACCCCCGGAAGCGCACGAAGCCCAGGTAGAGCAGGGTGAAGACCAGGAGGTTGAAAAGGAGGGCCTGGAGCATCTCCGGGGCCATGTGGATCTTGCCGGTGGTGAGGTCAATGGACTGGGTCTGGTGCAGGCTCCGCCACCACTTGACCGACATGTAGCTGATGGGCACGTTGATGAAGCCCAAAACGCCCACCGCCGCCGCCGCCTTGCGCCTTAGCTCCGGGTCCTCTATGGCCCCCCGGAGGAGGAAGTACCCCACGTAGACGGCGAAGAGGATGGCGGTGGTGGTGAGCCTGGGCTCCCAGGTCCAGTAGACCCCCCAGGTGGGCCTGGCCCAGAGCATCCCGGTGACCAGGGCTAGCCCCATGAAGACCAGGCCGATCTCGGCGCTTGCGCTGGCCACCCGGTCGTACCGGGGGTCCTGGCGGAAGAGGTAGAGGAGGGAGTAGAGAAAGGTGACGAAGAAGGCCAGGTAGCCCAGCCAAGCGGTGGGGACGTGCAGGTACATGATGCGGGCCAGGTAGCCCTGGTTCACGTCCGGGGGGGCGGAAAGGGCCACGTAAAGGCCCACGGGCAGAAGCGCGAGGCCCAGGGCCAGAAAGGCCCAGGTCAAGAGGTCGGGCCGATCGGGGTTCGCCGCCTTCAGCATCTCAAGCCTCCATCCCTTCAAGCATAGGGCGTCCTTCGCTTAGAAGTCTGTGGCCTCAGCCCTCCAGGACCACCGGGAAGAGGAGGGCGCTGGCCGTCACGTAGACCACGTCAAAGACCAGAAGAAGCCGCCACCAGTCGGCCACCTCGGCCACGGGAAGCCCCTCCACCAGGCCCGCCGTGGCCCGCACCGAGGCCAGGACCACCGGCACCACCAAGGAGAAGAGGAGGAGGGGCAGAAGGGCCTCCCGCCCCCTTAGCCGGGCCAGGAGCCCGGCGTAAAAGGTGGCCACGCTGGCGTAGCCCAGAACCCCCAGGAAGAGGGTAAAGAGGAGGGGAAGCCCCCGCTCCAGGGGCAGGTAGAAAAGCCCCGCCGCCATGAGGAGGGCGAGGAGGCTCAAGGGGAAGAGGAGGAGAAGCTGGAAGAGGAGCTTGCCCAAGTAGATCCACTCCTTGCCTCCGGGGGTGAGGAGAAGGTCGTCCAGGGTGCCCTCCTCCACCTCCAGGGCGAAGGCCCGGGAGGAGAGGAGGGTGCTCATGAAGGCCAAGGCCACCCACAAGACCCCGGGGGCCGCCCGGCGCAAGGGAGCCTCCTCCGGGCCCAGGGCCAGGGCCATGACGAAGAGCATCACGGCGAAGAAGACCAGGAGGGAAAGGAGGCCCGAGCGGTCCCGGACCTCGAGGCGGAGGTCCCGCAGGGCCAGAAGGAGAACCCGCCTCACGCCTCCCCCAGGGTGAGGGCCCGGTCGGCCACCCGCTCCGCCAGGGCCCGGTCGTGGGTGGCCAGGACCACCCCCCCTCTCCCCCTGGCCTCCTTTAGGACCTCCAGGAGGAGCCCCCGTCCCTCGGCGTCCAAGGCGGTCTCCGGCTCGTCCAGAAGCCAGACCTCGGGGGCGAGGAGGAGGAGGCGGGCCAGGGCCAGGCGCTTTTTCATGCCGCTGGAAAAGGCCTGGAGGGGAAGCCCCTCCGGCAGGCCGAAGCGGCGCAGGGCCCCCGCAAAGTCCCCTTCCCGGCCGTGGAAGGCCAGGTCGTAAAGGAGGTGCTCCCGGGCGGTGAGGTGGCGGTGGAAGGCCGGGGGGTTGGAAAGGAGTAGGGCCCTTCCCAGCCGCTCCACCCGCCCCCGGGTGGGCTTCAGTAGCCCCGCCATGAGCCTTAAAAGCGTGGTCTTCCCCGAGCCGTTGGGCCCGAGAAGGGCCACCACCTCGCCCCTCTGTAAGGAGAAGTCCAGGTCCTTCAGGACCCAGTCGCGGCCGAAGCGCTTGGAAACGCCCAAAAGGCGTAGGAGCATGCCCCAACCAGTCTATACCTCTATCCCTTTCGCTCGGCCAGCTCAGAAAGGCCTCCCGGGAACCTTCCGCCGGGGCCCCCATGCTGGCGCAAGCCAGCATGGGGTGGCATCAGAGGTACTTCTGCAGCCACTCGGGGGTGAGGCGCAGGAAGAAGGCGTTCAGGGCGGAGTAGGAGTCGGTAAGGAGGAGAACCCCCACCAGGATCAGCACCACCCCGGCGAAGAGCTCCACGTAGTGGGAAAGCCGCCCCGCCCGCCTAAGCCACCCCTTCAGCCGGTCGGCGAAAAGGGCCACCAGGAAAAAGGGCACGGCCAGGCCCAGGATGTAGGCCAGAAGGAGGTCCACCCCACCCCCCACCGCCGTGAGGGTGAGGATGGCCCCCAAGATGGGGCCGATGCAGGGGGTCCAGCCCAGGGCCAGGGTGGCCCCCAGGAGGAAGGCCCCCAGAGGGCGGCCGGTCTCCCCCTCGTAGCGGAGGGCAACCCCCCACCTGGGCCTCAGGCCCAGCATGTAAAGGCCGAAGAGGATGAGGACCGCGCCCCCCACCCGGGCCAAGGTCTGGCGGTGCTCAAAGAGGAGGCCCCCAAGGAGGGTGAAGGGGAGGCCCAGGAGGAAGAAGACCGCCCCGAAGCCCAGGATGAAGAAGAGCGCGTTGAACAGGGGGCGCCCCCGCTCCCCCCCCAGGTAGAAGAGGTAGGTGGGCACCAGGGGCAGAACGCAAGGGGAGAGGAAGGAGAGCACCCCCGCCAAAAAGGCCGCGGTCAGGGAAAGGGTCATGCCTTCATCCTAGGGCAGGGTGATCCAGGGGAAGCGGCGCTTCGTCTCGGGGTCCAGCTGGAGAAGCTCCCGGGCGGGCATCCGGATTTGGGGCAGGGTCTTCTGGTTGATGGGGGTGTCGGCCTCGGTGATGCCGTTCATGTAGAGGAGGAAGGCCACCAGGTGGTAGACCTCCTCGTCCGTGAGGGTCCCCGGGGCCCCAAAGGGCATGGCCCGGCGGATGTAGTCGTAAAGGGTGGTGGCGTACTGCCAGTAGTTGCCGATGGCGTACTCCACGGGCTCGGTGTCGGGGGTGACGGGGAAGGGCTCCGCCACCAGGCGGTTGAAGGGGTAGCCCTCGCCCCTCGCCCCGTGGCAGGAGGCGCACTTCTCGGCGTAGATGCGCTCCCCCTCCTCCACCTTCCCCTCCCCCGGGGGAAGCCCCCGGCCATCGGGCAGGACCACGGGCCTGAGGTCGTACTGGGCGGCAAGCTCCTCGGTGATGGGGGTACCCAGGTTGTACCGGGCTCCCAGCGCCAGCCCCAAAAGGGCCACCAGCAAGAGGATCCGCCTAAACATCAAACACCTCCCCCCCGCACCCTCCGGCGGGACCAGAGACCTGAGCGCCCAGGGGGCGGTCCCCGTTCACCACCCAGCCGTCGGGCAGGATGCGCCAGGCCTGGATGGCGTTGTAGTGGTAGCGGTTGTTTTTGCCCCACTTCTTGAAGAACTCCTCCCGGGTGGGCTGGGTGTTCCCCTTCTCGTCCCAGGCCCGGC
The DNA here is from genome assembly GCF_001280255.1 of Thermus aquaticus. Classification (NCBI taxonomy): domain Bacteria; kingdom Thermotogati; phylum Deinococcota; class Deinococci; order Thermales; family Thermaceae; genus Thermus; species Thermus aquaticus. The sequence goes on along the minus strand of NZ_LHCI01000106.1, from coordinate 915,851 downwards.
TCCAGAGGACCACCTCCTTCCCATCCCAGTGCCAGGGCATCTTGAAGCGCACGAAGGCGTAGCGCTCCACCGGGGGCTCGAGGGTGGCCTGGCGCCAAGTCTTGCCCTCGTCAAAGGAAATCTCCACCTTGGTGATGCGCCCGTGGCCGCTCCAAGCCAGGCCCCGGATCTCGTGGAAGCCGGGCTTGATCTGCTGGAGCCCAGAGGGGTAGGTGATGATGGACTCGGGGTCCATGACCCAGGTGAAGGCCAGGACGCGGCCATCGGCCATCACGTCGGTGTACTCGCTGGTCTCGTCCTTGGCCATGGCGGGGAGGTCCGTGACCAGGATGCGCCTAAGCCACTTCACCTGGATGCTCCCCTCCCATCCGGGGACCACCAGGCGCACGGGGTAGCCCTGCTCGGGGCGCAGGGCCTCGCCGTTTTGGGCGTAGGCCACCAGCACGTCCTCCATGGCCTTGTCCAGGGGCAGGGAGCGGGTGTACATGGCGGCGTCCATGCCCTCGGGGATGAGCCACCTGGCCCCCGGCTTCACTCCCGCCTCCTTGAGGAGGAGGGAAAGGGGCACCCCGGTCCAGCTGGCGTTGGAGGCCAGACCCCGGCTCCGGGTGGCGGTGAGGTTCGGGTCCGGGGGGTTGCGGTAGCCGTTTTGCCCGTTGCCGGCGCACTCAATGAAGTAGGTGCGGGTCACGGAGGGGAAGCGCTTGAGGTCTTCCAGGGTGAAGACCAAGGGGCGCTCCACCATCCCGTGGATGACCAGGCGGTAGGCCTCGGGGTCCACCTGGGGCACCCCAGCGTGGTGGCGCTCAAAGTGGAGGCCGTTGGGGGTGATGACCCCCTCCAGCTTCTCCAAGGGAGCGAAGTCCGCCCCCGAGTGGCGGGTGCGGAGGTTGGGGGAGATGTAGCGCACCACGCCCTCCTCAAAGGGGCTCCGGGTGCCGTACTCCGAGAGGGGGGCCCCCAGGGTCTTCAGGGTCTCAAAGGTCTTCTCCGTCCAGGGCGCTCCCTGGGCCCTGCCCTTCATGAGGGAGAGAAGCCCCCCTGCGCCAAGTAGCCGGAAAAACTTCCTTCGGTCCATATACCCTCCTGGTGTATTGGGTAGCGGGAAGAAAAACCCGCCCCCTTTAGGGGGCGGGCCTCACCCCTTTAGGCCGGGCCGAACATGTCGTTCCAAATGCCCAGGGCCCAGCCGTAGGCCGCCTGACCGTTGGCGGCGGAGCGCTGGTTGTCCACGGAGCTCTGGGCCTTGATCTGCTTGGCCGCCTCGTCCCAGGAGTAGTTGGCGGCCACCCAAATGGCCTCCTCGGAGTTCACGAAGGAGTAGCAGATGTTGGAAGGAAGCTCCGGGGGGATCTCCGCCAGGGGCTTGCCCTTGAGGCGCTCGGCGATCTGCCGGGCCACGATGGTGCCGGAGACGTAGGCCACCATGCCGCTCTTGGGGTAGGGGGTGTTGCCGGTGATGTCCCCCACCAGGTACACCCGGTCGTCCTTCTCGGAGAGGAAGTAGGGGATCCTGACGTTGGCCCACCGCTCCCCCAGGCCCGCCTGGCGCACGAGGTCCGCCGCCTTCATGGGGGGGATGATGTTGGCCAGGGCGAAGGGCACGTCCCCAAGCTCGGTCTCCACTAGCTTCTTCTCGTAGTCCAGGCCGGTGATGCGGGTGTTGGGCACGTACTCCAGGTAGTCCTTGTAGAGGTCGTTGTAGGCGGCCAGGAAGCCGGGGGCCTTGGAGACGGGCTGGGGGTTGGCGTCCAGGACGATGACCTTGCCCTTGACCCCCTTGGTCTTGAAGCGCCAGGCCAGCATGGCCGCCCGCTCGTAGGGGCCCGGAGGGCAGCGGTAAGGGGGGTTGGGGATGTACATGACGAACTCCCCACCCCGCTCCTCAAACTGGTCAATCTGCCGGCGGAGGGCGATGTGCTCAAAGGGCCGGAAGCCCACGGGGAGGAAGTCCTTGGCCTCCGGGTAGCCGGGGATGGCCTCGTACATGTAGGCGATCCCCGGGGAGAGGACCAGGAGGTCATAGGAGAGGTAACCCCCCGTGGTGCGGATGAGGCGGCGGTCGCGGTTGATCTCCAAGACCCGCTCCTGGACGAAGACCACCCCGTCCCGGATCACGTTGCTGTAGTCAAAGACCAGGAACTCCAGGGGCTGCACTCCTGCCAGGAAGAGGTTGGACATGGGGCAGGACATGAAGTAGCCCCGCTGCTCCACCAGGACCACCTCGGCCTCGGGCACCGCCTGCTTCAGCTTGCGGGCCGCGGTGGTCCCGCCCCAGCCACCCCCCACCACCACCACCCGGGGAGCCCGGGTGCGGGGAAGCAAAGTGGGGGGCCTGGCGTAGAACTCCTGGGCGAAGCCCTGGCCGATGGCCCCGGCCGCCGCGAGGGCGGCCCCCGTCTTCAACACCTGACGCCGGTTCACCTTCATCTTCTCCCTCCCTCATTGACCAGGGCGGTAGGGCACCCCGCCCACGGCCTCCAGGATGCCGGTCATGACCTGGCGGGCCTCTTGGAGCATGGGCACCGCCGGGCTTCCCATGACGCCGGGCATGATGGTCATCAGCATCGGCTCAATGGCCCCCACCAGCACGTCCGGCCCCATCTGCAGGGCGAAGAAGCGGCAGGGAGCGGCGAAGCCCCCGGCGGGCTGGACAAGGAACATTATACGGGCCCACTCGCTCTTGCAGGGCATGATCACGGTCACCGGGCCCACCTGGACGTTGGGGAGGAGGTTCATCCCCAGGGAGGTAAGCTCGGTCTCCACCATGAGGACCACGTCCTCCACCTGGGCCGAGGGCACCCGGTAGAGGAGGGCGGGCATCAGGCCGCTCCTGGGGTCGGGCATGAGGGCGGGGGGAAGGCGCTTCAGGAGGCCCAAGCGCCAAAGGGCCCCCTCGAGGCGCCAGGTAAGCCGCTCCACCTCGCCCCCGTAGACCTGGAGCATGCCGAAGAGAAGCCTGCCGTCAAAGGTACCCACCAGGTACTTCCCCCCTTCCCCGGTGATGAAGAGGGTGGGGGGCAGGACGATGGCCGCCATGGGGTTCTTGGAGACGGCCTCCACACTCCCCTTTTCCGGCTTGAGGACGACGAGGCGGTAGTCGGGGAAGCCCGGGCCCGTCACCTGGCGGACCTGCTCCCCTAGGTTGAGGACCCGGTCGGCCTCGAGGCCCACGCTCTTCAGGGCCTGGAGGGTCTTAGCCTCCACCTCTTCCAGGGAGCCCCGGACCTCCACCACCAGGGACTGGGCGAAGGCCAGTCCCAAGAGCAAAAGAAGGGCCAAAAGCTTTTTCATCCTTCCACCTCCACCGGAAGGCCGGCGTCCAGCCAGCCCTTGAAGCCGTGGGCGATGTTCTTGGCGTTTTTGTAGCCAAGGGCCTGCAGGTAGGCGGCGATCACCATGGAAACGCTCCCCGAGTTGCAGTAGACCAGAATCAGGGCCTCCTTGTCTTTGGGAAGCTGGGCGAGCCTTTTCGGAACCTCCCCCGCGTAGATGTGGACCGAGCCCGGGATGAAGCCCCGCTTCCGCTCCTCCGGCGTGCGCACGTCCAGGACCAAGGGCTCAAAGAGGAGGAGGTCGTTGGCCTCGGTGGGGTAGACCAGGTAGCTGGCGGGGGGGACCTTTTGGATGAAGGCCCCGAAGGCCTCGGTCCAGTCCCCTCCCCCCTGGCCCCGGGCCAGGGAGAGGAGGGGAAGGGCGAGGAAGAGGTTCCGGCGACGCATGCCTACCTCGTGAAGAAGGGTAGCTCCTCAAAGCTGTGCCCGGCTTTGGTGGCCTCGGCCAGGATGTAGACGGTGAGGGCGATGTAGGACTCGGAGTAGTAGTCGGGCTTAGGAATGCCGATGGACTCATAGCAGAAGGCGATGCGGTCCTGCATGGTGTAAAGCTTGTCCGCCTCAAAGCGGTAGGCGGGCCACTCGCTCCCCAGGCCCTGGCTGGGGCTGCGCAAGGGGGAGAGGCGGACCCTCCTCCCGGCGTAGCGGTCGTGGCAGGAGGCGCAGTTCATGTCCCGGTTGCCCGCCCGCCAGTACCAAAGCTCCCGGCCCAGGTTGTACATGGCGAGCTCGGCGGGGTGCTTGGGCACCACCTGCATCCGGGCCTTGGAGGAAAAGCTGGCCACGTAGGCGGTGATGGCCCGCACCTCGTCCCGCTTGATCTCCTGGGGCTTATAGCCCTGGACGGTCTGCATGCAGGTGTAGACCCTGGACTCCAGGTCCTCCACCCGCTTGGAGTCGGGGAAGTACTTGGGGAGCTGGGCGTAGACCCCCTCCAAGACCCCGGGGCCCTTGCCGAAGTCGCAGGCCTCGAGGGTCTTCCCCGAGGGCCCCTTGCGGAAGAAGAGCTCCTTCCCCTCCTCCACGTAAAGCTCCCCGGGCAGGACCCCAAAGGTCTCCAGGTACATCTGCCGCTGGCGCATGGCCTCCTCAAAGGGGTCCAGGGGCTTCTGGCCCTGGGTGTAGGCGAAAAGGGCGCCCAGCGCAACGAGGGACAAGCCCAAGAGGTGGTAGATCCTCTTCATTTTGACCTCCGGTTCACGGGGGATTCGGGGTCAAGGAGGAAGGCCACGATGTGGGCGGCCTCCTCGGGGGTAAAGTGGCCCTGGACCCCACCCCGGTACATGAGGGAGCAGGGGAAGTAGGCCCAGGCGTTGTAGACCACCTCGTAAACGTACCTCTGGACCGCCTCGCCCTGTCCCCTCGAGGCCCCGTACCCCCTGAGATCGGGCCCAATGGTGCCGTAGGCTACCTCGTCGGGGTCCCCGGAGTGGCAGGCGTAACAGTTGCCCCGCTTGGGGTCGGTGAAGATCTCCTGCCCCTTCCTCCAGTCGCCCATGAGCTTGCCGCCTTCGGGGTACTGGATGAGGGCCCGCTGCTCCGCCAAGAAGGTGGGGATCAGGTCGGCGGGGAGCTTGTCCCGGTGCTGGGTGCAGAGGGCCTGGGCTTTGTCCTGGGAGAGCATCACCCTGGCGAACTCCGTCCCCCCGTCCCGGACGGCCGCTTCCAGGCGGGCCCGGAAGGGCCCCACCTGGGAAAGCCCCAGGCCGAGAAGCAATAGGCCCACGACCAAAATCCCTTTTCGCTTCATCCCCTTACCTCCCTGCCACCCTTTGCCCATAGGCCATCTCCATAAAGGCGCCCGGTCGCCCGGGCGCCCACTCTAGGCCAGCTCCAGCTTGACGGTGCCTTCGCCGGTGTCCCCGCTAGTATCCTTGAGCCTCACGGTGAAGGTCCCCGGCTTCTCCGCCTTGAACTTGAAGCCGTAGAGGGGGTTGGCGCTGGTGGAGGGGCCGGGGCGGGCCTCCGCCACCTTCTCCCCCTCAAAGTAGACCTCCACCAGGTTGATGTACTTGGCGGGAACCAGGTTGCCCCGCTCGTCCCGGCGGGTGCCGGGCTCGTTGGGGTGCTGGGCCACCGCCTGGAGCCGGAACTCCTCGCCCGCCTTGGGCTTGGCCGGGGTCAGCCGCACGATCACGCGAATCGCCATGGTCTACCTCCTTAACCGCACCCGCCCACGGTGACGCGGGTGCTGGCCGAGGCCAGAAGGAGCTTGCCGTCCGCCGTCTCCACCACCGCCCGGATGGCCGAGGTCTCCGCCAGGCGGACGCGGGTGGCGTAGTAGGGCAGGGCCTTCATGGGCATGAAGCTCGCCAGGCGGGGGGTGGGGTTCTTGTCGGCGAAGAGGTGGATGGCCTTGACCTGGGCGGAAGGCAGGTTCACCTCCACCTCGGCGGGCACGTTGGCCCCGCTTTCGGCGATGGCGGGCATGGTGAGCTTCACCAGATTGGAGGGGGTAAGGTCCTTGAACCCCTTGCCCAGGGCCTCCTTCAGGGCCTTCTCCAGGTTGGCCAGGTCCTCGCCCTCGAGGGCCTGGGCCCTCACGGGAATCCCCGAAAGGGCCGCGGCCCCAAGGGCCACGCCGGTAGCCTTCAGAAACGCTCGCCTATTCACACGCACCTCCTTTGGCTTTGGCGCACACCTGGCGCAGCTCCTCCAAAAACTGCGCCCGGGGCCGGCTGCCAAAAAGCCGGCCCACCTCTTCCCACGCCCCCTTGCGGAAGGCGAGGAAGACAAAGCTTGGGGTACCCGGCACCCTAAAGCGCCGGGCCAGGTCCTGGCCCTCGGGGGTGGCGGTGCTCACCGAGGCCACCACGTAATGGCCCTTTAAGAGGGCCTCCACCTGGGGGTCCGAGAGGACAAAGGTGTTCATCTGCTCGCAGTAGGGGCAGGCGGGGCTGTGGAAGTAGACCATGAGGACCCGCCCGTGGGCCTGGGCCAGGGCCTGGGCCTTGGCAAAGGGGTACCAGCGGCCGAAGTCCGAGCCCGCTAGGGCCAGGCCCAGGAAGAGGAGGGCGAGCATCCGCATGGGCATTCCCATATACACCGCCCGGGTACACCCGAGGACATTTGTACCTTACCAGGGTAACCAGGAGAATGTCAAGGAGAAAGGCCGGCCAGGACACACTTTGTGAGCCCTTTCCCGAGGGCCTTCCCGGGCCTTAAGTACCCGCACTTTGGTTTCGCAACATGGGGTGCCCAAGTCGGGGCTAAAGGCTTTTCTGGGGCCCCCACCGCGGCTTTTGCCGCGGTGGGGTACTCAGGCGCGCACACCCCTACAGCGTATCCACACCCTTAGGAACCGGCCCTTAAGTAAAACTAAAAGGCCACACCCTTGACGGCTGATGGAAGACCCCTATACCCTATGGCCCAGGAGGGCAAAGATGAAAAAGGCTCTGACGGTTCTCCTCCTTATCGGCGGCCTGGCCTTGGCCCAGGCGGACGGCGCCCAGCTCTACGCCCAGTGCGCGGGGTGCCACCAAGCGAACGGGCAAGGCATCCCCGGGGCCTTCCCGCCCCTCGCGGGCCACGTGGCGGAGATCCTCTCCAAGGCGGGGGGCCGGGAGTACCTGATCAAGGTCCTCCTCTGGGGCCTCCAGGGCCAGATTGAGGTGAAGGGCATGAAGTACAACGGGGTCATGTCCAGCTACGCCCAGTGGAAGGACGAGGAGATCGCCGCCGTCCTCAACCACATCGCCACCGCCTGGGGGGACGACAAGAAGGTGAAGGGCTTCAAGCCCTTCACCCCGGCCGAGGTGAAGGCTCTGAGGGACAAGAAGCTCACCCCCCAGCAGGTGTTGGAGGAAAGGAAGAAGCTCGGGCTCAAGTAAGCCGGCAACCCTCTGGGCTCCGGGGCCTGGCCCCGGGGCCTTTGCTTTAATGGGAGGGTGCTGGCCCTCGCCCTCAAGAAGGCCTTTCCCGGCTTCCGGCTGGAGGTGGCCCTCGAGGTCCAGGAGGGGGAGGTCCTGGCCCTTTTGGGCCCATCGGGAAGCGGCAAGAGCACCCTCCTCAAGCTGGTGGCGGGCCTCCTCGCCCCGGAGGAGGGGTATGTGCGCTTCGCCGAGGCCGACCTCACCCCCCTCCCCCCGGAAAGGCGCAAGGTGGGCTTCCTCTTCCAGGACTACGCCCTCTTCCCCCATCTCAGCGTGGCCGACAACATCGCCTTCGGCCTCCTCGAGGCCCGCTGGCCCAAGGCGGCCCGGGAGGAGCGGGTGAGGGAGCTTCTTGAACGCATGGAGCTCACCCCCCACGCCAGGAAGCGCCCCACGGAGCTTTCCGGCGGAGAGCAACAGCGCGTGGCCCTGGCCCGGGCCCTGGCCCCTAGGCCCCGCCTCCTCCTCCTGGACGAGCCCCTGGGGGCCCTGGACCTGAGGCTCAGGGAGGAGCTCCTCCTCTTCCTGCGCAAGACCCTCAAGGAGGAAGGGGTCACCACCCTCCTGGTCACCCACGACCAGGGCGAGGCCTTCCTCCTGGCCCAGCGGGTGGCCCTCATGCGGGAAGGCCGCATCGTCCAGGTGGGCCGGCCCGAGGAGGTCTACGCCCGCCCCATAGACCCCTGGGCCGCCCGCTTCCTGGGGCACAAAAACCTCCTCTCCCCCGAGGAGAGCCGGGCCCTGGGCCTGCCCCCCAAGGCCCACCTCCTTCCCCCTAAGGCCCTCTCCCTGGGGGGACCCCTCGAGGCCACCGTGGAGGAGCGCCTCTTCTACGGCCCCCGGGTGGGGCTCTGGGTGCGCCTTGGGGGGGTGCGCCTCTACCTGGAGGCCCCCGAGGGCCCCGGGGAGGGGGAAAGGGTGGGCCTCAGCCTGGACCTGGCCCAGGCGGTAGTCTGGGAAGGATGAGGCTGGCCCTGCTCCTAGGCGGCCCCCTATTGGTCACGGAGGGGCTTCGGGAAAGGCTTAAGGCGTTTCGCCTCTGGGCGGCAGACTCCGGGGCCCGGCACGCCTTGGAGCTTGGGCTTCCCCTGGAGCTATGGCTCGGGGACATGGACTCCAGCCCCCCCTGGCTCCAGGAGGCCCTTCCCGCCCCCAGGGTCCTCCTTCCCCCCGAGAAGGACCTGACCGACGGCGAGGCCCTGATGCGGAGGGCCCTGGAGGCCGGCCCCGAGGAGGTCCTCCTCCTGGGGGCCACCGGGGGGCGGCTGGACCACACCCTGGCCCACCTGGAGCTCGCCTTCCTCCTGGCGGAGCGGGGCATCCGGGTGGAGCTCAGCGACGGCCTCACCCGGACCTTTCCCCTCCTTCCCGGGGAGCACGCCTTTTCTCTGGAGGCCGGGGCCCCCTTCAGCCTCCTCCCCTTCCCCGAGGCCACCTTAGGGGTGGAGGGGGCCCGTTGGGACCTCCCCCCCACCCCCCTTAGGGCCACCACCAGGGCCCTGGAGAACCGGGCCCTGGGGCCCATCCGCCTTCGGGTGGAGAGGGGCCGGGCCCTCCTTCACCTCTTCCCTTGACAGGGGGCAAAAGGAGGGCTACACTAGCCTTTGGCGTTTGGGCCGCTAGCTCAACCGGTAGAGCAACCGACTCTTAATCGGTGGGTTACAGGTTCGAGTCCTGTGCGGCCCACCAAACCCCCCCGGGGGCGACTCCGGGGCCCCTTTATCATGGGGGCGTGGACCTCCCCAAAACCCCTCTAGACCTCCTCTCCTTGGACCTACCCCAGGGAGAGCCCTGGGGCTACGCCCTGGCCCAGGACCTCCTCAAAGCCCCCTGGGCCTGGCGGGCCCTCAGGCCCACCCCGGGGGTTTTAGACCTTATACGGCAGGACCTCGAGGCCCTCTACCTGGAGCTTGGGCGCCTGAGGAAGGCCTACCCCCTGGGAAGCCTGGGGGAAAGGCCCCCCCACCCCGCCGAGGAGGAGGCCCTGAAGGCCCTCCTCACCCGGAACCCGGAGGCCCTGGTGGCGGCCCTGAAGACCCACGGCCCCTGGCCCTTCGCCCTCTACCGGGCCTTCCGCTTTGACGGGGCCCTCCACCCCATCCCCCGCCCCCGCCTTCCCCGGGAGGACGAGCTCGTGGGCTATGAAGACCAGCTGAGGGCCCTTCGGGAAAACGCCCGGCGCTTCTTGGAAGGGAAGCCCGCCCTCCACACCCTCCTCTACGGGGCCCGGGGCACGGGCAAGAGCACCGCCGCCAAAAGCCTCCTCCACCTGGAGGGGGTGCGGATGGTGGAGGTGGAACCCAGGGCCCTGAGCCAGCTGGAGGGCCTTCTGGAAACCCTGGGCCAGCTCCCACACCGCCTTTTCCTCTTCCTGGACGACCTCTCCCTGGACCCCGAGGACGAGGCCTTCCACCACCTGAAGGCGCTTTTGGAGGGGAGCCTCGAGGGGCCCCCGGAGAACGTCCTCCTCCTGGCCACCTCCAACCGCCGCCACCTGGTGCGCCGCCAGGGGGAAAACCCCCTCCCCGGGGAAGCCCCCGAGGCCTGGGACGAGCTCCAGGACACCCTGGCCCTCGCCGAGCGCTTCGGCCTGGTCCTCACCTTCCCGCCCTTTGACCAGGCGCTCTACCTGAAAGCCGTGGCCCACCACCTGGGCCGCCCCCTCACCGAGGGGGAAAAGAAAGAGGCCCTCCGCTTCGCCCTGAACCGGGGCTTTTCCGGGCGGGTGGCGAGGCAGGCGGCCCTTTTCCTTTCCTAAGTGCCCGCACTTGGGTTTCGCAACATGGGGTGCCCAAGTTGGGGCTAAAGGCTTTTCTGGGGCCCCCATGCTGGCGCAAGCCAGCATGGGGTGGTATTAGCCCCCCTCGGCGAACCTTATGGCGGCCTCCACGAAGCCGGCGAAGGGCGGCGAGGGGCGCATGGGGCGGCTCTTGAACTCGGGGTGGCTCTGGAGGGCCAGGAAGAAGGGATGGTCCTGGAGCTCAATGGCCTCCACCAGCCCCGCCCCCCGGCCCTTCATCCCCGGGGTGATGGCGGAGATGACGAGGCCCGCCCTCTCCAGCTCGTCCACGTACAGGGGGTTCACCTCGTAGCGGTGGCGGTGGCGCTCCAAGACCTCTTCCCTGCCGTAGAGGCGGTGGAGCAGGGTGCCGGGCCGGATGCGCATGGGCCAGTCTCCCAGGCGCATGGTCCCCCCCAGGCCCTCCACCTCCAGTTGCTCCGGCATGAGGTCAATGACGGGGTGGGGGGTGTAGGGGTCAAACTCCGTGGAGTTGGCCCCCCGGAGGCCCGCCACGTTCCGGGCGAACTCAATGACGGCGATCTGCAGGCCCAGGCAGATGCCCAGGTAGGGGATCTTCCTCTCCCGGGCGTACTGGGCGGCCCGCACCTTGCCCTCAATCCCCCGCACGCCAAAGCCCCCGGGCACCAGGATGCCCGCCACGTCGGCGAAGGCCTCGTCCAGGTCCGCCGCCTCCAGGCTCTCGGCATCCACCCACTTGACCTCCACCCGGGCCCGGTTCTTGATGCCGGCGTGCTTGAGGGCCTCGAGGAGGGAGAGGTAGGCGTCCGGCATCTTCACGTACTTCCCGGCGATGGCGATGCGCACCGTGCGCTCCGGGTTCTTGAGGACGCGCGCCGCCTCCTGCCAGAAGGCCAGGTTGGGGAAGACGGGCTCGAGGCCCAAAGCCCGCTCCACCACCCGACCAAGCCCCTGCTCCTCCAAAAGAAGCGGGACCTCGTAAAGGTGCTCCACGTTGGGGCTACTGAAGACGTGGCCCGGGCGGACGTTGGTGAAGAGGGCCACCTTCTTCCTCACCTCCTCGGGGACGGGCTTGGCGGAGCGGAGGACGATAGCGTCGGGCTGGATGCCCACGCCCCTCAGGGTGGCCACGGAGTGCTGGGTGGGCTTGGTCTTGAACTCCTCGCTGGTCTCCAGATAGGGCACCAGGGTGAGGTGGAGGTAAAAGGTGTTATCCTCCCCCTCGTCAAAGCGGAACTGGCGGATGGCCTCGAGGAAGGGGAGGCTCTCAATGTCCCCCACCGTGCCCCCCACCTCCACCACGGCGATCTCCGCCCGCTGATCCTCGGCCACCTTGCGGATCCGGTCCTTGATCTCGTCGGTGATGTGGGGGATGACCTGGACCGTCTGGGAGAGGTACTCCCCCCGGCGCTCCTTCTGGATCACGGAGAGGTAGACCTGGCCGGTGGTGAGGTTGTTGCCCCGGGAGAGGTCCATGTCCAGAAAGCGCTCGTAGTGGCCGATGTCCAGGTCGGTCTCGGCCCCGTCGGCGGTGACGAAGACCTCCCCGTGCTCGTAGGGGCGCATGGTCCCGGCGTCCACGTTCACGTAGGGGTCTATCTTGATGGCCGTGACCCGGTAGCCCCGGGCCCGGAGGAGGGCCCCCAGGGAGGAGGTCAGGATCCCCTTCCCCAGGCTGGACACCACGCCCCCGGTGACGAACACGTACTTCCTGGGCCTTGCGCTTTGGGAAACCCCGCTCACGGGACCTAAGCCTACCACATCTGGCGGAAAGGGCCAGGTCTATGGTAAAGTCTTCTTTGGCGTTCTTGCGGGGTCCCCCGATCCCCCGGCAAGGACGGAGAGCGCTTTGTCCAAATCGTCAAGGAGGGCCCTGGTGAAGACGTACGTGCCTAAAGAGACCGAACCCCGCTGGGTTCTCATAGACGCCGAGGGGAAGACCCTGGGCCGGCTGGCCACCCAGATCGCCACGCTCCTCCGGGGCAAGCACCGCCCCGACTGGACCCCCAACATCGCCATGGGGGACTTCGTGGTGGTGGTCAACGCCGACAAGATCCGCCTCACCGGCAAGAAGCTCAAGCAGAAGATCTACACCCGCTACAGCGGCTACCAGGGGGGCCTCAAGGAGATCCCCGCTGAGAAGATGCTGGCCACCCACCCCGAGCGGGTTCTGGAGCACGCCGTGAAGGGCATGCTCCCCAAGGGGCCCCTGGGCCGCAGGCTCTTCAAGCGCCTCAAGGTCTACGCCGGGCCCACCCACCCCCACCAGGCGCAGAAGCCCGTGAAGCTGGAGGTCAAGTGATGGAGCAGTACTACGGCACCGGAAGGCGCAAGGAAGCCGTGGCCCGGGTCTTCCTGAGGCCCGGAAGCGGCAAGATCACCGTGAACGGCCTGGACTTTGGGGACTACTTCCAGGGCTTGGTGCGGGCGGTGGCGGCCTTGGAGCCCCTCAGGGTGGTGGACGCCCTGGGCCGCTTTGACGCCTACATCACCGTGCGGGGGGGCGGCAAGAGCGGGCAGATTGACGCCATCAAGCTGGGCGTGGCCCGGGCCCTTTTGCAGTACAACCCCGACTACCGGGCCAAGCTGAAGCCCTTGGGCTTCCTCACCCGGGACGCCCGCGTGGTGGAACGGAAGAAGTACGGCAAGCACAAGGCCCGCCGGGCGCCCCAGTACTCCAAGCGCTAGGCCTTTTCCCCTCCCTCCCCGGGGCCCATCCCGGGGAGGCTTTCTTTTAGGGCCCTTTCCAGCTCCTCCGGGGCCAGGGGGTGGACCAGGCCGTGGCGCAGGTAGACCAGCCGGGCCTCGGCCTCCACCCCCCAGGCCTGTTGGAGGGCCATGCGGTAGATGGCGAGTTGGAAGCGGTAGGCCTCGGGCCGCACCTCGCGGTCCGTCTTGTAGTCCTCCAGGTACCACCGCCCCCCCACCCGGTAGAGGCGGTCCAGGACCCCGTACCAGACGGTGCCCCCCAGGGGCAGGACCAGGGGAAGCTCGGCGTGGTCCTCCTCCCGGGCCTCGAGGGGCGGGAGGGAGGGGCCCAGCATCCCCCGGTAGCGGCGGAGGAGGTCCCGGACCTCTTCCAGAAGCCTTCGCTTTTCCCCCTCGGCGAAGGGGAAGGCCACCTCCTGGAGGAGGAGGCCCGCCATGGCCCCCTCGTCCTCGGGGTCCAGGTGGCGGGCGATGGCGTAGTGGACCAGAGTGCCGAGGGCCCTATAAAACTCGGGCAGGGCCTCCTTCTCCAAGGCCTCGGCCAGGGGCGCGGGCTCCTGGGCCTTTTTAAAGGCGCTTGGGGAGTAGACGAAGGGGAGGGGCCTCTCCGGAAAGGCCAGGTGGGCGTAGCGGGCGGGAAGGGGCGGCGGGGGCGGGGTTTGGGGCCGATCGCCAAGGGTAGGGAGGGCCTTAAAGGGGTGGCGGCGCACCAGGGGGTCCTGGCTCTCCGGCCCCAGGCCCAGGCGTTCCAGGTCCTCCACCCAGGGGCCCGGACGTCCCGTGGCGCTTCCCGTGACGATGAGGACATCCCTGGCCCGGGAAAGGGCCACGTAGAGGAGGCGGCGGGCCTCCTCCGCCTGGGCCTTCCGGAGGGCCTTCCGCACCTCCTTATAGGCGGGGGTGCCCCTTAGGGCCACCTCCCCACCCAGCCCCACCAGCAGGTCCTCTTCCTTGGGGTTCTCCCCGCGGGAGAGGTCAAAGAGGGCCACCACCGGCCACTCCAGCCCCTTGGCCCCGTGGACGGTGAGGACCTGAACCCCCTCTTCCCCCTCGGGAAGCTCGGCCGCCTCCGGGTCCTCGGCCCGAAGGCGGAGCCACTCCAGGAGGGCCTCGAGGTCGGGGAAACGCTCCATGGCCGCGAGGAGAAGCAGGGCGTCCAGGTTGACCCGGGCCCGGGGGGAAAGCCGCCTCAAAAAGGCCTCGTCCCGGGAGAGGCGCTTCAGGGCCTCCAGAGGGGGAAGGCCGGCCAGGGCGCGGAGGGCCGTGAGCTTGGCCCGCACCGCCTCCGGGAGGAGGGGGATGGGGTCTTGGGCCTTCAGGGCCTCCTCCACCTCCGAAAGGTCCAGCCCCACCCAGGGCCCCCGCAAGAAGGCCAGGAGGGCGAGGCGCTCCTCGGGGCCCGGGGGGCCTTCCAGGAGGGAAAGCCTCAGGGCGTGGTAGAGGTCCCGCACCTCGGGCCGGGCGAAGAAGCTTCGCCCCCGCCCCAGGGCGTAGGGCACGCCCCGGGCGCGGAAGGCGGCCTCCAGGGGAGGGAGGCTACTCCGGCTTCGCACCAGGACCGCCATTTGCGAAAAGGCGTAGCCCTCCTCCCTGAGGGCCATAAGCCTGTCCAGAAGCAGATGGGCCTCGGCCCGCCTCTTCTCCTCCAGCCCCCCTTCCCCCACCACCCAGTGCACCTCCACCCGGCCCACCTCCTGCCGGTGGGGGTCTACCTCCACCCCCTCCTCCCCGAAGAGGGCGGTGAAGCGGTTCAAGAACTCGGCCACCGCCTGGGCGTGGCGGTAGGTGGTGGAAAGGTAGCGCACCTCCTCGGCTTGCTTCAGGGCTTCCCGGAAGACCTCCACCCGGGCGTTGCGGAAGAGGTAGATGGACTGCTTGGGGTCCCCCACGGCCACCAGCCTGGCCCCGGCCTCCTTAAGCCCCTGGAAGAAGCGGCCCTGGAGGGGCCCGGTGTCCTGGTACTCGTCCAGGAGGATGTGGGGAAAGCGCTCCACCACCCGCCTCAGGGCCTCCGGGTTCTCCAGGATGCGGAGGGCCAGGGCCTCGAGGTCCGAGGGGCTTAGAAAAGCGGGAAGCCTTCTCCGGTAGCCCTCCAAGGCCTCCAGGTAGAGGGCGAAGACCCCCTCGGCCCCGGGGAGGGGGTGGAGGGTCTCGGCCAGGGTCCGCTTGCGGTAGAGGTGGAGAAGGGCCCCCGCCAGGCCCCCGTCCAGCCCCTTCCGGTAAAGCAGGCTTCGCGCCTCCTCCAGGAAGAGGGCCTCGGCCAGGAAGGGGTCCAGAAGGGCGAAGTCCGGGTCTAAGCCCAGGAGGGGGGCGGTGTGGCGCAGGGCCTCGGCCATGAAGCCGTGGATGGTGGTGAAAAGCGCCCCGTGGACCTCCCGCTCCGCCTCCTTGAGGCGCGGGTCCTCCGCCGAAAGCGCCAAAACCGCCCTTTTGGCCCGCCCCCTCAGCTCCTCCGCCGCCTTGCGGGTGAAGGTGAGGGCGGCGATGCGCCTCAGGGGCACCCCGCTTTGGAGGAGGCCCTTCAGCTCCTCCACCAGGGCGTGGGTCTTGCCCGTGCCCGCCGAGGCCAGGTAGACCCTCATCCTTCCTCCTTGCGGCAGATGTCCTCAAAGCGGCAGGTATAGCAGGCGTTCCCGGGCCTAGGGGCGAAGGACCCCGCTTCCCAGCCGGCCAACGCCTCCTCCAGCCGGGGGCCGATGGCCCGGGCCCGGGGGACGGCCTCCCCCTTGCGGTAGGGGGTCTTGCGCAAAGGGGTGGGCTCGGAAAGCCAGGGCCAGGCCCAGAGGTGGACGGCCTCCACGTCGTCCCGGGAAAGGAGGTTCTCCAGGGCCTTCCACTCCGTCCAGCGCCTTCCCAGGTCGGGCTCCTCGTCCTCGGGGAGGAGGCGGTAGAGGTGGACCGCCTTCCCCTGCCGCCGCACCCCGTCTAGGCGCAGGCGGTAGCGGCGCCCGTCCCAGTTAAGGAAGAAGGCCATCCCCTCCAGGTGCTCCCGGTGGGCCTGGAGCCAGGGGGAGACCGCGGGGTCGGCCTCCAGGGCCTTGGGGTCCTTGGCCAGGAGGGCCCAGCCCCTGGCCTCGCCGTCCGTGGTGGGGAAGCGCTCCAGGTAGACCCTCAAGGGGCACTCCTCCAGAAAGCGGCGCAAAGCCTCCAAGGTGGGAAGCCCCCGGGCCCGGGAAGGGGGGATGGGCCGGAAGGGGGTGTGGGGGAGGGCCTCGAGGCGGCTAGAAGGGGGTAAGGGCTCGGGCCGCCTGCCCTCGGCCAGGGGCTCTAAGGGCCCCGAGGGGCCCGCCCTGGGGTAGAGGAGAACGACCTCCTCCCCCCGGCTCGCCACCTCCTCCCGGAAGAGGGGGTCCAGGCCCCGAAGCCGCCTCTTAAGCCCCCGGAGAGGGCCCTCTTCCCGCAACTCCTCCAGGAGGAAGTAGTCCTCCCGCTCCCCCAGGGTGTACCGCCCCGCCACCCACTCCAACACGTAGGCCCGCCTGGCCCTGATCCCCGTGGCCCTGAGGGGCGGAAGGACCGGGATCCCCTTCCCCACCTCGGGGGGCAGGGTCTCGTCCAGGATGAGGCTCCGCCACCAGGCCAGGGGGTCGGCCCGGTCCACCCGGAGGGCCAGGCGAAGCCGGGCCAGAAAGGGCTCCTTGGCCTCCACCCCCAGGCGCTCCAGGGCCTCCTCCGCCCAGGCCAAAAGGTCCTGGCCCGGGGCGCGGAGGGCCAAGAAGGCCCGCCACTCCTCCAAAAGCCCCTCCCGCTCGGCCAGAAGCCCCAGGGCCTCCTCCCCGGCCAGGCCCAGCCTCAAGGCTTTCCGCCCCAGCCGGGCAAAGCCCAAGGCCAGGAGGTCCCGGCCCGTGGGGTAGGGGGAGAGGAGGGCCAGCACCCTCTCCCCTTCCTCCGTCTCCGCCAGGCTCCGCTCCCGGCCGTCCTCCAGGGGCAGGCCGTACTCCTCCTTGAGGAGGAGAAGCCCGGGAATCCGGTCCTCCGGGGCCACCACCAGCACCTCCTCGGGCGCTAGCCCCTCGCCCCCCAGCGCCTTAGGGGCCAGGGCCCGCTTGAGAGCCTTCAGGAGGTAGCGGGCCTCCTCCACCGGGTTGGCCAGGGCCAGGACCTCCCGCCTCGGGGGCCTTGGGGCAAGCTCCCGCCAAGGGGTGAGCCCCTCGGGAAGGACCTCGAGGGTGAGGAGGACGGGAACCCTTTTGGCCAGGCGCTGGAGGAAGCGGAGGTCCAAAGGCCCCACCTCCCGGAAGCCGTCCACCACCACCAGGCTTGGCTCAGGATAGAGGCGCAAGGGGGCTTTGATGGCCTTGTGGCGGAAGTCGTCGTAGTCCAGGCTCCCCCGCTTGAGGCGCTCGTAGGCCAGGTAGACCCGCCGAAGCCGCCCTGCCTCCCCCTCCTTGGGCAGGGCGAAGGGGGAGAGGCCAGACCGCTTCAGCTCGGCTATGGCCCGGGCGAAGAGCCGGGCCTCCCCCGGGGCAACGCCGGGCCCCATAAGCTCCCTCAGGGCCTCCCCCACCAGGGCCACCCGCCCCGCCCCCGGCAGGAGAGGCCTAAGCCAGCCCGCCTCGGCCAGGACCCGGTAGTAAAGGGCCTGGAGGGAAAGGAACTCCAGGCCCAGGAAAGCCCCCCTGGCCCCAAGGAGGCGGTAGACGTAGGCCCGCTGGTGGGGAAGCCCCACCCAGAGGACCCGGCCCCGTCTCTCTAAAACCCCAAGAGCCCAGTCCAGGGCCAGGGCCGTCTTCCCCGAGGCGGGAGGCCCCAAGACGGGATAAAGGCCCGCCTTCATACAAGGGGCATTCTACGCCCCGGGCTATTGGGGAAGGGTTTCTGAGGGAAGGTCCAGGGGGATGGGCCTCAGGTCCTGGCCCAGCCGCAAAACCCCCACCACCCGGCCCCGGTGGAGGACGAAGCAGCGGTACTCCCCGGGCAGGGCCACCACTTGGCGGGCCAGGGAAAGCTCCTTGAGCAGGGGCCAGGGGCGCCTGGCCATGGGTTTACCCCGCAAGGGGCCCAGGTGGGGCATGGGCCTGCCCCGCTCCACCGCCACAAGGAGAAGGGGCCGCTCCTGGCCTAGGAGGACCAGGGTGGCCCCCTCTTCCTGGTACAGGCCCAGGACCCGAAGACCCCGGATGAGAAGAAGGCACTCCTTGAGGGCCGCTTCCGGGCCGAACCCCTCCCCCAGGGCCACGCCGAGGAGGAAGAGGAGGAGGGGTCCCAGCCGCCTCATCCCTAGAAGCCCCGCTCGGCCGAGATCAGGGCCAAAGCCGCCCGGGCCAGGAGGAAGGCCCGGTAGGGCTCTTTCTCCAGCCGCCCCTTGGCCTCGGCGATAAGGGTCTTCACCAGGGGGTCCTGGCCGCGGTAGTAGTCAAGCTCCTTCTCCGCCCGGTCCACCAAGGCCTGGGCGCGGAGGGTGGGGTTCTTCAGCTCCTTACCGCCAAAAGGCCGTCCCTGCCGCATCCCCATCCCGGGCCGCCCCGGGGCTCCGTGAAAGCCGTGGCGAGGGCCGGGAGCCCACCCCTGGCAGGGAGGCTCCCCCTGGGCCGCCCGGAAGAGGTGGAGGGCCGCCTGGGCTTCCCGCGCGGCCTTGAAGGCCTCCTTGGCCCCGTAGCTCTTCTCCGCCCGGGCCTTCACCTCCTTGGCCCAGGCCAGGAGCTTCTCCTCCCCGGTGGCCCCCTGGGCCACGGTCTGGAGCCGGGCCAAGGCCATGGCCGCCACGGCCTCCTGCCGGTAGTCCACCCCCTGGGCCAAAGAGAGGCCCGCCACCAGAACCACCGCACCCAAAAGCGCCCTTTTCATCCCTATCACCTCCGGCCTCCAGGCTAGCCCCCTTCCCTAAAGGGCGCACCGGGGGAAACCTTAAGCGAAGCCAAAGGCAGGAAGAGCCCCACCGCCGCCCCGCCCCGGTTCTCCACCCGGGCCCTGCCCCCGTGGAGGCGGGCCACGGCGGCCACCAGGGCCAGGCCAAGGCCCATCCCCTCCCCTCCGTGCACAAAAGGCTCCAAGACCCTTTCCAGAAGGCCTTCCGGGAAGCCGGGCCCGGAGTCCACCAGCCAGAGCCACACCCCCTCCCCTTCCCGCTGCAAAAGGACCCGTACGGGCGGCCTTCCGTGGCGGCGGGCGTTCTCCAGGACGTTCTCCACCGCCAGGGCCAAAAGCTCTGGGTCCGCCAGAACCACCCCTTCCCCTTCCACCGCAAGCCCCATCTCCGCCAGAAAGGCCTTCAGGTCCAAAGGCCTCGGGCGGAGGCCCCCGGCCTCCAGCTGGGAGAGGCGCAGGAGGCCAGAAAGCCGCCTTTCCAGACGGGCCGCCTCCCTCAGGGCCCCCTCCAGGGCCCGGGGCTCGGGCCTGCGCCTCAGAACCTCCAGGTAGCCCTTGAGGGCGGTGAGGGGGGTGCGGAGCTCGTGGGAGGCGTGGTGGGCGAAGCGCCGGGCCATGGCCTCCTTCTCGGAAAGCTCTTCAAGAAGCCGGGAAACCCGAGAAAGGAGGGCGTTTAAGGCCTCCACCACGGGCTTGAGCTCGCTCAAAGGGGGCTCGGGCAGAGGGCTTAGGTCCTCGGGGGAGCGGGCTTGGAGGAGGGCCTCCAGCCGGGAAAGCGGCCGCAGGGCCCAGGTGAGGGCCAGGTAGGCGAGGAGGAAGACCAGGAGGAAAAGCCCCCCGCCCAAGGTGGCGTAGCGGTAAAGAAGCCGCCTCCCGAGCCCAGAAACCCCCTCCAGGGGCACGGCGAGGCCGAAGCCTCCCCCTTCCTCTGGCAGGGCCACGTAGAGGACCCCCCGCCACACCCCCTGGTAGGGCCGCCCCTCCCGGAGGGCGAGAAGGAGGGACTCGGGCAGGGGCCAGTCCTGGAGCTCGGTGAAGCGAACCTCCTCCCCCCGCACCACAAAGCCCACCCCGCCCCCATAGGTCTGGCTTAAGCGGAATAGCTCTAGAAGAAGGGCCTCTTCCTTGGGCCCCTCCTCCTTGAGGAGGAAGAGGCGGGAGAAGATGGCCCTTTCCAGGTCCTCGGCCGCCGCCTTCTCCGCCTCCTTCACCGAGACCAGGGCCAAAGGGACCAGAAGGAGGAGGAGGGCGAGGCCAAGGAGGGCGAAGAGCCTGGCCCTAAGGGAGGAAAAGGCGGTAGCCATAGCCGCGCACCGTCTGGATGGGGTTGGGCTCCCCCAGGGCCTTGCGCAAAAGGGAGAGGTGGACCTCCAGGGTAGCGGGCTCCACCTCCTCCCCCCAGACCTTCAGCATCAGGGCCTCCTTGGAGATCACCTCCTCCGGGGCCTCCAGGAAGGCCTTGAGGAGGAGGAAGGCCTTGGGGGAAAGCTCCAGCCGCCTCTCCCCCCGGAAGGCCTCCATACGCCTCGGGTAAAGGCGGAGGTCCCTGTAGGCCAGCACCTCCTCCTTGCGCCGGGAGCGACGGAGGAGGGCCTCGAGGCGGGCCAGAAGCTCCTGGAGGCTGTAGGGCTTCACCAGGTAGTCGTCGGCCCCCTCCTTGAGCCCCTTCACCCGCCACTCCACCCCGCCCAGGGCCGTCAGCATGAGGACCGGCACCTCGGAGCGGGCCCGGATCTCCTTGAGGAGGGAAAACCCATCCCCCTCAGGCAGAAGGACGTCCAGGACCACGGCCTCCGCCCAGGGAAGGTGGGCCAGGGCCTCCTTGGGGCTTTCCGTGGCCCTGACCTCGTGCCCCTCCAGGGAAAGCCCCAGCTCCAAGGCCTCCCGCACGCCAGGGTCGTCCTCCACCAGAAGGATCCTCATACCGAGGGGTTCTTCCAGAGGCCTAGGGCCCGCACCGGGGCGTAGACCTCCAAAGGCGGCAGGGCCTCCCCCGTCTTCAGGTCCAGGCGGTGGATGCGGCTTCCCCCCCGCCTTGCGGCGTAGAGGAGGCCTCCATGGGGAAGGAGCTCCACCAGGCTCATCCGCTCCTCCCCCTCCAGAAGAGGGAGGTCCAAGGAGCCCAGAAGGGCCCCGGAAAAGTCCACCACCCGCACCTTGGCGGCCTCGGTGTCATAGAGGTAAAGCCTCTCCCCCTCCACCCCCACCCCGCCCAGAAGCCTCAGCTCCTCGCTCTCCCTAGAGCGCCGGAAGGCGTAGCGGGAAAGGTAGCGGCCCTCGGGGGAAAGCCGCTGCACCTGGCGGTTGCCGTAGTCCAGGACGAAGAGGAAGCCGGAGGCCGCCACCAGGACCTTGGGGTCTTGGAAGGTGCCCCGGCCCGGCCCCTGCCCCCCGAAGCGCCCCTGGTACCGCCCGGACAGGTCCAGGAGGCTTATGGTGGCCGTCTCCCCGTCCAGCACGAAGAGGGTGCCGTCCATGACCGCTAGGCTTACGGGGAAGAGGAACTCCCCCGGCTTCATGCCGTAAGGGCCGGTGGAAAGGAGGAGCTTCCCCTCGGGGGAGAAGCGGTGGAGAAGTTTGGCCCCGTGCTCAAAGACCGAGACCCAGATGCCCCCTTCCCCGTCGGCGGCCACCGAGAGGGGCGGGGCGGGGAAGTGACCCGGGGCGGAGCCGATGCCGGAGATGAGCCTGGCGGGGGTGCCCTCCAGGTCCAAAAGGCGCACCGAGCCCTTCTTGGCCTCCACCCCCAGGAGGAGGTAGTGGGCCTGGGGCAGGTCCTGGTCCTCCTCCCAGGGGCCCTCGAGGACCCGGATCACCTCGTCCAGGCCGGGACGCTTGGCGGGGTCCTTCTCCAGCATCCTGAGGACCAGGTCGGAAAGGGCCTGGGGGATCTCGGGCTTGAGCTGCTTGGGGGGCGTGGGGATCTGGAAGATCTGCTGGTGGATCACGGTCTCGTACCCCCCGGTGAAGGGGGGCTGGCCGGTCAGGGCCTCGTAGAGGACGATGCCTAAGGAATAGATGTCCGAGCGGTGGTCCAGCTTCTGCCCCTTGGCCTGCTCCGGGCTCATGTAGACGGGGGTGCCGATCCTGGCCCCGGTGATGGTGAGGCGGGTCAGGACCCGGCCGGCGGCGATGCCAAAGTCCATGAGGCGCACCCCCCGGGGGTCCAGGCCGTCTTCCCGCAGAGCCCCCTTGAGGACCATGATGTTGCCCGGTTTGATGTCCCGGTGGACGATGCCCTGAGCGTGGATGTGCTTGAGGGCGTGGGCCACCCGGACCAGGATGGCGGCGGCCTGCTTGATGTTGAGCCGCCTTTCCTCAATGAGCCGGTCCAGGCCCTCCCCCTCCAGGAACTCCATGGCGATGAAATGCACCCCGTCCACCTGGCCGTGGTCGTAGACCTTGACGATGTTGGGGTGGTCCATCTTGGCCAGGACCTCGGCCTCCCGGTGGAAGCGGCGCACGAAGCGGGGATCGCCCAAGAAGCGCTCCTGGGGCACCTTCAGGGCCACCAGGCGGCCCGTCTTCTTGTCCTTAGCCTTGTAGACCGTGGCCATCCCCCCCACGCCCACCTTCTCCAGGATCTCGTAGCGCTGGGAGAGGCTCTGGACCTCCTCCGTGGTCTTAATCCGGGTGGGGCGCTCCTCCCGGGTGGGCCTCCGCCGCCTCACCCGCCTTGGCCCCAGGTAGACCCGGGGGGCAGCCAACGCCCCCAGGGCCAAAAGAAGCCAGGGGGCCACGGCCTGAAGCCGGGCCCCCAGGGCTACCCCCGCCCCGGAAAGGAGGGCCAGAAGCATGAGAAGGGGCCAAGGCGCAAGGCGCACCGCCAGAAGCGCGGTGAGGGCCACCAGCAAAAAGGCGAGAAGCCAGGCCATCACTCCACCCTAAGGGCCACGGCGGTCACGTTGTCGTCGCCGCCGCGGCGCAGGGCCTCGGCCACCAGGGCCTCGAGGCTTCCCTGGAGGTCCTTCCCCAGCCGCCACTCCTCCTCGGGGACCAGGCCGTAAAGGCCGTCGGTCACCAGGAGCACCCCTTCCCCCGGGGCCAGGCGTACCTCCAGGAGGTCAAACCGGGCCTCGGGCAGGCCCAGGGCCCGGGTGAGGACGTTGCGGTAAGGGTGGCGCTCGGCCTCGGTCCGGGTGAGGAGCCCCTCTTTAAGCCGCTCCGCCACCCAGGAATGGTCCTCGGTGAGGCGGCGTAAGCCCCGGGGGCCGAAGAGGTAGGCCCGCGAGTCCCCGATGTGCCCCAGGGCCCCCTCCTTGAGCCAGTCGGCGTAGAGAAGGGCGGTCAGGGTGGTGCCCATGCCCTTCCTTCCCGGTTTCTCCGCCTCCTTCTCCACCCTCCTCTGCGCCAGGGTCAGGGCCTTCTCCACGACACGCTTCAGGCCCACGGCGGGGCGGCCCTCCTTGAGGTGCTCGCCGTAGGCCCGGGCCGCCTCGGAGAGGGCCTCTATGGCCACCTTGCTGGCCCACTCCCCCGCCTCCAACCCCCCCATGCCGTCGGCCACCGCCAGGAGGAAAAGGTTGCCCTGGGGTAGGCTGAGGTGCAGGACCCGGTGGAAGTCCTCGTTGTTCTGGCGGCGGCCCGCGTGGGAGACGGCGGCCACCTGGAACCGGGGCGCAAGGCGCATCGGCTTCATTGTATAGGATGGGAGCGTGGAGCGCCTGGCCGACCTGGTGGACCTCTACGAGTACCGGGTGGAGGACCTGGCCCAAGGCCGCCCCCCAAAAGGGGGCAAGCGGGCCCTCCTGGAGCTCCGGGCCTTCCTGGCCCAGGCCCGGCTCCCGGCCCCCCTGGCCAAGCGCTTCCGCCAGGCCGACGCCCGCTTCCGGGCCCTGAGGGGGGGCGCCGAGCCGCCCCCCGCCCTGGAGCTTCCCACCCTGGTCCCCGAAGCGCCCGAGCCGACCAGGACGGAAGCAGAGGGGGTCCTCCACGCCCTGGCCCTCAAGGTCTGGCGCCTCCTGGCCTCCCGGGAGGCCAGGGCCCGGGCCAAGGACCTCCTTTCGGGCCGGCGGGAGGAGCTCCGCCTCATCCACGCCTTCTTGCAGAACTACCTGGACTACCGGGAAAAACCCGAGTTCAAGCGGGACTACAACCTCTCCCGCTTCACGCCCACCCATCCCATCCCCTCCCTCACGGACAGCCTCCTGGACCTCGAGGACCCCAAGGTGGCGGAGGCCCTCCTTTTGGAGTACCTGGAGACCGCCCTCCGCATCCCCCAAGACCTCCCCATCCCCCCGGAGGAGACCAGAAACTACGTGCGCCGCTTCCTTAACCGCCTCCTGGACTGGGACGAGGCCTATGGCCTACCCCCCAAGCGGGACCTTTTGGCCCTGAGGCGGGCCCTGGAGGAGGCCAGGCGCCTGGGGGCGGGGGAGAAGGAGATCGCCCGCCTGGAGGAGCGCCTCAGGGAGGAGGCCAAGGAGGAGAGGCGGCGGGAGCTTCTTCTGGAGGAGGAGCGGCGCCGCTTCCGGGTGGCCCAGGAGAAGGCGCTGGCCCTGCTGAACCTCCTGCCCGTCCCCCAGGGGGAAAACCCCTGGCCCGAGGTGCCCCCGCTTGGGGAGGTGCAGGAAACCCTGGCCACGGTCCCCCTGGCCCCGGGCCGCGTGGCCCTGGGCCCTTTGGTCCTCACCTTAAGCCAGGTGGACGGGACCTGGTACCTGGGCCTGGCCGGGGAGGACCACGTCCTGGAGGAGAGCCAGGTCCTGCCCTGGGAGGACCTGGAGGTGTGGGCGGTCCGGGAAGGGGACCTCCTCCACCTGAGGCTCGAGGCCCGAAGCGGCCTCAGGCTTTACGAGCTCCTCTCCGAGGGCCGGGTCCTGGCCCTTCTCCTCTCGCCCAAGGGAGACTACGCCTACCTGCGCCTCCTCCGGGGCCTCTTCGCCAAGCTCAAGGGGGAGTTCCGCCCCGAGGAGCTGGGTCCAAGGCTTGCGGAAAAGTACCGCCAGGCCCCGGAGGAAGCCCTCCTAGACTTCGCCCGCAAGGGCCTCGAGGTCACGCTGAAGCGCCTGGGGGGCCAGGACCCCGAACCCCTCCTCCTGGAGGTGGGGCAGGCCCTGGGCTTGGAGGGGGAGGCCCGCACCCTGGCGGAAGCCTTGCGGGAATACCTGGGCCGCCGCCCCCCCACCCGGGAAACCCTGGGGGGGGAGGTCCACCTCCTCTCCCTCTCTCCCGAGCCCCAAAGCCTCAAGGTGGGCAGCGCCGTGCTCTCCCTCCGGCTTAAGGAGGACGGGGTCTACGTGGGCCAGGCAGGAGAGGTGCCCCGGCGCCTCAAGGACCTCCTGGTCTACCGCCTGGCCGAAGGGGCCCTCATCCTGGCCCGAGAGGGCAGGCGGCTCGCCTACCTGGTGGTTGGAACACCTTGACGCAAAAGGTCTCCTTGATATAATCCCGGGCAAGGAGGCCTATGAAAGTCCTGAGGCACAAAGCCTTCACCCGCCTCATCCTCTCCTACCTGGTCTCCCAGGCGGGGAGCAAGATTCACCGGGTGGCCCTTCTCGTGTTGGTCTACCTCCTCACGGAAAACGCCCTCTGGGTGTCCCTGGTCCTCGGGGTGCAGCTTCTCGGCACCGTGGTCTTCTCCCCTCTTCTCTCGGCCTGGGCGGACACCCAGGATCGCAAGCGGCTTCTGGTTTGGTCCGACCTCCTCCGCGCCCCCCTGGTGGCCCTGATCCCCCTCCTGGGGGCCAAGAGCCTGCCCGTCCTTCTCCTCCTCGTCTTCCTCATGGAGCTCCTGCGGGACCTCCACGACCCCATCCAGAACGCCGTGGTCCCCGACCTGGTGCCCAAGGAGGAGGTGGACGAGGCCAATAGCCTCATCCTCCTCGCCGACCGCCTCTCGGAGGTGCTCTTCGTGGGAGCCGCCGGGGTCTTGGTGGCCACAGTGGGCCCGGCCTTCGCCTTCTACCTGGACGCCCTCACCTATCTGGCCTCGGGCCTCCTCCTCACGGGCCTACCTCCCTTAAGGCCGGAGCGCCTCCCCAAGGCGGGGTACCTGGAGCGGGTGAAGGAGGGCCTGGGCCACCTCCTCCGCCACCCCACCATAAGGCGCGCGGTGGGCACCCTCTTCGCCGCCGCCTGCTTCGGCTCGGTGGAGACCGCCTTGGGGGTGGTCCTGGCCATCAAGTGGCTGGGGGTGGGCTCGGCGGGCTTCGGCTTCATGGAGGCGGCCATGGCCCTGGGGGCCATCCTTGGGGGGCTTGCCATGCCCTACCTCCTCAAGCGCCTTCCCAGGGAACGCCTCTTCCTCTACGCCCTCTTCCTCTTCGGGATCTTTGAGGCTTCCATCGGGGCCTTCCCCGTCTTCGCCTGGGTGCTCGTGGCCTTCTTCCTGGGGGGGTTTTTGAACATGGCCTTCATCGTCCCCGCCCGCTCCATCCTGCAGCTCAACACCCCCCAGGAGATGCGGGGGCGGATCTTCGCCGCCTTCAGCGCCGTGATGAACGCCGCCGTCCTCACGGGCACCATGCTGGGCGGGGCCTTGGAGGGCCAGATCGGGGCCCCCATGGTCTTCCTCCTGGCGGGGGTCATGGTGAGCCTGGCGGCGGGCTACGTCCTCCTCACCGGAGGCATCCCCGCGCCCAGAGGAGAGGCCGTCTAAGCTTCCTTGAGCCAGCGGGCGGCCTCGAGGGCGTAGTAGGTGAGGATCCCCTGGGCCCCGGCCCGGCGGAGGGCGTAGAGGCTTTCCAAAACCGCCCGCCTTTCGTCCAGCCACCCCTTCAGGGCCGCCGCCTTCAGCATGGCGTACTCCCCGGAGACCTGGTAGGCGAAGAGGGGCTTGGCGAAGCGGCCTTTGAGCTCCCGCAGGACGTCCAGGTAGGGCAGAGCGGGCTTCACCATGAGCATGTCGGCGCCTTCTAAATCGTCCAAGGCCGCCTCCCTCAGGGCGTCCCAGAGCCCCGCCTTGGGGTCCATCTGGTAGCCCGCGCGGTCCCCGAACTGGGGGGCGCTCCCCGCCGCCTCCCGGAAGGGGCCGTAGAAGGCGGAGGCGTACTTCACCGCGTAGGAGAGGATGGGCACGTGGGCGTACCCCGCCCCGTCCAAGGCCTGGCGGATGGCCTTAACCTGCCCGTCCATCATGGCGCTCGGGGCCACCACGTCCGCCCCCGCCTGGGCCTGGGAGAGGGCGGTCTTGGCGAGGAGCTCCAAGGTGGCGTCGTTGTCCACGTAAAAGCCCAGGGGGCCTTCCCGGACCACGCCGCAGTGGCCGTGGTCCGTGTACTCGCAAAGGCAGGTGTCGGCCATGACGAGAAGCTCGGGGAGCTCCCTCTTGAGGAGACGGATGGCCCGCTGGACCACCCCCTCCTCGGCGTAGGCGCCCCTCCCCAGGGGGTCCTTGGCCGCCTCCGGGAGCACCCCAAAGAGGATCACCCCGCCCAGGCCCGCCTTAAGGGCCTCCTCCCCCACCCGGGGAAGCTCGGAAAGGGGGTGGCGGAAGACCCCGGGCATGGAGGGGACCTCCTCCCTCTCTCCCCCCTCTTTCACGAAAAGGGGGAGGACGAGGTGCTTCGCTGAGAGCTCCACCTCGGCCACCAAGGGCCTCAGGAGGGGGGAACGTAGCCTTCTTGGGCGCTCCATGGCTTCCACTATACTCAGAGGGGAGGGAGCATGAACCTGCAGAAGCTCTTGAAGGAAGCCCAGAAAGCCCAGAAGAAGGCGGCCGAGGTCCAGGAGCGCCTGGAGAGGATGACCGTGGTGGGCACGGCCCAGGGCCTGGTGGAGGTGGAGGCCAATGGCCACGGCAAGATCCTGGCCCTGCGCCTCAAGCCCGAGGTCCTGAAGGCCTTTCAGGACGACCTCGAGGGCCTGGAGGACCTCCTTTTGGTGGCCATCCAGGACGCCCAGAAGAAGGCCCACGAGCTTTCAGAGAAGGAGATGGCCCGGGAGCTGGGCGGGGTGGGGGACATGCTGGGGAAGCTCCTCTAGCCCATGCGCTACCCAGAAAGCCTCCTCAAGCTCGCCCGGGCCCTCTCCCGCCTTCCCGGCATCGGCCCCAAGACCGCCCAGAAGCTGGCCCTCTTTCTGGCCTTCCACAAGGAGGTGGCCGAGGAGCTCAAGGAGGGCTTGGCGGCCCTTAGGGACCTCGGGGTCTGCCGGGTCTGCGGCAACCTGGCGGAGGGGGAGCTCTGCCCCATCTGCCAGGACGAAGGGCGGGACCGCGCCCTTTTGGCGGTGGTGGAGACCGTGGCCGACCTCTACGCCCTAGAGCGGAGCGGGGAGTTTTCCGGGGTCTACCACGTGCTGGGCGGGGCTTTGAACCCCTTGGAGGGCGTGGGGCCCAAGGACCTCAACCTGGAAAGCCTCTGGCCGAGGCTCCAAGAGGTGCGGGAGGTCATCCTGGCCACCTCCATGACCGTGGAGGGGGAGGCCACCGCCCTCTTTCTGGCCGAGGAGCTGAAAAAGCGGGGGGTGAAGGCCACCCGCCTGGCCTACGGCCTGCCCGTGGGGGGCAGCCTGGAGTACGTGGACGAGGTGACCCTGGGCCGGGCTCTGGAGGGGCGAAAGCCCCTCTAATACCACCCCATGCTGGGAAGCTGCCCAGGGCTTTTGGACCGTCAGATGGAAAAGCGCGTGGAAGATCTCCTTCAGGAGCTCCTATACCGGGTGGAAGGGGCCCACGCCGCCGCCATCGGCAACCTGGAAGGCCTCTTGGTGGAAGGGGTTAAAAGGCGCCGGGTGGACCTGGAGGCCGCCATCGCCGAGCACGCCGCCCTCCTCCGCCAGGCCAGGGCCGCCTACGCCAGCGCCCTGGGTTCGCCTACCCTTCAGGAGCTTTGGGTGGGGGCAAGCCCTGTGGTAGGCTATGCCCGGATGCTGGGCAAAGAACTCTTCCTCCTTCTCCTCCTGAGCCCGGAGGCCAACCTGGGCCAGGCCCGGCTCCAGGCAGCTAGGGTAGGAAGCGCCCTAGGAGAGGTGACGGGATGGCTTACCTAGAAAGCCTGGCTCCCCTTGGGGTGAAGCGGGCGGTGCTGACGGGCCTGGACGGCCTGGTCATTGAGGCTTTGGGCCGGGGAACCCCTTCCGCCGAGGTGCTGGCGGCAGAGCTGGCCTCCCTGGCCCGGCACATGGCCCCGCTGGCGGAGGCCTTGGGCGGGGAGGTGCGCCGCTTCACCATGGCCACCGAGGGCCTCGAGGTCCTGGCCCTGAAGGTGGGGAACTACCTCCTGGGGGCGGTGCTGGAACGGGGCATGGACCGAAAGGCCGTCGGCCAGGAGCTTTCCCGCATCGCCCTTAAGCTAGAGAATCTCTAGGAGGCGTGGTGAGAGAAGCCCTGCAGGAACTAAAGGCCACCAAGGGGGTTCGGGTGGCCGCGCTCCTCAGCGAGGACGGCTTCGTGGTGGAAGAGGTACGGGAGGAGGGGGCCCCCGATCCCAGCCTCCTCTCCGCCCGGGCGGCCACCGTCCTGGGCACCGCCAAGGCCCTGGGCCAGACCCTGGGCCAGGAGGGTCTAGAGGAGGTCATGGTAGAGTACCCGGAGGGGGTGCTCCTCCTGGCTCCGCTACCCGGCCACCACCTGCTCCTCTTTCTGGACGGGGTGCGGAGCCTGGGCCGGGCGCGGTTGGCCTTAAAGCGAGCGCTGCCCCAGATCACGGAGGCCTTAGCATGAACGAGCTGAAGCTGGACATCCAGATTGACAAGGACACCGCCATCGGCCGCTACACCAACCTGGCCCTCATCGCCCACACCAAGAACGAGTTCATCCTGGACTTCGCCCTTCTCCAGCCCCAGGGCGGGGCCCTGGTGGTGAGCCGCATCATCACCAGCCCCCAGCACGCCAAGGCCCTCCTCAGGAGCCTGGCGGAAAACGTAGCCCGCTACGAAGAGACCTTCGGCCCTATCCCGGAGCCAATAGCGGAAAACCAGGCCTAGAGGTTTTCCCGCCACCAGTCCAGGTAGGCCCTGAGCCGGGCTACTCGGCGGTCGGGCCTGCCGGAGCGGGAAAGCTCGTGCCCCTCCTCGGGCACCCGGAAAAAGCGGGTCTTCACCCCCAGGTGGAGGAGGGCCGTGTACCAGGCCTCCCCCTGGTCTATGGGGCAGCGGTGGTCCTGCTCGGCATGCACCACCAGGGTGGGGGTCTTCACCTGGTGGGCCAGGCGCAGGGGGCTTTTCTCCCACAGGACCTCAGGGGCCTCCCAAGGCGTGGCGAAAAGCTCCAGGAAGGTGAAGCGGGGGCCGATATCGCTGGCCCCAAAGAAGCTAAACCAGTTGCAGATGCTCCGGTCGGTCACCGCCGCCCGGAAGCGATGGGGGTGGCGGGCGGTGAGCCAGTTCACCATGTACCCCCCGTAGCTTCCCCCCGCCACCCCCACCCGCTCAGGGTCCAGGGGGAAGCGGGCCAGGACGTGGTCCAAAAAGCCCAGGAGGTCCTCCTCGTCCCGCTCCCCCCAGGCCCCTTCCAGGAGGGCGTAGTCCTGGCCGTAGCCCGTGGAGCCCCTGGGGTTGGCGAAGGCCACGGCGTAGCCTGCCTTCTGGAACAGGGCCAGCTCCAGCATGGGGGCCCGGCCGAAGGCGGTGTGGGGCCCCCCGTGGATGTAGAGGATCAAGGGGTGGGGGCCTTCCCCTTCCGGCAGGAGGACAAAGCCCGGGACCACGTGCCCCCTGGGGCTTTCCCAGGCCGTGTAAAGGGGTTCGGGCAGGGCAAGCCCCTCGTTGGGGTCCAGGGTTCCCAAAGGCCCCTCCAGCCGGGCCGGGCGGGTGAAGTCCTCGGTGAGGAGGAAAAGCCCCTTCTCCGTCTTGGCGAAGGCCAGGACGCTCCCCCCCGCGGGCAGGGCCTCGGCCCGCCCGTCCAAGCCCACCCGGCAGAGCCTGGCCTCCCCCGCCTCCGTGCGCACCAGATAGACCCCGTCTTCCCCCCACCTGGGCCCCTGGGCGTGGGCGCCAAAACGCAGGTCCGAGTTGATGGAGTTCCCTAGGCTCCCCTCCAGGAGGACCCGGGCCCTTCCCTCCTGGAGGTGGTAGAGCCTGGCCTCCGTCCCCCCGCCCCGCTCAAAGGCGTGGCCCAGGAAGAAGAGGCCTTCCGGGCTCCACTCCAGGGCCTGGATGGGGCCCACGCCCCCGTAGACCTTCCTCAGGCCCCCCTCCTCCAGGAGGAAAAGGGTGTCCCGCCCCTCCCTCTGGGCCTTCAGGTCCTCGGGCATCACCAGGTAAAGGCCTTCGGGGGCGAAGACCATCTCCTTGGGGGCGGGGTAGCGGGAGAGGAGAAGGCGCTTCTCCCCGTCTTTTAGGAGGTAAAGGGCCACCTGCCCCTCGGGAAGGAGCCCCTTGCCGTCAAACTTGAAGGGCCAGCCCTCAAAGACCCGGGGGGTTCCCGGCCTGGGGGCCTCCTTAAGGGCCAGGAAGGCCACCTGGCCCTGGGGGCCCAGGGCGTAGTCCAGAACCCCCGCCGTCTCGGTGAGCCTTTCCGCCTCCCCGCCCCGAAGGTCCAGCCGGAAGAGCTCCTGGCCTTCCCCCACCCTGCGCAGGAAGTAGACGTGAGGGGCCTGGTAGCGGGGCTTTCTGGCCTCCTCCTGGGTGAGGAAGCGCAAGGTGCCGTCGTAAAGGGCCAGGCGGGTGCGGTAGCGGGGCGGATCGCCCTCCACGATGTCCGTGAGGAGGAAAAGGGGCAATCCCTCAGGGCCGGGCGTGAGGTCGGAGAGGAAGCGAAACCTGTAAAGGATTTCCGGTTCCATGCCCCCATGATACTGACCGGTCATTCGCCCGCAAGGGGCGCCCTTTTCCGGTAAGCTGGCCCCGTGGACCGGGACGAGCTGGTGCGCTACCTGAACGGGTACCTGGACCTCGAGGCCTTCCCCCAGGACCCCTCCCTCAACGGCCTGCAGGTGGAGGGGAAGCCCCGGGTGACCAAGGTGGGGGCGGCGGTGGACGCGGGCGAGGCCATCTTCCGCAAGGCCCTGGAGGAGGGGGTGGACTTCCTCCTGGTCCACCACGGCCTCTTCTGGGGCCGGCCCTTCCCCATCGTGGGCCACCACAAAAGGCGGCTTGCGCTCCTCTTCCAGGGGGGGATCAACCTCTACGCCGCCCACCTGCCCCTGGACGCCCACCCGGAGGTGGGCAACAACTTCGTCCTGGCCCGGGACCTGGGGCTTCTGGACCTGACCCCCTGGGACGTGGGGGTGAGGGGGCGGTTTCCCCTGCCCACCCCCCTCCTCCAGGTGGCCGACCGCCTGGGCCAGCTGACCGGGATGCAGCCCCTGGTGCACCAGGGGGGACTGGACCAGGTGGAGACGGTCATCATCGTCTCGGGCTCGGGCACGGGCCTCCTTCCTAAGGTGGACGCCGACCTCTTCATCACCGGCGAGCCCAAGCACGCCGTCTTCCACGAGACCTTTGAGCGGGGCCTCAACGTCATCTACGCCGGGCACTACGACACGGAGACCTTCGGGGTCAAGGCGTTGGCCCAACACCTTTACGAGCGCTTTGGCCTCCCCTGGGTCTTCCTGGACCACCCCACGGGGCTTTAGATGGCGGGCCTCTTCCTGACCCTCGAGGGCCTGGACGGAAGCGGCAAGTCCACCCAGGCGAAGCTTCTCGCCGCCTTCCTGGAGGGGAGGGGCCTTCCGGTGGTCCTCACCCGGGAGCCCGGCGGGGGGCTTCCTGGGGTGCGGGACCTCCTCCTTAGAGGGGAACTCTCCCCGGAGGCGGAGTACCTCCTCTTCAGCGCCGACCGGGCGGAGCACGTGCGCAAGGTGATCCTCCCTAGCCTCGAGGCTGGGGCTTGGGTGGTCTCCGACCGCTACCTGGACTCCAGCCTGGCCTACCAGGGCTTTGGCCGGGGCCTCCCCCTCCCCTGGCTTCTGGAGGTGGCCAAGGAGGCCACGTTGGGCCTCACCCCCCGCCTCACCTTCCTCCTGGACCTCCCCCCGGAGGAGGCCCTAAGGCGGGTGAAGGACCCCGACCGCCTGGAGCGGGAAGGCCTCGCCTTCTTCCAAAGGGTGCGGGAGGGCTACCTCTTCCTGGCCAAGGAGGAGCCCCACCGCTTCGTGGTCCTGGACGCCACCGAGAGCGTGGAGGCCGTGGCCCAGAGGATCCAGGCCCACCTCCTCCCCCTTCTGCCATAATGGCCCCATGGCCCCCCTCCGCGCCGCCTTAAGTGCCCGCACGTTGGTTTTGCGACATAGGGTGCCCAAGCCGGGGCTGTGGAAGGGCTTTTCTGGGGTCCCCACCGCGGCAAAGGCCGCGGTGGGGTACCTAGCCCTGGGCCTCTTCCTCTTGGCCCTGGCCCAGGGCCTGACCTTTCCCAAGAGCACCCTCTACGTGGAGCAGGGGGGAAAGCGCCACTTCCTCAAGGTGGAGGTGGCCGACACCCCCGAGCGCCAGGCCCAAGGCCTCATGTTCCGCAAGGCTTTGCCTGAGGACGAGGGCATGGTCTTCCTCTTCCCCGCCCCCACGGCGGGGGGGTTCTGGATGAAGAACACCCTGATCCCCCTCTCCATCGCCTTCTTTGACCGCCAGGGGGTGATCCTCCGCATCCTGGACATGGAGCCCTGCCGAGCCGACCCCTGCCCCGTCTACTACCCCGGGGTGGTCTACCAGGGGGCCCTGGAGGTCAACCAGGGCTGGTTCCGCCGCCGAGGCCTCAAGGAGGGAGCTAGGGTGGGGGGCGAGGCCCTCAAGCTCTGGCCCAAGCCGTGGAACGAAACCCCCTCTTCCCCCTAGCCGCCTTCGCCCTCCTCATCCTCCTCTCGGTCTTCTCCCTATTGGGCTACCTCCTGGCGGCCAGGCGCTACCCCGGGCCGCCCCCGCCCACAGGGATTTTGGTGGAGACGGAGGAGGGCCCCCGCCTCCTCAAGGGCCGCTTGGCCCGCACCCCCGAGGCCTGGGCCCGGGGCCTGGGCCTGCGGCAGGAGGGCCTCGAGGCCCTCCTCTACCTCTTCCCCGAGGCCACGGACGCCCCCTTCAGCGCCGAGGGGTACCGCTTCCCCGTAGTGGTGGCCTTCCTGGACGGGGAGGGGCGGGTCCTCAAAGTGGCCCACCTGCGGCCCGGGGAGAGCGTGAGCCCCGGCACCGCCTACCGGGGGGTCCTGGAGGTGCGGGAGGGCCTCCTCGCCCTACGCCCCGGGGACCGGGTAGCCCCTAGCGGGACGGCCTCTCCAGGCCCCTGAGGTCCAGGAGGAAGTTCCCCGTGGAGGGGACGAAGACCGTCTGCACCCCGGGGGCCAGCTTCTCGGCGAAGGTGAGCTGGACCACCTCGGGGGCGTTCTTCAGGGCCCGGCCCCTGAGCTCAATGGCCTTGGCCTCGCCTTCAGCCCGAAGGATCGCGGCGTCCCGCTCCCCCTTGGCCTCAATGACCCGGCGCTCGGCGGCGATCTCCGCCTGCTTGCGGCGGTTGATCTCAATCTGCACCTGCTGCTCGGCGGTCTGCTTCTCCTCAATGACCTTGGCCACGGCCTCGGGGATGCGGATCTCCCGCAGGAGGACGGAGATTAGCTCAATGTGGTACTGGCGGAGGGTTTCCTCGAGGCCCTGGATCACCGAGGTCTCCAGGGCGGTGCGCTGGGTGCTGATGAGCTCGGCGGCGTTGAAGAGACCCACGGCGTCCCGCACCTTGGAGCGCACCTGGGGCACGATCAGGGTCTCCAGGTACCCTGGCCCCACCTCCTGGTGGAGTTTAGGGGCCCGGTCCTTGAGGATCCGGTACTGGACCGTCACGTCCACCCCGATCTCCAGGCCCTCCTTGGAGCGGGCCCGAATGGAGGTGTCCGCCCGCCTCTCTCCCTCGTGGGGGGCGGAAAGGGTCACCTCTTTGACGCGGGCATCGTAGAGGACCACCTGCTGCAGTCCCGGCACCACGAAGTGGACCCCCTCGTAAAGGGGCCTGTCCTGGACCCCCCTCAGGATGTTGAAGACCCCCCCCACGTGCCCCGCCGGCACCACCACAAAGCTGTTGGCCAGAAGGAGGAGCAAACCCCCAAGCCCCAGGAGGGACGGGGCCAGGCGCCTCCTTGGGGTGAAGAGGAGGCCCACCCCCAGGAGGATCAAGACAAGGCTCACCAGGTTCAGCATGAAAAAAGTATAAGGCCTGGGGCTAACCCCAGGCCCCCGGCGAAAGGCCCTACTCCTTCTTTTCCGAAGACTCCGACTTTTCCGAAGACTCCGACTTTTCCGAGCCCTTCTTGGCGTAGTCCTTCACGTGCCAGCCCGAGCCCTTGAAGATGATGGCGGGCGGGGTGATGACCCGCTTCAAGGGCTCCCCCGTCTCCGGGTGCGCCTTGAG
Organism: Thermus aquaticus; assembly: GCF_001280255.1. NCBI lineage: Bacteria > Thermotogati > Deinococcota > Deinococci > Thermales > Thermaceae > Thermus > Thermus aquaticus. The sequence goes on along the minus strand of NZ_LHCI01000106.1, from coordinate 881,153 downwards.
GGGCTCATCGTGGAAGCCCTGCTCAAACTCGTAGTAGTTTCCGGTTTCCAGGCCCTTGTACACGTAGACCGGCATACCCTTACCCTCCTCCCGCCATTCTGACACTCAAAGCCATTGAGTGTCAAGGCCCCCGAGTGGTACCCTCCCCCCGTGGACAAAGCCGCCCTCAGGCGCTGGGCCCGCCGCGTCTGGCGCTCCCTGGACCGGAAGGCCCTGGCCGAGGAGGTCCTGAAGGCCCTCCTCCCCTGGCTAAGGGCCCGGGGCTTCGGGAACATCCTCCTCTACCACCCCCTTCCCCACGAGCTGGACCTCACCCCCCTCCTCGAGGGCTACCCCGCCCGCTACTACCTGCCCAAGGTGGCGGGGCAGGGGCTTACCGTTCACCCCTTTGGCCCCCTGGCCCCGGGGCCCTTTGGCCTCCTGGAGCCCACCACCCCCCCCGTGGACCCCGGGGTCCTGGACCTGGTGGTGGTGCCAGGCCTGGCCTTTGACCGGGAGGGGTACCGCCTAGGCCACGGCCAGGGCTACTACGACCGCTTCCTGGCCTCGGTGCGGGCGGAAACCCTGGGGGTGGTGCCGGAGGCCCTCCTCCTTCCCCGCCTGCCCAGGGACCCCTGGGATGTGCCCGTGGCCCACCTAGCCAGCGAAAGGGGGGTTTGGCCCGTCGCCTGAAGCCGGCTTTGGTGCTAGACTCACCCCATGCGGGGAGCCCTTCTGGACCGGGACGGGGTGCTCCTCCTTCTGGACGAGGAAGCCCTTTACAAAAAGGCCCTGGAGCTGGCCGCTTATGGAGCGGGGCTTGAGCGGAGCCTGGCCGTCCTGGCCCGGGGGATGCGGACCCTGGAGGAGGCGGTGCGGAGCCTAGCGGTGAGGACCCTGGAGGAGGAGGAGGCCCTCTGGCGCCGCCTGGTGGCCGAGGCGGCCGAGGCGCTTAACCTTCCCCAGGAGCGCCTCCTGCCCTGGCGCTACTACCGCTTCATGAAGCGGGCCCCGGGAGCGGAGGCCCTCCTACGGGCCCTCAAGGCCAGGGGCCTAAAAATCGGGGTCCTCTCCAACACCCTGCCCAGCCTCCAAGAGAGCCTGGCCCACCACGGCCTGGCCCATTACGTGGAGGGGTTCTTCGCCTCCACCTCGCTCGGGGTGGCCAAGCCCAACCCCGAGGCCTTTCTCCTGGCCCTAAAGGCCATGGGCCTGAAGCCCGAGGAGACCCTTTACCTGGACGACGACCCAGAAAACGTGGAGGCCGCCCGGAGGCTGGGCCTCCGAGCGGAGGTGTACGCCTACCAAAGAGCGCTGGGGAGCTGAAACCGAACCAGCTTCCCCTCCACCACGGTGAGGAGGCGGTCCTTACCCTCCAAAGCGACCCCGTTAGCCCCTTTCAAAGGAAGCTCGGCCAGGAGCACCTTGGTCACCGGCCTCACCGGCAAAGGCGTGCGCTCCTCCAAGCCGCCCTCATCCCAGGTGGTGAAGGCGATATCCTCCCCGGCGTTCAGGTTGAGGCGGTAAAGAAGCGCCCGGTCACCGCCCTCCTCCAAGACCAGCAGGTTCTTGGGCTCCGGCCACGCTACCCCCACTACCCGGTTGCCAGGCTGGTCTAGAAGGTAAACGTATTCCGCATAAAGGCCCACCGGGCTGGACAGGAGCAGGGCCAGGCGCACCACCCGGCTCTGGCAGTCGCAGAGGGGCTCGGCGCTGACCAAAAGAAGGTAGTTCCCCGAGGGGTCCAAGGTCAGGTGCCCGGAACGCATGCGGCGGAAGACGGCGGGCAACACCTCCTTACCCCCTCCCTGCCCCAAGGGAACGTACCGGTTCTTTCCGTCCTCCAAGGCCCCTCCCACAAGGCGCCATGGCGGCAGAACCGCGTCCCCAGAACCCGGACCCAGTTCCTTCACCCCCTCAGGGGCTAGGGAGTACACCTTCTCCCCCAACGCCACCACCTGGCCCCGCATCATCCCCACCCACCGGGCAGCCAGGTCCAAGGTCTCTGCAGAGGAACCGGAAGGCAAAGCTTCTGGAGCCTTGGCGGGCTGGGGGACCTGCTGGGCCTTCTCAGCTTGCCTGGGGGAGCTGCGGCGCGCCTCCACCCACGGCTTCAGGGCGGCCAAGGCCATGGCCAGCTGGTAGCGGTTCACCACCGCATTCAGCCCGAAGGAGCCATCGGGATTCAGGGCCATCAAGCCTAAGCCCACCACCTTGCGCACAGCGGAAGCCGCCCAGTGGTCCTTGGGCACGTCCCAGGGTAAAGGCGCCTCCTTGTCCGCGCCCAGCCGCTCGGCCAGGCGGGCCAGCACCACCGCCAAGGCCGCCCGGGTCAGGGGCTCCTGGCCGCGAAAGGTGCCGTCGGGGTAACCGGCCACCAGCCCCCAGGTGACCGCCAGGGCCAGGGGCTCCAGGACCCAGTGGCCCGGGGGGACGTCCTTGAAGGCCACAGGCTTGGCCTCCACCCCAAGGTCCCGCAAAACCCGCCCCAAAGCGCCCGCCAGCTGGTAGCGGTTCAGGGGCTCCTGACCCCGGAAGGTGCCATCGGGGTAGCCCTGAAGCCAGCCAGCCTGCGCCACCTCCTCCACCTGCTCGGCCAGGGGCCCAGGAGGAATATCGGAAAAAGCGGCCCAGGCCCAGCCGCCCACCGCCAGCAACACACCCACGCTCCAACTCAGCTTCATAAACGCCCCCCGTCCAAAATACCCAGGTGGGCTGGAACCCGTAAAGCCCTGGGCGCTTCGGGCTACAGCACCGGGAGCTCGGCCACGGTGAGGACCTCGAGGCCCGGAGTCCCCTGCCGGAAGGCGGCGATGCGGGCCACCACGTGCCCCCCGGCCCGGAGGACCACCTTCTCCATGGCCTTCATGGTCTCCCCGCTGGAGACCACGTCGGAGATCAGGGTCACCTTCTGGTTAAGGAGCTTCTCGGCGAAGCGGCGGTCCAGCCAGAGGACCTCCCCCACCCCCAGGGTCAGGGTCTCCACCTCCTGGATGATGGGGTCCTCCATGTAGGGGCGGCGCCGCCTCCTGGCCACCACGTAGGGGAGGCCCATCTCCTCCGCCAGGACGTGGGTGAGGGGGATGGGGCTGGTCTCGGTGGTGAAGAGGACCTCGGTGTCCTTGGGCACCAGGGGCTTTAGGGCCTCGGCCGCCGCCCGCACCAGCTCCGGGTCCCCCAGAAACTCCACCAGGGGAATGCGCCGCCCGGGAAGGGGCTCAATGAGGGGCACGTGCCGGGTGACGCCGCCGATCGTGATGGGATAGGTTTCCATACCGCCCTCCTACTCCGGCTTGAAAAGGGGCAGGTGGCCCAAGGCGATCACGTCCTGGCGGGGCGTGCCCTCGGTGAAGACCGCCAAAACGGCCACCACCTGCCCACCCACGCTCTCTATGAGCTCCCTGAGGCCCGAGAGGGTGGAGCCCGTGGAGACCACGTCGTCCACGATGGCCACCTTTTTCCCCCGGATCAGGGGGACGTCAGCCCCGTCCAGCACCAGAAGCTGGGGCTTGCCCGTGGTGATGGAGAGGACCTGGCGGCTTATGGGGTTGATCATGTAGGGCTTCTCGGTCTTTCGCGCCACCACGTAGGGCTTGCCGGTGATGCGGGAAAGGGCGTGGGCCAGGGGCACCGCCTTGACTTCGGGGGTGACCAGGGTCTCCGCCTCGGGGGGCAGGCGCTTGGCCAGCTCCTCGGCGGCGGCCTCCGTGAGCTCGGTGTCCCCCAGGAGGTTGAGGAGGGCCACGGCCACATCCGGCCCCACCTGGACGATGGGAAGCTCCCTTCTTACCCCGGCGATCTCCACAGGGTAGGTCCTCACGCCGCCAGTCTATACTGAAGGCATGCTGAGCGCCAAGATAGAGACCCTGGGCGTGGACCCCCAGAACGGTAGCGTGGTGGTCCTCCTCAGGGCGGAGAACGACAAGCTTCTGCCCATCGTCATCGGCCCCCTCGAGGCCCATCACATTATGGTGGCCCTCCAGGGGGAAAAGCCCCCCCGCCCCCTCACCCCGGACCTCCTCCTTTCGGTGATGGACATGCTCCAGGCCAAACTGAAGCGAGTGGAGATCATAGACCTCAAAGACGGCACTTTCTACGCCCGGCTCATCCTGGAGCACCGGGGCATTGAGCTGGAGGTGGACGCCCGCCCCTCCGACGCCATGGCCCTGGCCCTGCGGGCGGGGGCTCCCATCCTTGTGGCGGAGGAGGTGATGGACAAGGCGGGGGTGGAGGAGGCCAGCCTCAAGCCCCACGGGGCCGCAGAGGCCTAGCCCCCCATGACGTGGACGTGTACGTGGAAGACCTCCTGCCCCCCCTTTTCCCCCACGTGCACCTGGACCTTGTAGCCCTCCAGGCCCAGAAGCCGGGCCACCCGGTTGGCGGTTCGGAACAGGGCCCCCAGCTTCCTCTCCCCCACCTCGTCGTCGGGGTAGTCGGAGAGCTTCGCCACATGCTCCTTGGGCACCACCAGGACGTGGACCGGGGCCCGGGGGCGGATGTCGTGGAAGGCCACGAAGCCCTGGTCCTCGTAGACCTTTCTGGCGGGAAGCTCCCCGGCGATGATGCGGCAGAAGACGCAGTCCATGGGACCATTCTAGCGGGCCAGGGGCAGGGCGGGAGAGGCCTTTTCCCTGACCTCCACCACCCGCCCGAGGAGGGTGTACCCCTCCACCCCCTCCACCGCCATCAAGATCGTCTCGCCGGGGAGGGCCTGGCCCTCGAGGCGGGCCTCGTAGTAGTCCGGGGTGTGGCCCAGGAGGAACCCGCCCTGCCTCCTTTCCACCAGGACCTCCACCTCTCCCCCCAGCTTGGGCCTTATGCGCTCCTCCGCCAGGCGCTGGGCCAGGGCGATGAGCTCCCGGGTGCGGCGCTTTCTCACCTCTATGGGCACCTGGGGCATGGAGGCGGCCCTGGTCTTGGGCCTGGGGGTGTAGGTGAAGGCGTGGACCCGGGTGGGCCTGAGCTCCTCCAGAAAGGCCATGGTCTCCCGGTGCTCCTCCTCGGTCTCCGTGGGCAGGCCGGCGATCACGTCGGTGGTGAGGGCGAAGCCGGGAATGAGCTCGTAGGCCCTCTGGACCAGGGCCCGGTAGTAGGCCTTATCGTAGCGGCGGCCCATGAGCTTGAGGAGGCGGTCCGAGCCCGTCTGCAGGGAGAGGTGGAGGTGGGGGCGGACCTCTGGGGCGTAGCGGGCGATGACCCTTAGGAGCTCTTCCCCCGTGTCCTCGGGCTCAATGGAGGAAAGGCGCACCTTGGCCCCCAGGTGGTAGAGGTCCTCCACCAGGCCCGCCAGGCCCCTGGGGTGGCCCCGGTAGCTCCCGAGGCGCACCCCGGTGAGGACGATCTCCTTGATGCCCACACGGAGGAGGGCCTCGGCTTCGGCCAGGGCTTCCCGGTAGTCCCGGTGCCTTTCCTTGCCCCTAAGCCTAGGGATGATGCAGTAGGCGCACCCCGCCTGGCACCCGTCCTGCACCTTGAGGAAGGCCCGGACCCGGCTATTCAAAAGCCCCCGCTCCCCCGCCCCCCAGAACTCGTTGGGCGGGGTGGTGATGGGGTCCGAGGGCAGGCCGAAGCGTTCCAGAATCACCTTGGGAAGCTCGGCCTTGCGGGCGTTGGGCACCACGGCGTCCGCCCCCAGGGCCTCTACCTCCTCGGGGGAAAGCTCGGCGTAGCAGCCGGTGACCACGATGAAGGCCTCGGGGTTGTGCCGCCTGGCCCGGCGGATCTCCTTGCGGGCGTCGGCCTCGGCGGTGGTGGTGACGGCGCAGGTGTTGATGACCACCAGGTCCGCCCCCCCGGCCTCCACAGGCACCACCTCCGGCTCCAGAGCCTTGAGGAAGCCCAGGAGGGCCTCGGTCTCCACCTGGTTCACCTTGCACCCCAGGGTGCGGAAAGCGGCGCGCATCCTTCCCATTCTGGTAGGCTTGGGGAGTCCCGTCAATGTGAGCCCCCCCACTTGCCATGAAAGCCCAATAGGTTGTACCATCTTCCCCGCTAGCCCCAAGATATGGGGGGATAAGGAGGGTTATGGAGCGCCATTTCTTTGACGAGCACGCCCAGGCCATCGCCAAAAGGCAGTACCTGCAACCCGGGGACGGGGACATCCTGGGCATGTTCCGCCGCGTGGCCCGGGAGATCGCCAAGCCCGAAAAGCCCGAGGAAAGGGCCTACTGGGAGGAGAAGTTCTACGAGCTCATGAGCACGAAGCGCTTCTCCCCCGGCGGGCGCATCCTGGCGGGGGCGGGCACGGCCCACGGCAACCTTCTCAACTGCTTCGTCCAGGGAGCCACCGAGAACCCTCCGGAGAGCTTCGCCGGCATCATGGAGGTGGCCAAGAAGCTGGCCCTGGTCACCAAGGTGGGGGGCGGGAACGGGGTCAACCTGGACCCCTACCGCTCCAAGGGAAAGCGCAAGCGTCGGGAGGTGCGGGGGGTGGCCTACCTCTCGGCGGAGCACCGGGACCTCGAGGACTTCATCCGGGGCCTCATGCGCCCCCCCACCAACCCCGAGGGGGAAAAGGAGGAGATCGCCCTCAAGAACTTCACCCGGGTGGTCTACGGGGAGCTTTCGCCAAAGATGCGGGCCCTGGCGGAGCGCTACGGGGTGTTGGTGGTCAAGGAACCCCCCAAGGAGCGCATCCTGGTGCCCGACGACATGGGGGGGATCGTGGAGGCGGCCAAGGAGGCGGCCGCCCTGGCCCGCCAGGGCCTCACCCCCCACGTGGACTTCTCCCTCCTAAGGCCCGAAGGGGCCCCCATCCGGGGAAGCGGTGGGACGAGCTCCGGCCCCGTGAGCTTCCTCCTGGAGATCTTTGACAACTTCCTGGAGTGGGCCGCCCTGGGCGCCGAGGAGGCGGGCCCTGTGGCCACCCTGCGCTACGTCTACGCGCCGGTGCTCCGGGTGGTGCGGCAGGGGGGAACCCGCAGGGGCGCGGGGATGGCCACCCTGGCCATTGACCACCCCGACCTCCTGGACTTCCTCACCGCCAAGGACCTGGACCGGGAAAAAGCCGAAGGGGACATCTCCACCTTCAACATCTCCGTCTTGGTCACCGAGGCCTTCATGCGGGCCTTGGAAGAGGATGCCCTTTGGCCTGTGACCCCCGTGGAGGTCCCCGGCAAGTACTACCCCTACCCCCTCGAGGGCCCCTACACCGGGGAGATCCCCAAGCTGCCGGAGCGGGAGGACGGGGCCAAGGCTATCCCCCTCTACGGGGGCAAGGTGCCCGCCAGGTGGCTCTGGCATGAGATCGCCTGGCACGCCTGGGCCACGGGGGAGCCGGGCCTCATCTTCATAGACCGCATCAACGAGCTTTCCGCCCTGAAGGGGCTTGGGCCCCGCTACCAGATCCGCTCCACCAACCCCTGCTTCGTGGGCTCCACCCGCATCCCCACCGAGTTCGGCCTGGTGCCCATTGAGGAGCTGGCCAAGAAGGGGGAAAGCTTCTTCCTGGTCACCGACCGCCGGGCTCCCTACGGCGGCCTAGGCCTCCCCCAGACCGCCCAGGGCACGGTGGTGCGCAAGGCGGCCCGGGCCTTTTACACCGGGGTCAAGCCCGTGGTGCGCCTCACCACCCGGGAGGGCCTGGAGCTCACCCTCACCCCGGACCACCTCCTTCTGACCCCGGAGGGCTACCGGGAAGCGGGAAGCCTGAAGCCCGGGGACCGGATCCTGGTGCAAAGCGGCGAGGGGCTCTTCCCCAAAGAGGAGGCCCTGCCCGCCGCGGTCCTCGAGGTGGTCCAGGAGCGGGTAGCCACCGCGGGAGGCCGAGGCCGCGCCCACGTCCGGGCCCAGTACAGCCACCTCCCCACCCGCTGGAGCCGGGAGCTCGGGGTGGCCCTGGGCTGGCTCTTGGGGGACGGCTACCTGCGCGAAGACGGGGTGGGCTTCTACTTCTCCCGGCAGGACTTTGCCCAGGTGGCCTGGCTTCCCGACCTCCTTCAGGACTGGTTCGGGGGCGGAAGCCTCCAGGAAACCCACTCCAACACCTACCACCTCCACTTTAAGCGCATCCCGGCGGAGTTCTTCCAGGCCCTGGGGGTCAAGCCGGCCAAGGCCACGGAAAAGCGGGTGCCGGAAAGCCTCTTCCGGGCCCCCCGGGAGGCGGTGGTGGGCTTCCTCCAGGGCCTCTTCAGCGCCGACGGCTCCGTGCAGATCAACCCCGGCAAGCAGGACGCCACGGTGCGCCTGGCCTCCTCCAGCAAGGGCCTTCTGCAGGATGTCCAGCTTCTCCTCCTCAACCTGGGCATCTACGGCAGGATCCACAAGCGGCGGGAAGCGGGGCAGAAGGAGCTTCCCGATGGCAGGGGCGGGCTCAAGGCCTACCCCGTGGCCGCCCAGTACGAGCTCATCCTGGGCGCCGAGAACAGGGACCTTTTCGCCGAGATCGTGGGCTTTCTGCAGGAGGAAAAGCAGGCCAAACTCCTGGCCTTTTTGCAGGATCGGCCTAAAGGAAGCTACCACAAGCCCTTCCTGGCTACGGTGGTCGGCGTGGAGCCCGCCGGCGAGGCCCCTGTTTACGACCTCACCGAACCCGTTACCCACAGCCTCATAGCAAATGGGATAGTTGCACACAACTGCGGTGAAATCCCACTCACCGTGGGCGAACCCTGCGACCTGGGGGCCCTGAACCTGGCGGCCTACGTGAAGGACGGGGCCTTCCAGATGGAAGAGTTCCGCAAGGACATCCACACCGCTATCCGCTTCCTGGACAACGTCCTGGACGTGAACGTCTTCGCCCTCAAGGACAACGAGGAGGCCGCCAAAAGCCTCCGCCGCCTGGGCCTTGGGGTCATGGGCCTGGCTGACGCCCTCATCAAGATGGGCCTCCCCTACGCCTCCGAAGAGGCCAGGGAAAAGGTCTACGAGATCATCTCCGCCATGCGGGAGGAGGCCATCAAGGCCTCGGAAGAGCTGGCGAAGGAAAGGGGAGTCTTCCCCCTCTACGAGGCGCACCGGGAGTACTTCCAGGCCCTGGGGGTGAGGCCAAGGCGCAACGTGGCCGTCCTGACCGTGGCCCCCACGGGGACCACCAGCATGCTCATGGGGGTTTCCTCGGGGATTGAGCCGGTCTTCAGCCCCTTTGTGTGGCGCAGGATCGGCGGCGAGTACAAGCCCCTCCTCCACCCCCTCTTCGTGGAGCTCATGGAGGCCTACCCGCCTGCCCCTGGCTTCGCCAAGGACGGGAGGTGGGACTGGGAGAAGATCGTGGAGGAGATCCAGAAGGACGGGCACGGCTCGGTGCAGAACCTCCCCTTCGTCCCCGAGCCCATCCGGAAGGTCTTCCAGTGCGCCCACGACATCCCGCCCCTGGACCACGTGCGCATGCAGGGGGTTGTGCAGCGGGCCTTCGACGCCGAGGGGTACGCAGGGAATAGCATCTCAAAAACGTGCAACCTGCCCAACCAGGCCTCAGTGGAGGACGTGGAGGAGGCCTACGCCGAGGCCTACCGCGTTGGCTGCAAGGGGATCACCGTGTACCGGGACGGCTCCCGGGAGTTCCAGGTGCTGACGGTGAAGAAGGAGTCCAAGGAGACGGGGAAGGCCAAACCCCAGGAGGCAAGGGCCGAGGAAGCAAAGCTAGAGGAAGCCCCCCCTAGGGCACCTAAAGCGGGGGAGCCCATCTACGAGCGCCCAGGCCGCCTCATGGGCTTCACGGACATGGTCAAGCTCCTCACCCCCGAGGGGGTCAAGCGGAGCTTCCTGGTGACGGTGAACGTCCTCGAGGGCCACCCCATAGAGGTCATCCTCACCTCGGGCAAGGCGGGGGACGAGGCCAACGCCGACTCCGAGGCCCTGGGCCGCGTGGTCTCCATCGCCCTCCAGTACGGGGTGCCCCCGGAGGCCATCATCCGCACCCTGAGGGGCATCAACGGCGGGCTTTACGGCACCTACCAGGGGAGGCTGGTCTCCAGCAAGGCGGACCTGATCGCCGTGGCCCTGGAGACCATCCCCAAGGAGCTTAAGGGCCTAAGCCTTAAGGAAGAGGCCGAGGCGGAGCCCCTGCCCGCCCTCTCCGGGGGCGGCGTGGAGCTCCAGGGGGCAGGCCTCTGCCCCTCCTGCGGGGAGAAGGCCCTGGTGCGGGAGGAAGGCTGCTGGAAGTGCCAGGTGTGCGGCTACAGCAAGTGCGGGTAAAGATCTGCGGCCTCACCCGCCTGGAGGACGCCCTCCTGGCCGAGTCCCTGGGAGCCTGGGCCTTGGGCTTCGTCCTGGCCCCGGGCTCCCCGAGGCGGGTGGACCCAGAGAGGGCCCGGGCCATCTCCCAGGCCCTGGGGCCCTTCGTGGCCCGGGTGGGGGTCTTCCGGGACCAGGGCCCGGAAGAGGTCCTGCGGCTCATGGAAAAGGCCCGCCTCCAGGTGGCCCAGCTCCACGGCCTCGAGCCCCCGGAGTGGGCGGAGCGGGTGGGCGCGTTCTATCCCGTCATCAAGGCCTTCGCCCTGGAAGGCCCCGCCAGGCCGGAGTGGGCCAGCTACCCGGCGAGCGCCCTCCTTCTGGACAGCAAAAACCCAGGAAGCGGCCAGGGCTACCCCAGGGACTGGGCGAGGCCCCTCCTCCAGACCGGCAAGCGGGTCATCCTGGCGGGGGGGATTGGCCCGGAGAACCTGGAGGAGGTCCTGGCCCTGAACCCCTACGGCGTGGACCTGGCCAGCGGCGTGGAGGAGGCCCCCGGGGTCAAGAGCGAGGCTAAGCTGAGGGCGCTTTTCGCCCGTATGATGGGAGGGTGATCGGCAGGCGCCACCCCTACCACCCCCATCTCCTTTCCATGCTGGAAGCGGCCCGCCTGGCCCGGGGCATCCACCTCTACTACCTGGAAAAGGGCTTCACCCAGGGCACCAAGTCGGGGCCCACGGACCTGGTGACCCAGGCGGACCGGGAGTCCGAGGAGGCCATCAAGGAGCTTCTCCTAAGCCGCTTCCCCGAGGCGGGCTTCCTGGGCGAGGAGGGCGGGAGCGAGGGCAGTAAGGCCCTGCGCTTCATCGTGGACCCCCTGGACGGCACGGTCAACTACGCCCACGGCTTCCCCTTCTACGGGGTCTCCCTGGCCCTCGAGGCCGAGGGGGTCATCCAGGCGGGGGTGGTCATGGACACGGCCCGGGGGGAGACCTTCTACGCCCTGAGGGGGGAAGGGGCCTACCTGGACGGGAGGCCCATCCGGGTCACCCAAAGGGCCGAGCTCTTAGGAAGCCTTCTCGCCACGGGCTTCCCCTACGACGTGGCCAAGGACGCCGAGAACCTCATCTACTTTGGGCGGGCCCTCAGGCGGGGGCTTCTGGTGCGCCGCCCGGGGGCCGCCGCCCTGGACCTGGCCTACGTGGCCGCGGGCCGCCTCGAGGGCTTCTGGGAGGTGAAGCTGAACCCCTGGGACGTGGCCGCAGGGTGGCTGTTGGTGGAGGAGGCGGGGGGAAGGGTCACGGACCTGGAGGGGAAGCCCTACCGCCTGGGCCACCGCTACATCGTGGCCACCAACGGCCAAATCCACGAGGCCCTTTTGCAGGCCCTGCTCTCTGACTAAAATCGGGGTATGGACCTCGAGGCCAAGAAGAAAGTCCTGAGGAGCTTCACCTACGGCCTTTACATCCTCACGGCCCAGGACGGAGAGGAGGTGGCGGCGGGCACGGTGAACTGGGTGACCCAGGCCTCCTTCCAGCCCCCCCTCATCGCCCTGGGGGTCAAGGCGGAAAGCCGCCTCCACGCCCTCATTGAGCGCACGGGGAAGCTTTGCCTCATGACCCTGGCCCACGACCAGAAGGGGATCGCCCAGGACTTCTTCAAGCCCACGACCCGGGAGGGGGACCGGCTCAACGGCCACCCCTTTGCGCCCTCCCCCACCTTCGGCCTGCCCCTCCTCACCGAGCTCCCCTACTGGCTGGAGGCCGAGGTGCGCCACCTCTATAAGGGCGGCGACCACAGCCTGGTGGTGGCCCAGGTGGTGGAGGCCGGGGTGCGGTACGAGGCCAGGCCCCTGGTCATGTGGGACACGGGCTGGTTCTACGGGGGCTAAAGGACCACGATCCCCACCTCCCGGCCCTCGGGGAGGAGAAAGGCCCGGAAGCCGTCGGTGCCGAAGATGACGTAGGGCACCCGCCAGCGGGCCTCCTGGAGGTCCGTGGGGCTGGGGAAGGCGGGGCCTTTGGGGTGGGAGTGGTAGATGGCGAGAAGGGCCATCCCCTCCTTCTCCAGGGCCTTCAGGGCCTTGAGGAGGGCCAGGGGCTCGGCCAGGTAGGCGGTTAGGGGGCTGGGGTGGGCGTTGGGCAGGGGGATGACCCGCTCCACCTCCCGCCTCCCCCCCCAGAGGCCCACCCCCTCCTTGGGGAACTCCTGCCTGAGGTGGGCCTGGGTTTCCTCTAGAAGCCTCCTGGGCACGTAGAGCATCCGGGACAATCGCCCCCTTCCTGGCCCTATACTATGGGCACCAAGAAGGAGGGACCATGATCCGAACCGTCGCCCTGGTGGGCCACGCGCAAAGCGGCAAAACCACCCTCACCGAAGCCCTTCTCTACAAAACGGGGGCCAAGGACCGCATGGGCCGGGTGGAGGACGGCACCACCACCACGGACTACACCCCCGAGGCCAAACTTCACCGCACCACGGTGCGCACCGGGGTGGCCCCCTTGCGCCACAGGGGGCACCGCATCTTCCTCCTGGACGCCCCCGGCTACGGGGACTTCGTGGGGGAGATCCGGGGGGCCCTCGAGGCCGCCGACGCCGCCTTGGTGGCCGTCTCGGCGGAAAACGGGGTCCAGGTGGGGACGGAAAGGGCCTGGACCGTGGCCGAGCGCCTGGGCCTTCCCCGGATGGTGGTGGTCACCAAGCTGGACAAGGGCGGGGACTACTACGCCCTTCTATCTGACCTCCGAAGCACCCTGGGCCACATCCTCCCCATAGACCTCCCCCTCTACGAGGGGGGCAGGTGGGTGGGGCTCATGGACGTCTTCCACGGGAAGGCCTACCGCTACCAAAACGGGGAGGAAGTGGAGGTGCCCATCCCGGAAGGGGAGCAAAGGAGGGTGCAAAGCTTCCGCCAGGAGGTCCTGGAGGCCATCGTGGAGACCGACGAGGGCCTCTTGGAGAAGTACCTGGAGGGGGAGGAGGTGACGGGCGAGGCCCTGGAGAAGGCCTTCCACGAGGCGGTGCGCCGGGGCCTCCTCTACCCCGTGGCCCTGGCCTCAGGGGCAACGGGCATCGGGGTCCTGCCCCTATTGGACCTGATCCTGGAGGCCTTCCCCTCCCCAGAGGAGCGCTTCGGGGAAGGCCCGGCGCTGGCCAAGGTCTTCAAGGTGCAGGTGGACCCCTTCATGGGCCAGGTGGCCTACGTCCGCCTCTACCGGGGAAGGCTGAAGCCGGGGGACGCCCTCATGAGCGAGGCGGGGACCATCCGCCTTCCCCACCTCTACGTCCCCATGGGCAAGGACCTCCTCGAGGTGGAGGGGGCGGAGGCGGGCTACATCCTGGGCCTTCCCAAGGCGGAAAACCTCCACCGGGGCATGGTCCTCTGGCAGGGGGAAAGGCCCGAGAGCGAGGAGATCCCCTTCGCCCGCCTCCCCGAGCCCAACGTGCCCGTGGCCATCCACCCCAAGGGGCGCACGGACGAGGCCAGGCTGGGCGAGGCCCTGAGGAAGCTTCTGGAGGAGGACCCGAGCCTCAAGCTGGAGCGCCAGGAGGAGACGGGCGAGCTCCTCCTCTGGGGCCACGGGGAGCTCCACCTCACCACCGCCAAGGAGAGGCTCGCCGACTACGGGGTGGAGGTGGAGTTCTCCGTGCCCAAGGTGCCCTACCGGGAGACCATAAGGCGGGTGGCCGAGGGCCAGGGCAAGTACAAGAAGCAGACCGGGGGGCACGGCCAGTACGGGGACGTCTGGCTCCGCCTCGAGCCTGCCCCCGAGTACGGCTTTGAGTGGCGCATCACCGGGGGGGTCATCCCCTCCAAGTACCAGGAGGCCATAGAGAAGGGGATCCTGGAGGCGGCCAAGAAGGGGGTTCTGGCGGGCTACCCCGTGATGGGCTTCAAGGCCATCGTCTACAACGGCTCCTACCACGAGGTGGACTCCTCGGACCTGGCCTTCCAGATCGCCGCCAGCATGGCCTTCAAGAAGGTGATGGCCGAGGCGAGCCCCACCCTTTTGGAGCCCATCTACGAGATCAAGGTCCTGGCCCCCCAGGAGCGGGTGGGGGACATCCTCTCCGACCTGCAGGCCAGGCGGGGCCGGATCCTGGGCATGGAGCAGGAGGGGGCCCTGGCGGCCGTGCGGGCCGAGGTGCCTTTAGCCGAGGTCCTGGAGTACTACAAGGCCCTCCCCGGCCTCACGGGCGGCGCCGGGGCCTACACCCTGGAGTTCAGCCACTACCAGGAGGTGCCCCCGCCCCTGGCCCAGAAGATCATCCAGAGCCGGGCCCAGGAGGGCTGAGGTGGCCCTGGAGCGCCTGAGGGAGGTCCTGGCCCAGGCCCTCTTCGGCCAGGAGGAGGTCATTGAGGCCCTCCTGGCCACGGTCCTGGCCCGGGGGCACGCCCTTCTGGAGGGTGTTCCGGGCCTGGGCAAGACCCTTCTTGCGGAAAGCTTCGCCCGGGCGAGCGGCCTAAGCTACAAGCGCATCCAGTTCACCCCCGACCTCCTCCCCCAGGACCTGACGGGGAGCGAGGTCTTCCGCGAGGGGCGCTTTGAGTTCGTCAAGGGGCCCATCTTCGCCCAGGTGGTCCTGGCCGACGAGATCAACCGGGCCCCGCCCAAGGTCCAGTCGGCCCTCCTCGAGGCCATGCAGGAAAGGGCGGTTACCGCCGGCGGGGTGCGCCACCCCCTCCCCGAGCCCTTCTTCGTGGTGGCCACCCAGAACCCCCTGGAGCTGGAGGGCACCTACCCCCTGCCCGAGGCCCAGCTGGACCGCTTCACCGCCCGCATCGTCTTCCGCCCCCCCAGGCAGGAGGTGTGGCTCAGGATCCTCACCGAGGAGCCCAAGGCGCCGGAGCCCCAGGAGGTAGACCTCCTAAAGGCCCAGGAGGAGGCCAAAGCGGTGCGGGTGGCCAAGGAAGCCCTGGAGGCCATCACCCACGTGGCCTTCCTGACCGCCGAGGACAAAAGGCTCCGCATGGGCCTCTCCCCCAGGGGGGCCAAGGCCTGGCTGGCCCTGGCCAAGGCCCTGGCCCACCTCCGGGGGAAGCCCCTGGTGGACTGGAAGGAGCTCAGGGACGCCGCCTTTTTGGCCCTCCCCCACCGCCTCTTCCTCACCGAGGAGGCCCTTTACGGGGGAGAGAGCGCCGAGAAGGTGCTCGCGGAAGCCCTGAGGAAAGGAGGCGTGCCGTGAAGTGGATCCGGTTTTTTCATGAGGTGGGCCTGGACCGGGACTCGGAGCGGGTGGCCCACCTCTTTGACGAAAGGCGGGAGACGGTGAAGGCCCTGTGCGCCCTGCTCATTGAGAAGGCCCACGCCAAGGGCAGGCCCGTGGGTATCTGCGGCCAGGCCCCTTCCGACTACCCGGAGTTCGCCGCCTTTTTGGTGGAAAGGGGGATTGACTCCATAAGCCTGAACCCCGACGCCCTCCTGCGCACGGTGAAAAAGGTGGCCGAGATGGAAGTTGGGGTATCCTGAGGCGTGCTGCGGGAGCCCTTCAACGCCCTAAGCCACGCCCTTGGGGTGCCCCTGGCCCTCTTGGGAAGCCTGTTCCTCCTCCTTCTCGCTCCCCAGGAGGTCTGGCCCGTCCTCCTGGTCTTCGGCCTCACCATGGCCCTCATGCTGGCGGCCAGCGCCCTCTACCACGCCCTGAAGGTGGAAGACCGGACCCTGGCCTGGCTCCGCCGCCTGGACCACGCCGCCATCTTCCTCTTCATCGCCGGGAGCTACACGCCCTTCCTGGTGGAGGGCCTCGAGGGGAGCGCCAGAAGCTTCGCCCTGGGCCTCATCTGGGGCCTGGCCCTCCTGGGGGTGGCATTTCGCCTCCTCTTCCTCAAGGCGCCCCGCTGGCTTTACACCCTGGCCTACCTGGGCCTGGGCTGGCTTTCCGTCCTCTTCCTGCCCAGGCTGGAGCTGCCCTTTTCCACCTCGCCCTCATGGCCACCTCCGGGGTCTTCTACACTCTGGGGGCCCTGGTTTACTGGCGGGAATGGCCCAACCCTTGGCCCAGGAAGGTGGGCTTTCACGGGCTCTGGCATCTCCTTGTTCTCCTGGGGAGCCTCTTTATGTATCTGGCGGTGCTGAGCCTTTACGCCTAACTTTCTCATGAGAAAGTGAGCTACCATGGGGATATGGAACCCCCTCTGATCCTGATCGTAGAGGACGAAAAGGACATCGCCCGCTTCATAGAGCTGGAGCTTCAGGCCGAGGGCTACCGCACCGAGGTGGCCCACGACGGCATCACCGGGCTTTCCAAGTTCCGGGAGGTGAACCCCAACCTGGTCATCCTGGACCTGATGCTCCCCGTCATGGACGGGATTG
This sequence comes from Thermus aquaticus, assembly GCF_001280255.1. Taxonomy (NCBI): domain Bacteria; kingdom Thermotogati; phylum Deinococcota; class Deinococci; order Thermales; family Thermaceae; genus Thermus; species Thermus aquaticus. The sequence continues at coordinate 864,753 of NZ_LHCI01000106.1, read as the reverse complement.
AGGTGGCCAGGCGCATCCGCAAAACCTCCAACGTGCCCATCCTCATCCTCACCGCCAAGGACCGCATTGAGGACAAGGTGCAGGGCCTGGACGCCGGGGCCGACGACTACCTGGTGAAGCCCTTTTCCATTGAGGAGCTTCTGGCCCGGGTGCGGGCCCACCTGCGCCGGGTGACCCCGGCCATCACCGGGGAGATCCGGGTGGCGGACCTGGTCATCAACCTCGAGGGCCGGGAGGTCTTCCGGGCCGGGAGGCGCATTGAGCTCTCCAACAAGGAGTTTGAGCTTCTGGAGCTTCTGGCCAAGAACCCGGGCAAGGTCTTCACCCGCTACGAGATAGAGGAAAAGGTCTGGCCCGGCTACCAGGGCGGGAGCAACGTGGTAGACGTTTACATCGGCTACCTGCGTAAGAAGCTGGAGGCGGGCGGGGAGCGCCGCCTCATCCACACGGTACGGGGCGTGGGGTACGTGCTGAGGGAGGACTGAGTACCCCGCTGGGGCGCTTGCCCCGGCGGGGGCCCCTTTTTGCCCCAGGGCCTCGGTAGCCCCACATGACCCTCAGGACCCGGATCACCCTCCTCACGGCGGGCCTTCTCCTCGTCACCCTACTCCTTTTGGGCTTCGCCCTGGATGGGCTTCTAAGGAGCTTCCTCTACCGCAACCTGAGGGCGGAGCTTCTGGAAGCGGGCAACCAGGTGGTCCGCCTCCTGAACCTGGGCGGACAGGCCCTCCTGGAGGCCGGCCTTCCCCCAAGCCTCTACGCCGAGGTCCAGCTCCTCCCTGAGGAAAACCCCGCCCTTCTGGCCAAGGAGGGGGGCATCAGCCTGCAAAAAAGCCCGGCTCTGGGAAGCCAGCGTCTGGTCCTGAAGGAGAGGGAGTACGAAACCCTCCTGAAGGAGGGGGAGGTCTGGGCGGAGGTGGAGCTTCCTCGGGAGGACCGGCCCCTTAGGCTTCTGGTCTACGCCAGGAAGGTAGAGGTAAACCTGGCTGGGGCGGTCTGGAAGGGAGTCCTCCTGGTGGGCAAGCCCACGGAGGACCTGGAGGCCACCCTGGAGCAGTTCGGCCGCATCTACGCCGGGACGGCCCTTCTGGTCCTCCTCCTGGCCCTCCTCCTGGCCCGGAGCCTGGTGGCCCGGGCCCTGGAGCCTTTGGAGTGGCTCGCCCGCCGGGCCGAGTCCATGCCCGACCGCCCTGAGCCCCTCCCCGAGCCCGAGGGCAACGACGAGGTGGCCGCCTTGGTGAGGGCCCTGAACGGCATGATCGCCCGCATGCAAAAGGCCCTCGAGGCCCAGACCCGCTTCCTTCAGGACGCCTCCCACGAGCTCAGGACCCCCGTCACCGCCATCCTGGGGCACGTGGGCTACCTCCTGCGCCGCACCCCCCTGACGGAAACCCAAAGGGAAAGCCTGGAGATCGTGCGGCGGGAGGCAGAGCGCATGGGCAAGCTGGTCTCGGACCTCCTGGAGCTTTCGCAAAGCGGCACCTGGCGCATAGAGCCCGTGCCCATCAGGGTCCTGGACCTTTTGGAGGAGGTCAAGGAGGAGTTCGCCCGAAGCTTTGAGGGGGAGATCCTGGTGGAGGCCCCGGAGGAGCTCTATGTGCGGGGGGACCCGGACCGCCTCCACCAGGTCCTGGCCAACCTGGTCTCCAACGCCCTCAAGGCGGGGGCTAAGCGGGTGTGGCTCAGGGCCTTTGACCTGGGGGACCGGGTGGTGGTGCGGGTAGAGGACGACGGGGAGGGGATCCCCCCGGAGCACCTCCCCCACCTCTTTGAACGCTTTTACCGGGTGGACAAGGCCCGGGACCGGGAGCGGGGGGGCTCGGGCCTCGGCCTGGCCATCGTGAAGGCTATCCTCGAGGCCCACGGGGGCGAGATCTGGGTGGAAAGCCAGGTGGGCCAGGGCACGGCCTTCAGCTTTTCCCTTCCTTCAGCCGCGCCACCGCCTCCTCCACGCTGATCTCCCCCCGCCTCAGGGCCTCGAGGACCTGAAGCCTATCCCCTTCCTCCTCCCCGGCCTCGTAGCCCAGGGCCTTCAGGAGAGCGTCCAGCCTGGCCCGCACCGTGGGGTAGGAAACCCCCAGGATGCGCTCCACCTCCTTCAGGTTGCCCCGGGTCTTCACGAAAAGCCGGAGGAAGTCCAGGTGCTCCCGGGGAAGAAGGGCGAACTCGTTGGGTAGAAACCGCCCAACGACCTCGGTGCCGCAGGCCTCGCAGTAAAGGGCCTTCACGGAAAGGGGGCCCTCGCAGGCGGGGCACCGCACCGGCATGGGCTTTTTCACCATAGTCCCACCTTCAGCCGCACGCCCTCGGCCTCCAGGGAAAGGAGGGGCGTGGGGGGAAGCCCCCGGAGGGCGAAGACCTTAAGGAAGGGCACCCTGGGCCCCGGCCTTCCCCTAAGGAGCCCCCGGGTCTTCCAGAGAAAGAGGAGGAGGAGGAGAAGCCCCCACTCCAGGAGGAAGAGGGGGAGGGCCAGGTAGAGGGGAAAGGGCCAGGGCCCCCAGACCGCCAGGTAGAGAAACCGAGGCCTCAGGGGCGGCCTCACACCACCTCCACCAGGATCCGGACGGGCCCCTCCTCCTCCTCGGCCTCCACCTCCACCAGCTTCCCCTCGGGGACCCCCTCCTTGAGGAGGGCCAGGAGGTCCTTGAGGTTCACCCCCTGGCGGCCCAGGGTGAGCTTGGCCTCCTCGGGGAGGAAGGACTCCACCAGGGGGGCCAGGGCCAGGGGGAGGTTGAGGTGCACCTTCACGGCCCGCCCTTCCTCCTCCGCTTCCACCCGCACCTTGAGGAGCCGGGCCGGGGGCCTGGGCTCGGGCCTCGTCCCTTCCAGGGCCGAAAGGAGGTCCATGGCCTCCTCTACCCCGATGCTTCCCGCCTGCAACATCTCCAGCACGCGCCTTTTCTCTTCCATGCTAGGCCTCCACTTCCAGGTTGCTGGCGAAAGCCCTCACCCTAAGGACCGCCCGCCCTTCCCCAAGCCGGTACCCGCCCGGCGCCCGGGTCCAGGCGCCCTCTACCTCCAGCGAGGAAAGCCGGGCCTCTACCTCCAAAAGGAGGTCCGAGCCGGGGAGGAAGCGGAGCTCGGCGTTGGCCGCCTTGAGGTCCAGCCCGTGGCGCCCTTCCTTGAGGAGAAGGCCCGCCTCCAAGTTCCCCGCCACCAGGCGGAGGTCCAGCCCCAAAAGCTCCTCCCCTTCCAGGTTGCACCCATGGGCTTGCCCCGAGAGGGCCACCCGGGAGAGCTCCAGGTTGCTCGCCTTGGCCTCCAGATGCACCGGGCTCCCCTCGGGGATCCAGAGCCTACCCTCCTCCCCTACGCCTAGGCGGAAAAGGTGGCCCTCCCCTTCCTGCCGGAACTCCCCGCCCTCCGCCCGGGGCGAGGCGAGGCCCTTCTCCCCCACCACCCTCACCTCCGCCCCCTGGGCCACCAGGCGGACCAGAGGAGGGGTTAGACCCTCCTCGGCCCGCCCCTCCTCCCGGTCCTCCAGGACCGCAAGGAGCTCCAGGGCCTCCTCGGGGCTCAGAACCCCTTCCTGCACCATCTCCAGGATGCGCCTCCTATCCTCCATAGGCCGCCTCCTTCCCCCGCCAGGCCTCCTCCGGGGCCAGCCAGGCGGAAAGGGCCAGGAGGAAACGGGCCAGCCGCCTGCGCCAGCCCCGCTTTAGAGGCCTAAGGAGCCTTTCCCGCTCCGCCTCCTTCAGGAGGGCCTCCCGGTGGAACCGCGCCGCCTCCCAGGGCACCCAAGGACCCAGCATCCTCTCACCCCCTGAGGGGATTGTAATGCCGAGCTTTACATTTTGTCAAGTTCAGTTTTCCATTCGCTAAAAGGGGAGCCTCGAGGGATGCCGGGACCCCAGGAAGGGCGCCCCCAGAAAGGCGAAGAGGAGCAGGGCGTAGGCGAGAAGAAGGAGCCCGGCCCGGGAAAGCCCTCTAAGCCGTTCCTCCAAGAGGAAGTAGAAGGTCATGGAAAGCCAGCCCAGGAAGGCGGAAAGCTCCTTGGGGTCCAAGGCCAGGGGGCTCCCGAAGTAGCCCCAGGCCCAGGCCATGCCGCTCCCCAGGCCCAGGGTGGCCGCCAGGTAGCCCACCCTTAAGTACCCCCGCTCCAGGCGCCTGAGGCTCCAGAGGGGGGCGTTTTGCAGGGCCTTCTCGGGGACGCGGCGCAGGCGCAGGTCCTGGAGGGCGCCCATCACCCCCGCCCCCACCCCCACGGCCAGGGCCAGGTAGGCCAGGAGAAAGGCTCCCCCATGGAGGAGGGGGAGGGCAAGGGGGAGGGCTTCCCCAGGGTGCTCCAGGGCCTTGAGCGCGAAGAGCCCCAGGAGAAGGGCGAGGAGAAGGAGGTACCGCCGTAGAGGGGCCATCCAGGGCCTAAGGAGGAAGCTTTCCCCCCTAAGGGCGAGAAACCCCCCAAGGAGGAGGGCGGGCTGGGCGGGTCCCGAGAACACCCCCTTGGCCAGGGCGTCCGCCAGGGCCGCCCCCAGGTAAAGGAGGGTCCCCAGGTGAAGGGCCCGGGGCCAGAAGAGGCTAAGGGCTAAGCCCACCACGCCCCCCAAGGCGAGAAGGTTGGCGGGGCTCATGGCCGGGGAGGACGGAAGGCCAGGAGGGGGCACTCCCTAGGGCACGGGGCCCCCTGCAGGAGCTTCCTGGAGCCAAGCTTCAGGGCGAGGATCCAGGGATGGGCCCGGCGGCCCGCCTCCTTGTGCCAGAGAGCGGGGTCCCCTTGAGGAAACTCTTGGGCCACCTCGCGGAAGATCCGCTCCTCGAGGGCCTTGATGGCCTCCCGCACCCGGTGGCCCGCGTACCACTCCAGGTAGTCGGCGATGGCCTTCTCCACCAAGGCCTCCACCTTGGGGACCTCGCCCTTTCTAGCGGCCATGTTCTTTTCCACCACCCGCTCCAGGTCGTCCAGGTTGTAGAGGTAGGCGTGGGGGAGGCGGCCCACCCGGGGGTCAATGTTGCGGGGAAGGGCGATGTCTATGAGGAAAAGGGGCTTGGCCCTCTTGGGCAGGTCCTCGGGCCCCACCAGGTAGCGGTTGGCGGCGGCGGAGGCCACCACCAGGTCCGCCTGCCTGAGGACCTGGGACAGGGCGGAAAGGGGGTACGCCTCCCCCCCAAACCGGTCCGCCAGGGTTCTGGCCCGCTCCTCGGTGCGGTTCACCACCAGAACCCTCCCCACCCCGTGGGCCTTCAGGTGGGTGAGGAAGAGCTCCGCCATCTCCCCCGCCCCCAGGACGGCCACCGCCAGGCCGCTTAGGTCGCCAAAGACCGCCAAGGCCAGGTCCAAGGCGGCGTAGGCCACGCTCACCGCCCCGGCCCCGATCCCCGTCTCGCTCCTCGCCCGCTTCCCCAGGGCGACAGCGGACTGGAAGGCCTTTTCCAAGAGGCTTTCCGTGGCCCCGTGCTTGCGTGCCAGGAAGAGGGCCTCCCGCACCTGGCCCAGGATCTGGGCCTCTCCCACCACCAAGGAGTCCAGCCCGGCGGCCACCCGGAAGAGGTGGCGCAGGGCCTCCACCCCCTCCTTCTGGTAGAGGTGGCGGGGCTCCACGCCCCTTTCCAGAAGGAGGTCCCGGGCCTTGCCCGGGTCCCCCACCCCGTAGAGCTCCGTGCGGTTGCAGGTGGAGAGGACCACCCCCTTGCCCAGGCGGGCCAGGGCGGCGGGCAGGGCCACCGCCGGGTCCAAGGCCGCACGCTCTCGCACCTCCACCGGGGCGGTCTTGTGGGAAAGGCCCACCAGATAAAGGGGCAGGGCCATACGCTTAAGGGAGTATACGCCGGACCAGGGGGGACAAAAGCCCCTAACCAAAGGAAAGGCCCCGGGGGACTAATGGGGCCCCCGCCGCGGCGGGGTGCTCAATGGGAGAGGGCCTCGAGGATGGCCCTAAAGAGGCCCTCCAGGCCCGGGGCCTCGGCCTCCCAGACGGCAAAGCCGAGCCTCCTGGCCTCCTCCGCGGTGCTGGGGCCGATGCAGGCGGCCCTGGGACGACGATCCGTCCAGCGGGCGAAGGCCCTGGCCCCCGAAGGGCTGAAGAAGGCCGCCACCTGGGCCCTCTCTAAAAGGGCCACCTCCTCCGGGGAGAGGGCCCTTTCCCGGGTGGCGTAGACGGGAAGGCGCTCCACCGCGATCCCCCGGGCCAGAAGGCCCCTCTCCAAGTCCTCCCCCGCCAGGTCCCCGGCCACAAAGAGGACCCTTTGGGCCTCGGGAAAGCCCTCGGCCAGGTCCTTGGCCGTGGCCCTCCCCGGGACGAAGGCCGGGGAAAGCCCCCCCTCTTTGAGGACCTCCGCCGTCCCCTCCCCCACGGCCGCCACCCTGAGGGGAGGCCTTTTCGCCCGCTCCCAGGCCAGGAGGAGGCGCCTAGCCCCCTCTTTGGAGGTCACGGCCACCCAGTCCGCCCTTTGGAGCCTCTCGGGAAGAAGGGCCAAAGCGGGCAGGTCCACCTGCTCCAAAAGGGCCACCTCCGCCGCCTCTATCCCCAAGGCGGCGAGCCTTTCCAAAAGCGCCCTATCTTTCCCCCTCGTGAGGAGCACCACGGCCCTTGAGCACAGCGTGAAAGAGCTTCATGGCCGCCAGGGCCCGGGGGAAGCCCAGGAAGAGGGCGGACTGCAAAATGGTCTCCCGCACCTCCCCTTCCGTGGCACCCACCCTGAGGGCCCCCTCCAGGTGGGTGGCGAGCTCCTTGGGGCTTCCCAGGGCAATGAGGGCGGTGATGGCGAGAAGCTCCCTGGTCTTCAGGTCCAGACCCGGCCTCGCCAGGACCTCCTCGTAGGCGAAGTCGCGGATGTAGCGGAAGAGGTCGGGGTCCACCTCCTCGAGGCTCTTCTCTATGGCCGCCCGCTTCTCCCCCCAGATGGCCTCCCGGACGCTCATGGGAGGTAGTCTAGCACGGCGGGGAGGCGGTGCAGGGCCTCGGGGTTCTCCCCCGTGGGGTCAAAGAGGAGGGCCCGCATCCCCGCCCCCTGGGCGCCCAGAAGGTCGGCCTCGGCGTCCCCCACGTGCAAAGCCTCCTCCGGGGCCACCCCGAGGGCCCTGAGGGCCTCTTGGAAGAGCCTGGGGTCGGGCTTGGCCACCCCGGAAAGGGCGCTCACCGCCAGGTGGTCAAAGTAGCCCCTCAGGCCCACGGCCTCGAGGATCTCCGGCAAGGAGGCGTCCCAGTTGGAGACCACGGCCAGGGGGTAGCCCCGCTCCTTGAGGGCCTTCAGGGTCTCCTCCGCCCCCGGGGCCAGGGGCCAGAAGGACGGGTTCAGCCAGTTGGCCACGAGCTCCCGGGAAAGACGATCCGCCTCCGCCTCGAGGCCCATCCCGGCGAAGAGCCTCCGGTGAAACTCCCGCCAAAGGCCCAGGGCGCTTTCCAGGTCCCGGGCCAGGAGGTGGTTTTCCTCGTAAAAGCGGAAGGCCTGAAGGGCCGCCTGCCGCACGTCCCCCCTGGGCTTTAGGCCCCGCTCCTCCAGAAAGGGCAAAAGCCAGAAGCGGGGGCTTGCCAGGATCAGGGTGTTGCCCACGTCAAAGGTGAGGGCCCGGGTCATGGACCCAGTGTAAACCAGGGGGGCCTCTAACCCGCTCTTAACCCTGGCCTGCTACGCTTTCCCTAGCGCTAAGCGAGGAGGTGGTAGCCGTGCGGTGGTGGATAGGAATCCTGGCCCTTCTGGTACCCGCTTTGGCCCAGAGCTTTGAGGTGGTCTCCGGGGAGGCCCGCTACCGGGTCCGGGAGCAGTTGGTGCAGATCGGCATCACCGACGCCGTGGGCACCACCAAGGCCGTGAAGGGCGAGGTGCGCCTCCAGGGAGGCCAGGCCACGGGGAGCTTCACCGTGGACCTCAGGGAGCTAAAGAGCGACCAGGCCCGGCGGGACAACTACCTGCGCCAGAACACCCTGGAGACCGACCGCTTCCCCACGGCCAGCTTCCGCCCCAAGCGGGTGGAGGGGCTTCCCAACCCGCTGCCCCAAAGCGGCAAGTTCCCGGTGAAGGTGGTGGGGGACCTCACCATCCGGGACGTGACCCAGGAGGTGGTCTGGGAGGGGGAGGTGGAGTTTTCCGGCCAGGAGGCGCGGGTCCTCTTGCGCACCGAGTTCCCCTTTGAGAGGTTCGGCCTGGTCCAGCCCCGGGTGCCCATCCTCCTCAGCGTGGAAAACCGCATCCGGCTGGAGGTGGACCTGGTCTTGAGGCGGAAATGAAGCGCCGCGCCCTCCTCGGCCTTTTCCTGGCCCTGCCCCTGGCCCGGGGGCAGGCCTGCACCCCCACCCCCGCCCTCACGCAAGGCCCTTACTACCTCCGGGACGTGCCCGAAAGGGAGGACCTCCGGGAGGGGCTTCCCGGGGTGCCTCTCCGCCTGCGGCTTCGGGTGCAGGACCGGGCCTGCCGCCCCCTCGTGGGGGTCCGGGTGGACCTCTGGCACACGGACGCCCTGGGGCGCTACTCCGGGATAAACGCCCCCGGGACCTTCTGCCGGGGCTTCCGGCGCACGGACGCGGAGGGCCAGGCGGCCTTCCTTACCCTCTTCCCCGGCTGGTATCCAAGCCGCACCCCCCACCTGCACCTCCGGGTGGAGGCGGGGGCTCAGGCCTTCGCCACCCAGCTCTTCTTCCCCGAGGAGGTCCAGCGCCAGGTTTACGCCCTCCCGCCCTACCGGGAGCGGGGGATGCCCCGGGTGGGCAACCGCCAGGACGGCCTCTTCCGGGCGGACCTCCTCCTTCCCCTGGAAAGGGAGGGGGAGGGCTTTCGGGGAACCTTCGTCCTCGTCTTACCCGGCTGAGGCTACGCTTGCCCCAACTCCGCCATCATTCGCCGTAGCGCCTCTTTTAGCTCCGGTAAGCTCTGCCGGACCACGGTCCAAACGATTTCCACGTCCACGGCGAAATACTCGTGCACCACAACGTTGCGCAGGCCGATCACCCGCCGCCACGGAACCTCCGGGTAGCGCTCCCGAACCTCCGAGGGGATCTGCCGGGCCGCTTCGCCGATGACCTCCAGGTTACGGACCACGGCATCCACGGTACGGTCGTCCCGGGCGAAACGCTCAAAGGTTAGCCCAGTGGCGTAACGCTCAATCTTTTCTAAGCTTTCCAACATGTCTTTAGGAGGCGCGCATTCCGCCTAGACATGGACCAGGTTCTCTCGCACCGCTTGCCACAAGTGCGGCTTACGCCGCAAGGCCCCTGCGGTGAGCAGGTCCACCGGAAGCCCCAGTAGGGCTTCCAAGTAATCGCGCAGGTCCACAATCTCCCACCCTAGGGGGCGTTCTAGCGCTACCAGGATATCCACGTCGCTTAAGGGGGTGGCCTCCCCCCGGGCGTAGGACCCGAAGATGGCCAGCTCCCGCACGCCGAAGCGCGCCCGAAGCTCCGGCTTGTATTGGGCCAAGATGCGCCGGATCTCGCCCAGGGTCTTCATGGTCTACCCCCTAAAGGGGCGAGAATACCCCACAACCGTTAGTATACGCTCCCCTCCAGCCTCCTTGGCCAACCTCCGCCCGTTCCCTGGTACCCTAAAGGGCATGATCGCCCGCTACCAGACGCCGGAGATGGCCGCCCTTTGGTCCGAGGAAAGCCGCTACCAGACCTGGGCCCTGGTGGAGGCCTACGCCCTCGAGGCCTGGGAAGCCCTGGGCCAGGTGCCCCGGGGGCTTTCCCAAAGGCTTTTAAAAAAGCTCCAGGAAAAACCCCTCACCGAGGCCTTCGCCCGCATGGTGGCGGAGATGGAGGCCTCCACCCGCCACGACATCGTGGCCTTCACCCGGGCCCTGGTGGCCTGGACCGAGGACGAGGAGGTGGGCCGCTACCTCCACCTGGGCCTCACCAGCTCCGACGTGGTGGACACGGCGCAAAACGCCCTCCTCGCCCGGGCCCTGGACCTGGTCCTGGCGGAGCTTGAGGAGGTGGAGGAGGCCTTAAAGGCCCTCGCCCTCCGCTACCGGCGCACCCCCGCCATCGCCCGCACCCACGGGGTCCACGCCGAGCCCACGGCCTTCGGCCTCCGCTTCTTAAGCTTTTACGCCGCCTTCCAGCGGGACCAAAGGCGGCTTAAGGAGGCCAGGGAGACCATCGGCGTGGCCATGATCTCGGGGTCTGTGGGCAACTACGCCCACGTGCCCCCGGAGGTGGAGGCCCACGTGGCGGGGAGGCTCGGCCTCCGCCCCGAGCCCATCTCTACCCAGGTGGTGCCCCGGGACCGGCACGCCGAGGTCCTGGCGGCCCTAGCCATCCTGGGGGGGAACCTGGAACGGGTGGCGGTGGAGCTAAGGCACCTCCAGCGCACGGAGGTCCTGGAGGTGGAGGAGCCCTTTGCCGAGGGCCAGACCGGGAGCTCCTCCATGCCCCACAAGAAAAACCCCGTGGGCCTGGAAAACCTGACGGGGGTGGCGAGGCTTTTAAGGGGCTACCTGCACCCCGCCCTGGAGGACATCGCCCTCTGGCACGAGCGGGACATCTCCCACTCCTCCGTGGAAAGGGTCATCCTCCCCGACGCCACCACCCTGGCCCACTACGCCCTGAGGCGGCTTAAGGGGATCCTGAGGGGCTTGGTGGTCCTCGAGGCCAACCTGGAGAAGAACCTGAACCTGACCCGGGGCCTCATCTACTCCCAGCAGGTCCTGAACGCCCTCATCGCCCACGGCCTCCCCCGGGACCGGGCCTACGCCATCGTCCAGCGCAACGCCCTAAAGAGCTGGGAGGAGAAGCGGCCCTTGGCCGAGCTTCTGGAGGAGGACCCGGAAAACCCCCTGAAGGGCGAGGCCCTTAAGGCCCTCTTTGACCCCGCGCCCTTCCTGAGGCACGTGGACGCCATCTACGCCCGCTTCGGGCTTTAGGCCTTACCAGAGGGGGGGAAGCCAGAGGGCGAAGCCGGGAAGCTCCGGCTCCAGGGAAACGGCCTCCACCCCCTGTAAACGAAGGGGCTCCTCTTGGGGGCGGTAGACCTCCACCGCCCGGGCGTAGGGGTCCACCAAAACCCCAAGCCGTACCCCGTTCTTCAGGTAAAGGGCCATCTTGGACCTGAGCTCCTCCAGAGCCTGGGAAGCCGAGCGGATCTCAAACACCGCCTCGGGAGCGATGGGGGGGAAACCCTCCCTTTCGGCCTCGGAAAGGGCCTCCCACACGGCCCGCTCCACGAAGGCGGCGTCAGGAGAAAGGATGGCGCCATCCGGCAAAAGGAAGCCTGTGGAGGAATCAAAGACCACGCCCAGGCCCTTCTCCTCGTTCCAGCGGGCCAGCTGATAGGCCAGCTGTAGGCTCCTCCGGCCGCTTTCTCCTCCTGTGGGGCTCACCCAAAGCCTCCCTTCCGGCGAACGCTCCAGCTGGTACCCGGGATTGAGCTCGGAGAGGCGGCGGAGTTCCGCCTCCGTGATGGGGTGGGCCAGGTCCAAGACCAGGGCCATGCCTGTCCCCATTGTGGCACGGAGGGGCTTACAATGGGAAGAAGGGGCCAAGCGCCCACCCAGGAGACGCATGGAAAAGCTCTACGAGGGCAAAGCCAAGATCCTCTACCCCGAGGGGGAAAACCTAAGGGTCTACTTCAAGGACGAGGCCACCGCCTTCAACGCGCAAAAGCGGGGCCTGATCCCCGGCAAGGGGGTGGTGAACAACAAGGTCTCCTCAGCCCTCTTCCGCTACCTCCAGGCCCACGGCATCAGGACCCACTTCATCCGGGAGCTCTCCGACCGGGAGATGCTGGTGAAGCGGGTGGAGATCGTCCCCTTGGAGGTCATCCTCCGCTATCGGGCGGCGGGGAGCTTCGCCAAGCGCTACGGGGTGGAGGAGGGCACCCCCCTCAGGGCCCCTTTAGTGGAGTTCTCCCTGAAAAGCGACGCCCTGGGGGACCCCCTCATCTGCGAAAACGCCATCCTGGCCCTGGGGCTCGCCGAGGAGAGGGAGCTTTCCGAGATCCAGGCCACCACCCTTAAGGTGGGGGAACTCCTCCGGGCCTTCTTCGCCGAGAGGGGGCTGGACCTCTGGGACTTCAAGCTGGAGTTCGGGCGCCACGGGGGCGAGATCCTTCTGGCCGACGAGATCAGCCCCGACACCATGCGGCTGCGCAAGAACGGGGAGCCTCTGGACAAGGACCGCTTCCGCAGGGACCTAGGGGGCGTGGAGGAGGCCTACCAGGAGGTCCTGAAGCGGGTTTTGGGGGAGTGACCGTGCCAAGGTACCAGGCCACGCTGCTCATTGAGCTAAAGGAAGGCATCCTGGACCCTCAGGGCCGGGCGGTGGAGGGGGTCTTGAGGGACCTGGGCCATCCGGTGGAAAGCGTCCGGGTGGGGAAGGTGCTGGAGGTGGTCTTCCAGGAGGAGAACCTGCTGAAGGCCGAGGAGAAGGCCAAGGTCCTGGGCCAGACCCTGGCCAACCCGGTCATGGAGACCTGGACCCTCGAGGCCCTGAAGGAACTGCCATGAGGTGGGCCATCGTCCGCTTCCCCGGCTCCAACTGCGACGAGGACGCCCTCTTCGCCCTGGAAAAGGTGGGGATAGAGGCCCGGTTTGTCTGGCACACCGAACGGGAGCTAAAGGGCTTTGACGGGGTCTTCCTCCCCGGGGGGTTCAGCTACGGGGACTACCTGAGAGCGGGGGCCCTGGCCGCCAAAAGCCCGGTGATGGAGGCGGTGCGCCGCTTCGCCCAGGAGGGCCGGTACGTGGTGGGGGTCTGCAACGGCTTCCAGATCCTCACCGAGGCCGGGCTTCTTCCCGGAGCCCTCCTCGCCAACCTCAACCTCCACTTCACCTGCAAGGAGGTGGGGGTGCGGGTGGAGCGCACCGACCTCCCCTTCACCCGGCTTTACGGGAAGGGCCAAGTCCTGAGGCTTCCCATCGCCCACGCCGAGGGGCGCTACTACGCCGACGAGGAGACCCTGGCCAGGCTTGAAGGCGAGGGCCTGGTGGTCTTCCGCTACGCCCCCCTGAAGGGGGAGGAGGACTACAACCCCAACGGGAGCCTCCACGACATCGCCGGGATCGTCAACGAGAAGGGCAACGTCCTGGGCATGATGCCCCACCCCGAGCGGGCCGTGGACGAGGTCCTGGGCAACACCGACGGGCTTCCCTTCTTTCTGGGACTGGTCAAGGAGGTCGCGAGATGAAACCCAAAGCCATCACCTTTGACTTCTGGGGCACCCTCTTCACCGAGGGGCAGGCGTTCATGGAAAAGGTCATGCCCGTCCGGTACGAGATCCTCCTGGACGCCCTATCCGAGGCGGGCCACCCCGCCGAGGAGGCCGAGGTGCGGGAGGCCTACCGCCAGGCGGCCCTGGCCTTTGAGGAGGCCTGGAAGGCGGGGGAGCACATGAGCGTGTACGACCGGGTGGCCCGCATCTTCGCCCTCCTCGGGGCCCCCCACGACCCCGGCCTCATCGCCCTCACCGCCAGGAGGTTGGAGGAGACCTCGCTTCTTGCGGACCTCGAGGCCCTGCCCGGGGTAGCGGTCCTGAAGGACCTGGTCAAGAAGTACCCCCTGGCCCTGGTGTCGGATACGGGCGTGACCCCGGGCCGCCTCATCCGGGAGCACCTTAAGCGCCGGGGCCTAGACGTCTTCCAGGCCTACAGCTTCTCCGACGAGACGGGCTTCGTGAAGCCCAAACCCGAGGCCTTCCTCACCGCCCTTTCGGCCCTGGGGGTGGCCCCGGAGGAGGCCTTGCACGTGGGGGACCTGCCCCAGACCGACATCAAGGGGGCCTTCGGCGCGGGCTACCCCTGGGCCGTGCAGTACGTGGGCCTGAGGGAGGTGAACGGGGAGGTGAAGCCCACGGCCAAGGTGAAGGACCACCGGGAGCTCCTCCCTCTCCTTACGTGATGGAAGCCTTAGCCAAGGAGATGGGCATCCCCGAGGGGGAGTACCGGGAGATCCTGAAGCGCCTGGGGCGGGCGCCCAACCGGGTGGAGCTCCTCCTCTTCAAGGTCATGTGGAGCGAGCACTGCGCCTACAAGAACTCCCGCCCCCTCCTCAAGGAGCTTCCCAAGGAGGGGGAGGCGGTCTTGCAGGGCCCGGGGGAGAACGCCGGCGTGGTGCGGATCGGGGAGGGGTGGGCGGTGGCCTTCAAGATAGAGAGCCACAACCACCCCTCGGCGGTGGAGCCCTTCCAGGGGGCGGCCACCGGGGTGGGGGGCATCATCCGCGACATCATGAGCATGGGGGCGAGGCCCATCGCCCTTTTGGACTCCCTGCGCTTTGGCCCCCCAAGCCACCCCAGGAGCCGCTACCTGCTAAAGGGCGTGGTCTCGGGCATCGCCTTCTACGGCAACGCTATCGGCGTGCCCACGGTGGGGGGGGACCTCTACTTCCACGAGGGCTACGGGGAAAACCCCCTGGTGAACGCCATGTGCCTGGGCCTTTTGCGGGAGGAGAAGCTCAAGCGAAGCCGGGCCTCCCTGGGCCGGCCCATCTACTACGCCGGGGCCAAGACGGGCCGGGACGGGATCGGCGGGGCGGCCTTCGCCAGCCGGGAGCTCAAGGAGGAGAAGGAGGAGGACCGCCCGGCGGTCCAGGTGGGGGACCCCTTTTTGGGCAAGCTCCTCATGGAGGCCACCCTCGAGGCCATAGAACTGGACCTGGTGGAGGGCGTCCAGGACATGGGGGCGGCGGGGCTCACCAGTAGCCTCGCCGAGCTCGCCCACAAGTCCGGCCTGGGGGTGGAGGTGGACCTGGACCGGGTCCCCACCCGGGAGGCGGGCATGACCCCCGAGGAGCTCCTCCTTTCCGAAAGCCAAGAGCGCATGGTCCTGGTGCCAAGGGAAGGCAAAGAGGCCGATCTGGAAGCGGTCTTCAGGAAGTGGGGCCTGGACTGCGTCCCCGTGGCCAGGACCATCCCGGAACGGGTCTTCCGGGTCCTCTATAGGGGCCAGGTGGTGGCCGAGGTGCCCACCGAGGCCCTGGCCGAGGCCCCCGCCTACGTGCGCCTGGCCCAGGAGGACCCCGGGATCCGGGCCCTGAGGGAAATGCCCCTCCCTCCCCTGGAGGTGGACCCAAAGGAGGCCCTCCCGAGGCTCCTCGCCTCCCCCAACCTGGCAAGCCGGGAAGCGGTTTACGAGCGCTACGACCACCAGGTGGGAACCCGCACCGCCCTGGTGCCGGGCCGGGGGGACGCCGCCATCCTTTGGGTCAAGGGGACCCGGATCGGCGTCGCCGCCAAGGTGGACCACAACCCCCGCTATAGCCGCCTCGCCCCCCGCCTCGGGGCCATGCACGCCCTGGCGGAGGCGGCCAGGAACGTGAGCGTGGTGGGAGCCAGGCCCCTGGCCTACACCGATGGCCTCAACCTGGGAAGCCCCGAGACCCCCGAGGGCTATTACGAGCTCCAGGAGACCGTCATGGGCTTGAAGGAGGCGAGCCTCGCCCTGGGCATCCCCGTGGTCTCCGGCAACGTTTCCCTGTACAACGAGTCCGGGGGCCGGCGTATCCCCCCCACGGCCATGGTGGGGGTGGTGGGGGTCTTGGACGTGGAAAAGCGGGCGGAGATGGGCTTCAGGCGGCCCGGGGAGGCCATCCTCCTCATCGGGGAGGAGAAGGGGACCTTCGGGGCCAGCGAGGCCCTCTACGTCCTCCTGGGCCTCGAGGCCGGAAGCCCCCCGCCCATAGACTGGGAGCGGGAAAGGAGGGCCCAGGAAGCCATCCGGACCCTGATCGGCCGGGGCCTGGTGAAGACGGCCCACGACGTGGCCGAAGGGGGGCTTCTCGTGGCCCTGGCGGAGATGACCTTCCCCCACGGGGTGGGGGCCACGGTGGAGGTGCGGGAACGGGGCCTGGAGGCCCTCTTCGGCGAGGCCCCAAGCCGCATCCTCTTCACCGTCCCCAAGGAGGCCCTGGGGGAGGCCACCCTCCTCCTGGAGGCCATGGGCCTCCCCTACCGCATCCTGGGGGAGACGGGCGGGAAGACCCTCACGGTCCTCACCCCTGAAGGGGTGCTAGAGTGGGAGGTGGAGGCGCTTCTCGCCGCCTGGAAGGCCCCTTTGCGGGAGGTCTTGGATGGATAAGCCCAAGGAGGAGTGCGGCGTCCTGGGCCTCTGGGCCGAAACCCCTCTGGACGTGGCCGGGATGCTCCACCTGGGCCTCTTGGCCCTCCAGCACCGGGGGCAGGAGGCCGCCGGCATCGCCGTCAGCGACGGGAAGATGTTTCTGGTGGAGAAGGACCTGGGCCTGGTGAACCAGGTCTTCACCGAGGAGCGCCTGGCCCGCCTCCGCCTCCCCGAAGCCCGCCTGGGCATCGCCCACACCCGCTACTCCACCACGGGCTCCAACCTGCGCATGAACGCCCAGCCCCTCACCGCCAGGACCGTCCACGGGGTCCTGGCCATCGCCCACAACGGCAACTTCGTCAACGCCAAGCCCCTCAGGGACCGCCTCCTCCTGGAGGGGGCCACCTTCCAAAGCACCTCGGACACCGAGGTCATGCTCCTCCTCCTGGCCCGCCTGGGCCACCTGCCCCTAGAGGAGGCCGCCGCCGAGGCCATGAAGGCCCTGGAAGGGGGGTACTCCATCCTCCTCATGGACTGCAGGACCCTCCTGGCCCTGCGGGACCCCCACGGGGTGCGCCCCCTGGTCATCGGCCAGGCCCCCTGGGGCTACGCCTTCGCCTCCGAGCCCCCGGCCCTGGAGATCCTGGGGGCCCGCTACCTGCGGGACGTCCGGCCCGGGGAGGTGGTCTGGGTAGAGGCGGGGGAGCTCAAAAGCCTCCAGGTCCTCCCCCCAAGCCCCACCCCTTGCGCCTTTGAGTGGATCTACTTCGCCCGGCCCGATAGTCTCTTGGACGGGATAGAGGCCTACCAGGCCCGGGTGCGGATGGGGGAGGAGCTCTTCCGGGAGGCCCCGGCGGAGGCGGACATCGTGGTCCCCGTGCCCGACTCCGGCATAGGGGCCGCCGTGGGCTACGCCCGGGCCAGCGGCCTCCCCCTGGAGTACGGCCTTTACAAGAACCCCTACGCCGGGCGCACCTTCATCCAGCCCACCCAGGAGCTCAGGGACCTGAAGACCCGCCTCAAGCTCTCCCCCACCTCGGCGGTGAGGGGCAAGCGGGTGGTCCTCATAGACGACTCCATCGTCCGGGGCACCACCAGCAGGCGCATCGTGGGCATGTTGAAGGAGGCGGGGGCCAAGGAGGTCCACTTCCGCGTCAGTAGCCCCCCCATCCGCTTCCCCTGCTACTACGGCATAGACACCGCCGCCAGAAAGGAGCTCATCGCCGCCGAGAAGAGCCTCGAGGAGATCCGGGCCTACATCGGGGCCGACTCCCTGGCCTTCCTCTCCGAGGAGGGGGTCAGGCGGGCCATCGGGGGGCCGGTGTGCCTGGCCTGCTTCAACGGCCGCTACCCCGCCGGGGTGCCCCAGGAGGGAGAAAAGCTCATCCTGGAGATAGGCTAAGGAGAAGGCCTTCGGGGCATTTAGGCCCGCCTCATCAGGAAAAACGCGAGCCCCAGGCCAAGGAGGAGGCCCAGGAGGAAGAAGGCGAAGGCGAAGGCCCCGGTGGAGGCCAGGTGCCAGCCGAAGAACCAGTAGCTGCACACGGCGTACCGCTCCACCTGGACCCGGACCAGCTCGGGAAGGTCGCGGCTGGTGGTGAAGTTGATGAGGAGAATGGTGAGGAGCAGGACCACCAAAGTGACGACGACGCCCCACTTGAGAATGCTCCAGGCGCTAGCCTTCATGGCCTAAGCTTACCAGCCCTTTCCCCCTAAAGGCCTATAATCGGCCTATGGTCAGGACCACCTTGCGGGACGAGGCCATCTTCCAGCTCATCGCCCTGGAGGAGAAAAGGCAGCGGGAAGGCCTGGAACTCATCGCCAGCGAGAACTTCGTCTCCCAGCAGGTGCGGGAGGCGGTGGGCAGCGTCCTCACCAACAAGTACGCCGAGGGTTACTCGGGGGCCCGGTACTACGGCGGGTGCGAGATCGTGGACCAGGTGGAAAGCCTAGCCATAGAGCGGGCCAAGGCCCTCTTTGGGGCGGCGTGGGCCAACGTCCAGCCCCACTCCGGCTCCCAGGCCAACATGGCCGTCTACATGGCCCTCATGGAGCCCGGGGACACCCTGATGGGCATGGACCTGGCGGCGGGCGGCCACCTGACCCACGGCTCTAAGGTGAACTTTTCCGGGAAGCTTTACAAGGTGGTCTCCTACGGCGTGAGCCCGGAGACGGAGCGGATTGACCTGGAGGAGGTGCGGCGCCTGGCCCTCGAGCACCGGCCCAAGGTGATCGTGGCGGGGGCCAGCGCCTACCCCAGGGTCTGGGACTTCCAGGCCTTCCGCCAGATCGCCGACGAGGTGGGGGCCTTTTTGGTGGTGGACATGGCCCACTTCGCCGGGCTCGTGGCGGCGGGCCTCCACCCAAACCCCGTGCCCCACGCCCACGTGGTGACCAGCACCACCCACAAGACCCTGAGGGGGCCCAGGGGCGGCCTCATCCTGAGCCAGGATCCGGAGCTAGGCAAGAAGATAGACAAGCTCATCTTCCCCGGCATCCAGGGCGGCCCCCTGGAGCACGTCATCGCCGGCAAGGCGGTGGCCTTCTTTGAGGCCCTGCAACCGGAGTTCAAGGAGTACAGCCGCCTGGTGGTGGAAAACGCCAAGCGCCTGGCGGCGGAGCTGGCCGAGCGGGGCTACCGCATCGTCACCGGTGGGACCGACAACCACCTCATGCTGGTGGACCTGCGCCCCAAGGGCCTCACCGGCAAGGAGGCCGAGGAGAGGCTGGATCAGGTGGGCATCACCGTCAACAAGAACGCCATCCCCTTTGACCCCAAACCCCCCAGGGTCACCTCGGGCATCCGCATCGGCACCCCGGCCATCACCACCCGGGGCTTCACCCCCGAGGAGATGCCCCTCGTCGCCGACCTCATTGACCGGGCCCTGACCCAAGGCCCCTCCGAGGCCCTGAGGGAGGAAGTGCGCCGCCTGGCCCTCGAGCACCCCATGCCCTAGGGCCTCACCCTACGGACAAAGTCCCCGGGGGTGAGGACCCTTAGGGGCAGGTCCTCCCGGGCCATGAGGGGTGCAAAGTGGCGCAGGTCCCCGGTAAGGAGGTGGGTGGCCCGGGCCGCCACCGCCGCCGCCAGAACGGGCACGTCCTTTTCCGGCAACAGGTCCGCCATCCAGGCCTCGGGCCTGGCCTCGGGGACCAGCCTCACCCACTTCAGGACGCCCTCTAGGGCCTGGCGCTTCTCGGGAGCTTTCAGCTCTATGTTGCGCCAGGCCTCCAAGTAGCAGAAGGCGCTGGTCAGCAGGTGGAGGCGGCCCCTTTTGGCCACCTCCAGAATGGCGTTGAAAACCGACCCCCCAAGGGCCATGGAAAAGAGGACGTTGGCATCAAGAAACACCCTCACTCCAGGCCCCATGCCTCGAGGAAGGCCGCAACCTCCTCCGGGGTGGCCTCGGCAGCCTTGCGGAACTCCTCCAACCTTTCCTCGCTGTAAACCTCGTAGGAAAGGAGAAGAGCGGGCTCCAGCACAAGCCTCCCCTCCTCCACCTTCAGGAGGAGAACGTCCCCGGGCCTCAGGCCCAGCTTCTCCCGAACCTCCTTGGGCAGGGTAATCTGACCCCGGCGGGAGAGGGACAGGGGGATGGTCATACCTTCAGTATAACGGAAAATCCGCACATCCTCAGGGAAGCCCCTTAGAGCACCCCATGCCTTGAGGTACAATGTTGGCCGTATGCCAAAAGGCCTTGACCTCTTGGAGGGCTTAAAGCGCTGGAAGGAATGGCCTTCCTTCAACGAAGACGCCACGCTCCTGGGCCTGGTTCTCCCCATTCTCAGGAGGCGGGCTACGACCCCTTTAATCCGGAGGAGGTCTTTCCCCAGGCCAAGGACTCCAACAACCTGAAGCCAGACCTCCTCCTCTACAAAGGCTCCACCCGCCAAGAAGGTGCACCCTACATGGTGATAGAGGTCAAGGCGCTGGGAGAAAACCTCAAGAAGCACGAAAACCAGGTGGTGCAGTACATGAACGGGGGCCAGGCCCGCTGGTACGTCCTCACCAACGGAGAAACCTGGGAGTTTTACGACCGGGACCGCCCCTTACCCCTCGCCAACTGCCTGCGGGCCCGCATTCAGCTCGCTGACCCGGGGGCGCTAAGGGCCCTCTCCCTTCTCCTCAGCAAGGCGGCGGCCGAACCTCCTTTCCAAGAAGCCCAAGAGGCCTTGGCCGAAGCCCTCCTCGCCCAAGCTGCGGAAAGCGTCCCCCTTGAGGAACAAAAGCGGGCTTACGACCTTACCAAGCATTTTGTGGTTCCTCTACAGGAGGCAGTCAAGGAGGCCAGGGAACGCTTCCCGCTGGCCGAGCCTTTCGTGGAGCGGTGGGTGCGGGAATGGGAAGCTAAGCTCAAGGGCAACACCCCACCCATGCGCACCTTTCCTTCGTGGGCAGAGGCGCTCTTCACCCTGGGCGCGGAGTGCTACAGAAGCGACCCCGCCAAAGTCCGCCAGGTTTTAAAAATCCTGCCCCCAAGCTACGCGGGACCACTAAGGCACGAGCCTCTGCCAGACGGCCATAAACTTTGTGTGAACTTCAGCGCAAAGGATATAAAGCGACAGCTTAACAAGCTGGCTCACGTCTTTCCCCACCTGAAGGGAGAGCGGATTCGGGTCAGGGAGGAGGAGTTCACCCTGGGCGCTGACCTACAATGAGGGGGATGCTTCAGCGCCTCGAGGTCCAGAACCTGGCCGTGATCCGCGAGGCGGTCTTGGAGCTCGCCCCAGGCCTCAACGTCCTCACCGGGGAGACGGGGGCGGGGAAGAGCCTCCTGGTGGACGCCTTGGCCCTCCTCCTGGGGGCGAGACCCGAGGGCATGGTGGGGCCTTTTGGGGACAGCCTCCTGGTCACGGCCTTCTTCCAGGGGCCCGAGCCCAAGGTCCTCTCCCGGAGGGTGGGGGGCCGCTCCACCCCCCGGATTGACGGGGAGGTGGTGAGCCTAAAGGAGCTGGAGGAGGAGGCCCAAAAGCGCCTCTCCCTCCATGCCCAGCACACCGCCTTGGCCCTCCTCTCCCCCAGGAGGCAGCGGGAGGTTCTGGATGCCCTCCTGGACCCCGCCCTCCTCGCCCGCTACGCCGAGGCCTACGCCCACCACCAGGCCCTCCTCGCGGAAAAGGAGGCCCTGGAGGCCGCTTTGCGGGAGCGGCGGGCCCGGGGAGACCTCCTCCGCTTCCAGCTTGCGGAGATCCAGGGGGCCAGGGTCCAGCCCGGCGAGGACGAGGCCCTTCTGGAGGAGGCCCGGAGGCTTCGCCACCTGGAGGCCCTCAAAGAGCGGGCGGCCAGGGCCCAGGCCCTCATGGAGGAAGGGGCTTTGGAGGCTCTGGAAGCCGCCTTCCGCGAGCTCAGGTCCGGGGCCCGCTACGACCGGGCCCTCGAGGCCCTGGCCCAGGACCTGGAGGCGGCTTTGGAGGGGGCGCGGGCGGTGGCGGCGGAGCTTTTGGCCTATCTGGAGGGCCTGGAGGGGGACCCGGAGCGCCTGGCCTACCTGGAGGAAAGGCTAAACCTCCTGGAGCGCCTGAAGCGCAAGTACGGCCCCACCCTGGAGGAGGTCCTGGCCTACGGGAAAAGGGCGGAGGAGGAGCTTGCCCGGCTGGAAGGGGGGGAGGCCCGGCTTGCGGAGGTGGAGCGGGAGCTCCAGGTGGCCCAAGAAGCCCTCCTCCAGGCCGGGGAGGCCCTGAGCCGGGCCCGGGAGGAGGCGGCGAGGAGGCTTATGGCGGGCATGGAGGAGGAGCTAAAGGAGCTCGGCTTCCACAGGCCCCGCTTCCTGGTGGACCTGAAGCCTTTGCCGGAGCCTGGACCCTCGGGCCTAGAGGAAGTGGCCTTCCGCTTCTCCGCCAACCCCCACCTCCCCCCCGCGCCTCTGAGCGCCATGAGCGGCGGGGAGCTTTCCCGGCTGGCCCTGGCTTTAGCCCTCCTGACCGGGGCCGAGGCCCCCACCGTGGTCTTTGACGAGGTGGACACGGGGCTAGGGGGGGAGACTGCCTGGAAGGTGGCCGAGCGCCTAGCCCGCCTGGCCCAGACCCGGCAGGTCCTGGTGGTCACCCACCTGCCCCAGATCGCCGCCAAGGCCCACCGCCACCTGCGGGTGGTCAAGGAGGGGGAGGAGGTGCGCCTAGAGGTCCTGGAAGGGGAGGAGCGGGTGCGGGAGCTGGCCCGCCTCCTCTCCGGCCAGTACACGGAGGCCGCCCTCTCCCACGCCCGGCTTCTTCTGGAGGCGCCGTGAACCTAGCGGGACCTGGCCTTCCGCCTAGGCAGCGACGAGTTCGTGAGCCTGCACCCGGGCCTAAAGGGCGAGGACGCCCCCGCCCTGATCGCCAGGCTCCGGGAAAGCCTGCCCTACAGCGTGGCCGCCGGGAGCCTAGAGGTGGGGGCGGAGAGCCTGGAGGCGACCCTGGCCGAGGCGGACCGCCGCATGTACCAAAACAAGCGGGCTAAAGGAGGCCCTTGACCCCGCCCGCCACGTACTGCACCGCCAGGGCCGCCAGGAGGATGCCCAGGACCCGGGTCACCACGTTGACCCCGGTCCGCCCCAAGGCCCGGCGCACGCTGGCCGCCGCCCGCAGGAAGAGGTAGGCCAGGGCCAGGACCAAGAAGGCCGTGAGGAGGACCACCCCCACGCCCATGGGGGCCCGCCCCGCCTCCGCCCCCAGGACCAGGAGGCTCGCCAGGGCCCCGGGCCCGGCAATCAGGGGGATGGCCAGGGGAAAGACGGAGATGTCCGCCCGCTCCAGGGCCTCTTTGGCCTCCTCCTCCGTCTCCCGCTCGTGGTGGGCGAAGACCATCTCGGTGGCGATGCGGAAAAGGAGGATCCCCCCCGCCACCCTGAGGGCGTCCAGGCTGATGCCCAAGTAGGCCAGAAGCTCCCGCCCGAAGAAGAAAAAGAAGGTGAGGACCGCCCCTGCCACCAGGACCGCCTTTCTGGCGATGCGGGCCTGCTCCCTTGGGGGCCGGTCCCCGGCCAGGGCCAAAAACACGGGCACCAGCCCCACCGGGTCTATGACCACGAAGAGGGTGAGGAAGGACTTGAGGAAGAACTCCACGTCACCTAAGGCGCTTGCCCGCCACAAGAAGCTCCCCGAACTCCTCCTCCAGGGCCCGCGCCGTCTCCTCGGTGCGGGCCACCACCAGGATGGTGTCCTCCCCCGCCAGGGTGCCCACGATCTCGTCCCGCCGCAGGCGGTCCACGAGGAGGGCGATGCCGGAGGCGTGCCCCTCGGCGGTCTTCACCACCAGGATGTTCCCCCCCCGGTCCACGTCCTTCACGAAGAGGCCAAACTGCCGCTTCAGCTCCTCGTAGACATCCTCGGGGAGCTCCAGGGAGGGCAGGACGTACTTGTGCCGCCCCTTGCCCAGGGCCACCCGGGCCAAGCGCAGCTCGGTGATGTCCCGGCTCACCGTGGCCTGGGTCACGTCAAAGCCCAGCTGGCGAAGCCTCTCCACCAGCTCCTTTTGGGTGCCGATCTCCTCCCGGCGCACGATCTCCTGGATGGCGCGGTGCCGCTCCTCCTTGCTTCGCATACGCACCTCAAGGTTTCCAGAACTCCTTGACCAGGTCCAGTATACGGTGGGCCACTTGGCGTTTTGCCATGCGGGGTAGCTCCAGAACCCGCCCATCCCGCGCGATGAGGACCACCTCGTTCTCGGGGGAGCCGAAGCCCACCCCTTCCCGGTTCACCCAGTTTAGGGCGATGAGGTCCAGGTTCTTGCGGCGGAGCTTTTCCTGGGCCCGCTCCAGGCCAGAAGCGGTCTCCATGGCGAAGCCCACCAAGACCCTTCCCTCCTTCCGCTCTCCGAGCTCCTTGAGGATGTCTGGATTGGGAACGAGGCGGACGGTCTTCTCCGCCTCCACCTTGGGCTCCTTGTCCTTTAGGACCTCCGCCGGGCGGTAGTCGGCCACGGCGGCCGCCATGACCACCACCTTCGCCCAGGGGTAGCGCTCCAAGATGGCCTGGCGCATCTCCAGGGCGCTTTCCACCCGGACCACCTCCACGCCCCAGGGGGCCTTCAGGCAGGTGGGGCCACTGACCAGGACCACCTCCGCCCCCCGGTCCCGGGCGGCCTCGGCCACGGCGTAGCCCATCCTCCCCGAAGAGGGGTTGGAGATGAAGCGGACCGGGTCCAGGTACTCTCGGGTGGGCCCGGCGGAGACCAGAAGCCTCAGGCCCAAGAGGTCCTTGGGGGCGAGGAAGGCCTCGAGGCGCTCCAAAAGCTCCTCGGGCTCCAGCATCCGCCCCCACCCCTCCCCCTCCCCCACCGCCGCCAGGGGGCCGTAAGCGGGGCCGAAGACAGCGTGGCCCAGGGCCTTGAGCCTCTCGGCGTGGCCCTGGGTCTGGGGGGCAAGCCACATGGCCTCGTTCATGGCCGGGGCCCAGGCCACCCGCCTGGCCCCCGCCAGCAAGGTGGCGGAAAGGAGGTCGTCGGCCAGGCCCAAGGCGGCCTTGGCCATGGCCTCGGCGGTGGCCGGGGCCACCAGGACCACCTCGGCCCAGCGGGCCAGGTCTATGTGGAGGGCCCGGCCGTCGGGGCGGAACCAGGCCTCCTCCGTGGCCACCTCCCCCCCGGCGGCCACCGCCAGGGAAAGGGGGGTGATGAACTCCAGGGCCCTGGGCGTGGCCAGGACCCGCACCTCGTGGCCGCGGGCCCGGAGGAGGCGGAGGAGGTGGGGGGCCTTGATGGCGGCCACCCCGCCGGTCACCGCCACCAGGACCCGGGCCACCTAGGCCTCCTCTTCGGTGGGGTAGAGCCTTTCCATCTCCTTCTGAAGCCGGTCCTCGGGCACCAGGTTCTCCCCGAAGAAAAGCCGCCCCGTCAAAAGCTCCTTCATGGCCCAGGTAACGGCGTTGGGGTCGTCGTAGAGGCCCTCGAGGGTGCGCATCTTGGGCCTCTCCTCCGGCTCCAGAACCGTGTTCTTAAAGCGGTGGCGCAGAAGCTGCTGGGCGCGTTTGGCCACCACCACCGTGAGCCGGTACTTGGAGTCCACCATGCCGAAGAGCTTGTCAATGCCCGGTTCCGCCATAGTTCCTCCTCAAGATCTCGTCCAGATCCCTTTCCAAAACCTCGTCCCGCTCCAAGGCCTTCCGCAAAGCCTCCTCCATGCGCTCCCGGCGGCGGCGCTCGGCGGTGATGATGGCCAGAAAGTCGGCCACCGCCTCCTCCAGCACGTCGTTGACCACCACGTAGTCAAAGAGGTGGGCGTTCCTTATCTCCCACTCCGCCTGCTCCAGGCGCCTCGCGATCTTCTCGGGCCCGTCGGTGCCCCGGAGGACCAGGCGCCTCTTGAGCTCGGAGAGGGAGGGAGGAAGGAGGAAGATGAGGACCGCCTCAGGGATCTTGCCCTTCACCTGCAAGGCCCCCTGGACCTCAATCTCCAGGAGAACGTCCTCCCCCCGCTCCAGGGCCCGCTCCACCGGGGCTTTTGGGGTGCCGTAGAGGTGGCCCACGTACTCGGCGTGCTCCAGAAACCCCTCCTCCCCGAGGAGGGCCTCAAAGGTGGGACGGTCAACGAAGTAGTAGTCCACCCCGTGCCGCTCCCCCGGGCGGGGGGGACGGGTGGTCATGGAGATGGAGTAGAAGAGGCGGGTGCGCTCCAGCACCTTGGCCCGCACCGTGCCCTTCCCCACCCCGCTGGCCCCGGTCATCACGAAAAGCCGCCCCCGCATGCCTTCCACCCCGGAAGGATACCAGAGGGAGCCCCATGGGGGCAAGGATTTTTGTGACCCAGGCACCTTTTTCCTTTGGTACACTGGCCCCCGTGGCCTGGTACGAGGGCGCCTTCTTCTATCAAGTCTTTCCCGACCGGTTCTTCCGGGCAGGCCCGCCGGGCAAGCCCGCCCCCACGGGGCCCTTTGAGCCCTGGGAGGCCCCGCCCACCCTGCGGGGCTTCAAGGGGGGCACCCTCTTCGGCGTGGCGGAGAAGATCCCCTACCTGGTGGACCTGGGCGTGGAGGCCCTCTACCTGAACCCCGTCTTCGCCTCCACCGCCAACCACCGCTACCACACCACGGACTACCTCCAGGTGGACCCCGTGCTGGGGGGTAACGCCGCCCTAAGGCACCTCCTGGAGGTGGCCCACGCCCACGGCATCCGGGTCATCCTGGACGGGGTCTTCAACCACACCGGGCGGGGCTTCTTCGCCTTCCAGCACCTTCTGGAAAACGGCCCGGAAAGCCCCTACCGGGACTGGTACTACGTGAAGGGCTTTCCCCTAAACGCCTACAGCCCCCACCCCAACTACGAGGCCTGGTGGGGCAACCCCGAGCTCCCCAAGCTGAGGGTGGAGACGCCGGCGGTGCGGGAGTACCTCCTCGGCGTGGCCGAGCACTGGATCCGCTTCGGGGCCGACGGCTGGCGGCTGGACGTCCCCAACGAGATCCAAGACCCCGAGTTCTGGCGGGCCTTCCGCCGCCGGGTCAAGGGGGCTAACCCGGAGGCCTACATCGTGGGGGAGATCTGGGAGGAGGCGGACTTCTGGCTTCAGGGCGACATGTTTGACGCCACCATGAACTACCCCCTGGCCCGGGCCGTCCTGGGCTTCGTGGGCGGGGAGGCCCTGGACCAGGAGCTTTCCGGTCGCACGGGCCTGGGGCGGATAGAGCCCCTCCAGGCCCTGGCCTTCAGCCACCGCCTGGAGAACCTCTTCAGCCGCTACCGCCCGGAGGTGGTCCGGGCCCAGATGAACCTCCTCACCTCCCACGACACCCCCAGGCTCCTCACCCTCCTCAGAGGGGACGCCGACCGGGCGAGGCTGGCCCTCTCCCTCCTCTTCCTCCTTCCGGGAAGCCCCACGGTCTACTACGGGGAGGAGGTGGGCCTCGAGGGGGGGCACGACCCGGAAAACCGGGGTGGGATGATCTGGGAGGAGGGGCGCTGGAAGAAGGAGATCCGGGAGAGCGTGAAACGCCTGGCCCGGCTCCGCAAGGAGCACCCCGAGCTCCGCACCGCCCCCTACACCCGCATCTACGCCGTGGACGGCCACCTGGCCTTCACCCGGGGACCCTACCTGGTGGTGGTGAACGCCACCCCCTTCCCCTTCCGCCAGGACTTCCCCCTGCACGGGGCCCTGCCCCGGGGCTCCCAGGCGGTGGACCTCCTCTCCGGGGCGGTCTGCACGCCCATGGGGGGGCGGCTTTGCGGCCCCGAGCTTCCCCCCTTCTCCGTGGCCGTCTGGGTGGAGGTCTAGAGGGCCCCCTCAAAGCGGAGGAGCCAGAGCTTGAGCCCCTCCTGCCCGGCGAAGCCCCCAAGCCGCCCGTCGGCGTGGATCACCCGGTGGGCGGGGACCAGGAGGAAGAAGGGCGAGGCGCGAAGGGCCATGCCCACCGCCCTGGCGGGCAGGCCCAGCTCCCGGCCCAGGGCCCCGTAGCTCCTGGTGGTGCCGTAGGGGATGCGGCGGGTGGCCTCGTAAACCGCCACTCGCCAAGGGCTCAAGCCCGAATAATCCAGAGGGATGCTCAGGAAATCCGGCCTTTCCCCGAGGAAGTACCGGGCCACGCCCTCAGCCACCCGCTCCGCCAAAGGCCCCTCCGCCTCCTTCCCCCGGGGAAAGAGGACAGGCCCCAGACGCCGCACCCCTTTTGCGGAAACCTCCAGCCAAAGGGGGCCGATGGGGGTAGGAAGAAGCATGCTACGTATCGTATCGGGGGGCTCAGCGCAGGGCTAAGGCGGGAGGGGAAGCCTGGCCGATGAGGAGGTCGGAGAGGGAGGTGCCGGGGAAGTAATGGCCCAGGATCTCCCGGACACCGAAGCCCGCCTCCGCCATCCCCTTGGCCCCCCACTGGGAAAGGCCCACCCCGTGCCCCACCCCCTGGCCCACGGCCTCAAAGCCCTGGAAGTCCGCCAAGGCCGAGGGCAGGCCCATGAGGCGGAGGAGGCGCTGGGCCTCGGGACCCCGCACCTCCACCCCCATGAGGCGCACCCGGAAGACCCGGCCCGAGGCGGTCCTCTCCAGCACCACTGGCGGGTCCTGGCTCCTAGGGGCGAGACCAAGGGATCTGAGGGCCCTTTCCGCCTGGGCCGGGCTCACCTGGTAGCGCCAGGAGGTTTTGCGGGTGTAGGGGTCGGGCCGGGGGCGCAGGTAAGGAAGGGCCTTCTGGAAGATCTCCTCGCTCCCCGCCGTCATGCCCCCGGAGTCGGCGTGGTAGAGGGCGGTGATGGCCTGCCCCCCGTAGCTCAGGACCTGGCCCCGGGTGGCGGCCACGGCCTCCTGGTACCGGGGCTTCTCGGCGGAAAGCCCCAGGTAGACCTGGCACCTTTCGTCGGCGCAGAGATCGTAGGGGGCCCTGGGGTCCAGGCGGCTTAAAGCGAAGGTGCGGGCCACCACCGCCTGGGCCTTCAGGGCCTCGAGGGGGAACCCCTCGGGCATCTCCCCCGGCAGGACCCCCAGGAGGTAGTCCTCCAGAAGGACCAGGTTCACCACCAGAAGCCTTCCCCCCTGGGAAAGGAGGCGCACCCCACCCCGGTAGGCCCGGCCCCCCAGGGTGAAGTAGGGCAACGGGAGGTCCAGGTAGGGGTAGGCCCGGCCCTCCACCACCACCCCCTCCCCGCCCAAAAGGGCCCGCCCCTCCCCTTCCG
Organism: Thermus aquaticus; assembly: GCF_001280255.1. Lineage (NCBI taxonomy): Bacteria > Thermotogati > Deinococcota > Deinococci > Thermales > Thermaceae > Thermus > Thermus aquaticus. The sequence continues at coordinate 836,257 of NZ_LHCI01000106.1, read as the reverse complement.
GGGTCTTCAGGACCACGGTCTCGCCCCGGGGCACCTCCCTGAGGAGCACCCGGAGGAGGAGGTCTTTCTCCTGGGTCCTCCCCGAGGGAAGGAGGGCGAGGGGAAGGAAAAGAGCCAGGAGGAGGAAGGCGAGGCGCTTCATACCCTGGCCCCATTTTATACGCTCCCCCCTTCTTTGGCCCCCGTGCTGGCTTGGGCCAGTATGGGGCCAATAGGCTCTGGTAAGTCCTTTTGGGGCCCCCGCCGTGGCTCTTGCCACGGCGGGGCACTTATCACAGCGGGATCACCGCCCGCCCCTCCAGGGGGGCCTCCTGAAGCCTTGCCAGGGCGTTCCCGTGGCGCAGGGCGTACATGGCGAAGGGGTAGACCCGCTCCTGGGGAAGGCCAAAAGGCCTCAGGTGGCGCTTAAGCCGCTCCAGGTGGTGGAGGAGGGTGGCGTCCTTGGCTAGCCTGGCCCGGAGGACCTTCTTAAGAAGCCTCTCCCCTTCCCCCTTAAGCCGGGCCCCGAAGCGGCGGAAGGGGCGGTCCAAGGTGGGCTCCAGGGCCCGGGCCCTTTCCCTTAAGGCCTCCACCTCCTTTTGGAGGTGGGCCAAGGCGCTTTCCACCTCCCGGAAGCCCTCGAGGGCCCCTCTGGCCGCCTCCAAGAAGGCCTCCTCCCCCCGGTCCACGAAGGCCCAGGGGTCCAGGGCATAGCGCTCCAGGATGCGGCGGATGGGGGGTTCCAGGACCACCCCCTGCATCCTGAGGAAGAGGGCCGGCATGGGAAGGCCATAGAGGGCGTAGACCCGGGAAAGCTCCGCCACATAGCGGAACTCGTTGGGCCCCACCACGAAGCCCGCCGTGGGCAGGACCAGGTCCTGGAGCACAGGCCTCAGGCCCGCCGCCGGGGTGAGGCGGGCGGGATCGGCCTGGAGGATCTCCAGAAGCTCCTTTTTGCTGTAGCGGCGGACCCCGTCGGTGAAGCTTCCTTCGCTGTAGTGGAGGAGGCGGCGGGCGTCGGTCTCTAGGAAGAGGTTGGTGGCCCCGGGCTTCCGCCCCAGAGGGGGCTTGCCCCCCAGGGCCCGGATCCGGGCCGCCTCCTGGTTGATGGCCTCGGCGCTGGCCAGGGGGTCGGAAAGCTCCTGCTCCAGGGCCTCCCGGAAGAGGGGGGCGAGCTCCTCGGCCATGGGGTCAAAGGGGATGAGGCCCCGCTCCCCCAAAAAGGCGAGGAGCACTCGGGCGAAGAACTCGGAGAGGGTCTGGCCCTCGAGGGCGTAGGCCACCCGCTCTTCCCTGGCCCAGGGCCCCAGGAAGGCCACCAGGGCCTCCCGGTAGGGGGCTAAGGGGATGCGGCCCGAGGGCAGGGGGGGCAGGGGGAGGGAGAGGGTGCGGACCTCCTCGTCCAGGAGGAGGTGGAGGTGGCGCACCTCCTCCACATCGTGGTCCTGGGAGGCCACCCAGAAGACCCCCGCCGCCCCCACCCGCCCCGCCAGGCCCAAGGCGGTGTGGGCCTTGTAAAAGGTGAGGGCGGGGCCACCGAGAAGCCCCGCCTGCTGGCCCGTGACCACCGCCCCCACCTTCAGGGCGGCGAGGGCCTCCAGGACCGCCTTGGGGGCAGCGAGGCGCTTGAGGTAGGCTTCCAGGGCCCCGTTAAGCCCGGGGTGCCCCTCCCGGCCCAGGCGGGCCCTCAGGGCCTCCTCCCCTTGGGGGAGGTCCAGGAGCCGGGCTAAGGCGGCGGGCTCCACCCTTCCAAGCCTATAGGGCCTCGCCCAGGCGGGCAAGGGCCTTGGGATCCAGGACCTGAAGCCGCCGGTAGCCCAGGTCCACCACGCCCCTAAGGGCCCACTCCCCCAGGAGCTTGGTTACCGTCTCCCGGGTGGCCCCCACCATCCGGGCCAGGTCCTGGTGGGAAAGCCCCACCTCGCCCGGCCCAAGGGCCAGGAGGAGGCGGGCCAGGCGCTGGGCCACGGAGAGGTGGCGCGCCTCCCAAAGCCGCGCCTCCGCCGCCTTGAGGCGGGCGTAAAGGGCCTTGAGGAAGAAGCCCTGGGCCTCGGGGAAGGCCTCGAGGAGGGCCACAAGCTCCTCCTTGGGGGCGAAGAGGAGCTCGGCGTAGGTGAGGGCCGTGGCCCCCAAGGTGCGCGCCCTTTCCCCCACCAGGGCCTCCTCGCCAAAGAGCCCCCCGGGCCCCACCACGCCCAGGGTGGCGGGCTCCACCCGGGCGTCCCCTAGCCAGATGAACCCCTCCCGCACCAGGTAAAGCCCTTCCACCTCGTCCCCTTCCCGGTAGAGGACGCTTCCCCGCCGCACCCTTAGGGGCCTGAAGGCCCGGGCGGCCGCCTGGCGGGCTTTGGGGCCAAGCTCCTGGAACATGCCCTGAGTCTACAGAAAGAGGGGGGCCGAGGAGGAAGGCAAAAGCCCCCGGGCCTCGGCTTCGGCGAAGAGCCTTTCCACCGCCCTTTGCCCTTCCTCCCCCACGTCCAGGGAGTAGGCGTTCACGTAGGTGCGCACGTGGGCCCAGATGACCTCCTCGGAGAGCTCCTGGGCGTGGGCCTTGAGGTAAGGCAGGACCTCCTCGGGGTGGGCGTGGGCGTACTCTAGGCTCCGCCGCACCGCCCCGTCCAGGGCGCGGATAAGTTCCTCCCCCAGGTCCCGCCGGGCCAGGATGGCCCCCAGGGGCAGGGGCAGGCCCGTCCGCTCCTCCCACCACTCCCCCAGGTCCAGAAGCTTCACCAGGCCGTACTGGGGGTAGGTGAAGCGGCTTTCGTGGATGATGAGGCCCGCCTCCACCTCCCCCCGGGCCACCATGGGCATGATCTGGTCGTAGCGCACCTCCACCGGCGAAAACCCCTCCCCGTAGAGGGAAAGGAGGAGGAAGGCCGTGGTGTTCCGCCCGGGGATGGCCACCCGCGCCCCCCGGAGGTCTCCCAAAGGCCCCCGGGCCACCAGGAGGGGTCCCACCCCCCGGCCCAGGGCCCCCCCGCTCCTCAAGGCCACATACCTCTCCCGCACCCGGCCGTAGGCGGCGTAGGAGAGCTTGGTGAGGGGAAGCCTGCCTTCCAGGGCCCAGCGGTTCAGGGTCTCCACGTCCTCCAAGACCACCTCCACCGGGCGGGGCGTCGCCACCAGGCCGTGGGCCAGGGCGTAGAAGATGTAGGTGTCGTTGGGGCAGGGGGAGTAGCCCAGCTTCAGAGCCTCCATAGGCCTCACTGTACCCCCTTGAGGGCCTTCTTGAAGATCTCCGGGGCGAAGGCCTTGAGGGCCCTCAAGAAGCCCGTGCTCCCCCGGGCCCGCCCGGGGATGACGTGGACGGGAACCCCCAGGCGCTCCGCCTCGAGGCGCACCGGCTCCGAGAGGTCGTGGCCCACGTAGCTGGAGACGATCATGAGGCCGTGGGCCTTCTCCAGGCGGCCCAGGATGCGCCGTAAGGCCTCCTTCCCTACCCCAGCGGTGTCGGCATCGTACCAGTCCACCTTGAGGCCCCGGGCCTCCAAGAGGGGGGTGAGGCGGCTCCGGAGCTGGGTGTGCCCCCCCACCACCACCAGGTGCTCCCCGTGGAAGCGGGGCAAAGCCTCCTCCACGAGGGCCTCCTTCCCGGGAACCTGGGGGGCCTCCTCCCCAAGGGCCTTTAGGGCCTGGCTCACCTCCCTAAGCTCCTCCAGGTAGAGGGAAAGGCTCTCGTCGCCAGGCCGCAGGAAGAGGAGGTTCTTCAGGATCTCTCGGGCCTGGGCCAGGTCCTTCTCCCGGTAGAGGGCCACCTCCAGGGCCTTCTGCCAGTACTCCGCCGCCTTCTTCCACTCCCCTTTGGCCTCGTGGTGCTCCGCCAGGTCAAAGAGGACCTCCAGGGCCTGGGGGCGCTCCTGGTGCTCGGCCAGGAGAACCTTTTCCGCCTCCTCCACCCGGCCCGCCCCGTAGAGGGCCGCCAGGTACTGGCCCCGCACCGCCTCCGCCTCGGGGCTTTCCGGGAAGGCGCGGGAGAGGCGGTAGGCCAGGGCCAGAAGCTCCAAAGGGGGACTCGGCGTGCGGGCCAGGGCCTGGTAGAGCACGCTGAAGGCAGCAAAGGGCCCCTCGAGGCGCTCCAGGAGGGCAAGAAGCCCCCTAAGGTCCGCCTCGGCCACCTCCTCCAGCCCCGCGTCCCGGGCCCGGGAGAGGAGTTCCCGGGCCAGCACCTCCTCCCCGCCCTTTAGGGCCTCCTGGGCCAGGCGGAAGAGGTAGGGGGCGGGGTAGGCCTTGAGGGCGTGGGCCCGCTTGTGGTCCCCCAGGACCTCCTTGAGGGGGCGCCTGAGGGCCCGCTTCACCTCCGCCAGGTGGTGGAAGGCCAGGCCCGCCACCTCCCCCTCCCCGTGGCGGCTCGCCCGCTCCAAAAGGCGCAGGGCCTCGTGAAGCCGCCCCTCCCGGCGGCGTAGGATGCCCAGGAGGAGAAGGGCTTCGGGGATCTCCTCCCGGGCCAGGGCCTCGGTCAGGTAGGGCTCCACCGCCTTCAGGTCCTCGCCCCGGTGCTCCAGGGGGGAGCGCAGCCGAAGCCCGGCCAGGGCCAGGCCCAAGAAGCCCTCGGCTTCGCCCAGGTCGGCGAGCCTTCTGGCGTACCGCTCGGCCCGGGCGAAAAGCCCCTGGAGGAGAGCCGCCTTAAGCCCAAGCCGGAGCATCTCCCGGGTGAGGAGGCCTGGGGAGAGATCCTCCACAAACTCCGCCCGGCGGCTCACCTCCGCCCACTCTCCCTCCCGGGCGAAGCGGCGCATCCGCTCGGCGATGCGCTCCAGGGCCTCCCTGGCGTAGACCTCGGCCTCGGGAAGCCCGGATTCCACGAACTGCCTGAGGGCATCGGCGTACCGCCCCTCCGCCAGGTAGACCCGCCCCAGGGCCAGGCGGTACCGCCCGCCCCGGGGGGCCAGGCCCTCGAGGCGGCGCTTGGCCCGCTCGTACTCCCCGAGCTCCACCAGGACCAAGGCCCTCAGGTCCTCAGCCTCCTCGGAAAAGGCCCGCTTCAGGGCCTCCTCCGCCTCGGCGTAGCGAGAGAGAGCGTAAAGGGCCCGCCCCCGCAGGTAGGCGGCCTCCCCTTCGGCCTCCTCGGGGACCCGGGCCAGGACCTCCTTGTAGGCTCCCTCTTCCAGGAGGGCCCGGACCTCCTCCAGGTCCAGCCCCCGAGCCATGACGGGCATAGGCTCGGCGAAGAGCTCCTCCAAGGCCTCCTCTTCCAGGAAGGCCTCCTCCAGGACCTCGGGCTTGCGGGCCAGGACCAGGACGTACTCCCCCTCCCCCACCCGCTCCACCTGCCAAAAGCCCAGGCGCCTCAGCCCCTCCTCCACCCCTTCCGGGCTCTTCCCCAAAAAGGGGCCGTGGCCGTAGACGAGAAGCCCCCCCGGCCTTAAGAAGCGCACGAACTGGGGCAGGCGCGCAAAAAAGGAGAAGCGCTTCCAGAAGGCCTCGGGGGGCAGGCGGCTCTCCAGCTCCTGGTCCACCAGGCCCTCGGGAAAGACGGAGAGGAGGAGGAGGGTATCAAAGGGCGCTAGCTCCGCCTCCTCCGCCCAGCCCAGGTGCCAAGTAACCTCCGGCACCCGCTTCCTGCCGGCCTCCACCGCCTCTTCCACCCCGTCCAGGGCGTGGAAGGCGAGCTCCGGGCGCTTTAGCTTCAGGTACCCCACCAAAGCCCCGGTGAAGGCCCCCACCTCGAGGACCTCCCCCTCCAGCCTCCCCGGCACCTCCCTGGCGTAAAACTCCAGGAAGGGGAGGTGCATGCCGTAGACCAGGGCCTCCCCCTTGGGGACCTTCAGCACCTCCCGGTAGAAACTTCGCACCGCCTCCCTCCCCCCGCCTGAGAGGTAGGCCCGCCAGGCTCTGAGGAGGGGCTCCCGCTTGACGGGGCTCCCCACCCTTTTGGCCACCTCGGCTTCAAACCGCCCGGGGGAAAGGGCGGCGGAAACGCCAAAGCGCTCCTTCAGGTAGGCCTTTAGCTCGTCGGGCATTTGCCAGGAGTCTACCAAAAGAAAGGGGGGCGGTAAAGCCGCCCCCAAAACTTGCCGCGGCGGGGTGCTTAAGCGGGCACTTCCGCCCGGAAGAGGTCGGCGTAGCGGCGCTTGGCCCTCATAGGGGCCCGGTGCCACACGTAGGAGGCCAGGAGGGGGAAGGCCAGGGTGGCCTCGGCGAAGACCATCTGGGAGAGGGCGGCGTCCACCTTGCCCCAGCTCTGGGCCTCGGAGAGGGTGGAACCGGAAAGCCCCCCGTCCCGCTCATCGGCCACGGTGATCTGGATGGCGTACTTGTGCATCTCCACCTGATGGCCCAGCACCTCGGCGGCCACCACGATGTCCTGGGCGAAGTTCTTGGGCACCCCGCCCCCCAGCATCACCAGGCCCGTGGTCCCCGCCTTCAGCTTGATCTCCGTGAGCTCGCGGAAGTCGGCCACGGAGTCTATGGTGACGTGGGCCTCGGGGCGCTTGACCTGGTGGTAGACCAGCCCAAAGCCCGCCGAGGAGTCGGAGAAGGCGGGGACGAAGATGGGCACCCCCTCCTCGTAGGCGGCCCGGACGATGCTCCTCTCCCCCAGGCCCCTTTCGGCTAGGTAGCGGCCCATGTGCCAGATGAACTCCCGACTGGAGTAGGGGCGGGGCGGGAGGGCGTCGGCGATCTCGGCGATGGTGTAGTCGGTGTGGCGAAGCTCTTCCTCGTCAATGTAGGTGTCGTAGATGCGGTCAATCCAAAGCCGCCTAAGGGTCTCGTCGTCGGCCTTGGGGTCCCCCTGGTAGTGGCGGTGGCCCAGGGCCTCAAAGAAGTCCTGGTCCACGATGTTGGCCCCCGTGGCCACGATGGCGTCCACCAGGCCCTTACGGATGAGGTCGTGGATGATGAGGCCCTGCCCGGCGGAAACCAGGCTCCCCGCCAGGGTGAGGATGACGGCGGCGTCGTCCTCCAGCATCTTCAGGTAGATCTCCGCCGCCCGGTAGAGGTTCCTGGCCTGGAAGGCGGTCCTGCCCATGGCCTCCAGGATGGGCCCGGCGTCAAAGGCCTTGATGTCAATGGGGACCACGGGCGTAGAGAGGAGGTCCTTCTTCTGCATCGTTCTCCTTTCTACGCGGGGTGGGCGTAGGGCGGCTCCCCCCCTTTGGCGCCCCCTGCCTTTAGGCAGGACCCCCAGTATACCACCCGCCGGCTATGGGGGGGTAGACCTCCAGGGGGCCTTCCACCTCCTCGTCCAGGTCCACCACCCGGTCGCCTACGGCGAGAAGCCAGGCCTCCTCCAGGGGGATGCCGAGCTTCCCCAGGGCCTCCCTGGGGGTTTTGGCCTCCACCTCGAGGCGTTCCCCAAACCGCCTCAGGTCCCCGTGGAGGATCACCACCATCAGTACCCCTCCCGCACCACGTTGAGAAGGGGCTCCCCCCGCAGGTACCGCCTTACCTGCTCCGAAAGGAAGCGGGCCGCCCGGCGGTGAAACCCCTCGGAAAGCCCAGCCACGTGGGGGGTGAGGAGGAGGCCCGGGGCCCGCCAGAGGGGGTGGTCCTCGGGCAGGGGCTCGGGCTCGGTCACGTCCAAGGCGGCCCGGATGCGGCCCGCCTTCAGGGCCTCGAGGAGGGCCTCCGCGTCCACCAGCCCACCCCGCCCGGCGTTCAGGAGGAGCGCCCCCTCCTTCATGGCCAGGAGGAAGTCCCGGTCCACGATCCCCTTGGTCTCGGGGGTGAGGGGAAGGAGGAGGACCACGGCGTCTGCCCGGGGCAGGAGGTGGGGCAGGTCCTCCCGGGTGTAGACCCCGGGCCTGGGGTGCTTGGCCACGGGCAGGACCTCCACCCCAAAGGGCCTAAGCCTTGCCTCCACCGCCCGCCCAATGGAGCCGTAGCCCAGGAGGAGAACCGCCTTGCCCTCCAGGTCGGCGAGCCGCCTAGGGGCCCAGCGGGCCTCCTCCTGGGCCTTCAGAAAGCCCGGCAGGTCCTTGAGGAGGGCCAGGAGGGCCATCACCACCCACTCGGCCACCGGGGCGTCGTGGATGCCGGAGCCGTCCGCCAGGACCACCCCTTCGGGGATGAGGGGCAGGATCCAGTCCACCCCGGCGGAGAGGGTCTGGACCACGCGGACCTCCACCTCCGAAAGGACCTTTCGCACCTGCGCCTCCTGGCCAAAGGGGGGGATGAAGAAGTCCACCGCCTTGGGCCAGGGCTCGTCCAAAGGGCGCACCTCCACCCCCTCGGGCAGGAGGGCGAAGACCTCTTCCCTAAGCCTCGGGGCCAAAATCCTCACGGCGCACCTCCATGTACACGTCCTCCTTTCCCTTGGGCCCGGGGCCCAGGCCCACCTCCCGGAAGCCCGCCTTCTTAAAGGCCCGCCTGGCCCTCAGGTTGTGGGCGAAGGTGCGGAGCCTCACCCGCTTGAGGCCCAGGGGGCCAAAGGCGTAGGCCAAGAGGGCCCGCACCGCCTCGGTGCCGTAGCCCTGCCCCCAGCGGTCCTTGCGGCCGATCAGGATGCCCAAGGTGGCCTGCTCCCCGGGGAGGATGTCGTAAAGCTCCACCGTTCCCAGGTACTCCCCCTTCTCGTCCAAAACGATAAAGGCCAAGCGGTCCTTGCGTTTGGTCTCGGCCAGGACGAAGCGCTTGAAGAGCCAAAAGGGGGTGCGCAGGGGGCTTGAGCCGTTCCACTCGGCGACCTCGGGGTCGCGGAAGGTCTCGTAAAGCCCCTTCCACTCCTCCTCGGTGAGCCCCGAGGAGAAGGGCTTCAGGACCACGCGGCCATAGCGGGGCCAGTCCACACCCTAAGGGTAAAGCCCCCGGAGGGCCCGGGCCTCGAGGACCCGGGTGGCCGCCACCACGTAGGCGGCGGTGCGCAGGGAGATCTTCTTCTCCTCCGCCACCTGCCACACCGCCTCAAAGGCGTTCCTAAGGACCCTCTCCAGGCGGGCGTTGATCTCCTCCTCGGTCCAGAAGTAGGAGTTGAAGTCCTGGACCCACTCAAAGTAGCTCACGGTCACGCCCCCGGCGTTGGCGATCACGTCCGGCACCACCAGGACCCCCTTCTCCTGGAGGATGTCGTCGGCGGCGGGGGTGGTGGGGCCGTTGGCCCCCTCGGCCACGATGCGGGCCTGGATGCGCCAGGCGTTGTGCTCGGTGATCTGCTTCTCCAAAGCGGCGGGGATGAGGAACTCGGTGGGGAGGGCCCAGAACTCGGGGTTAGGCAGGGGCTCCGCCTTGGGGTAGCCCCGCACGCCCCCCATCTCGGCCACGTAGCGGGCCAGGTCGTAGGGGTCAATGCCCGCCTCGTTGTAAATGGTGCCCGTGTGGTCCTGTACGGCGATGACCCTGGCCCCGTGGTCGTGGAAGGCGCGGGCGGCGGCGCTCCCCACGTTGCCGAAGCCTTGGAGGATGACCCGGCTCCCCTCCACGGGAAGGCCGATCTTGGCGGCGGCCGCGGCGGCGGTCACGAAGACTCCCCGCCCCGTGGCGTCCCTTCGGCCCAAAGAGCCCCCCAGGGCGATGGGCTTCCCCGTCACCACCCCGGGGACGGTGCGGCCCACGTTCATGGAGAAGGTGTCCATCATCCAGGCCATCTCCCGCTCTCCGGTGTTCACGTCGGGAGCGGGGATGTCCCGGTCGGGCCCCAGCAGGATGCCGATCTCCGAGGTGTAGCGGCGGGTGAGGCGCTCCAGCTCGTGGCTAGAGAGCTTCTTGGGGTCAACCCGGATGCCGCCCTTGCCCCCGCCATAGGGCAGGCCCACGGCGGCGTTTTTTATGGTCATCCAGGCGGCCAGGGCCATGACCTCGGAGAGAGTCACCTCGGGATGGTAGCGCACCCCGCCCTTGGCCGGCCCCCGGGCGGTGTTGTGGTGCACCCGGTAACCCTCAAAGTGGGCCACGGTGCCGTCGTCCAGGTGGATGGGCACGTCCACGATCAGGATGCGTTTGGGCCGCTTGAGGCTCTCCGCCAAGGGGGCGAGCCGCCCCAGGTAGGGGATGACCCGGTCCACCTGCTCCGTGAAGATCTCCCAGGGTCCGCCGTCCTTGCCCAGGTAGGAAAGGGGTTCGCTCTTCATACGCGCTCCTTAGGGGTACACGCCGCGAAGCCGGGTGGCCTCGTTGAGCCTCTCCAGGGCCAGGGCCAGGGCCCCGGTGCGCAGGTCGCCCCCAAGGGCCTCCGCCCTGGCGCACACCTCGGCCACCGCCTTGGCCACGCTCTTGGCGAAGCGTTGCCGCACCTCCTCCTCGCTCCAGAAGAACATGTTGAGGTCCTGCACCCATTCCAGATAGCCTGCCAAAAGCCCCCCGCCCCCGGTGAGGAGGTCGGGGACCACCAGAACGCCTTTGCCCAGGAGGTAGGCCTCCGCCTCGGGGGTGAGGCCGAAGTTGGCGGCCTCCAGGACCGCCCGGGCCTGGACCGCCTTGGCCCCCTCCCCGTCCAGGCCCCCCTCGAGGGCCGCCAGGACCAGGTAGTCCACGGGTAGGGCGAAGAGCTCCTCGGCGGCGAGGTCGTAGCGGGGAAGCTCCCCCGTGGCCTCGTAGTGGCGGAGCACCGCCTCCACGGGAAGGCCCTCCTCCTGGTACATGGCCCCCCGGGAGGTGGAGACCGCCACCACCTTGAGCCCCAAGGCGGCGGCGTGCAGGGCGAAGGTGCCCCCCACCTGGCCGAAGCCCTGCACGGCCACCCGGGCCCCCTCGAGGGGAAGGCCCCGCCTCCCCGCCAGCTCCAGGAGGACCCGGGCCACCCCGTACCCGGCGGCGTCGTCCCGGCCCTCGGTGCCCCCCAGGGCGTGGGGCTTCCCCGTGACCACCCCGGGCACCGTGGAGCCCACGGTCATGGAGTAGGTGTCCATGATCCAGGCCATGGTCTGTTGGTCCGTGCCCACATCGGGGCCCAGGATGTCCATGTCGGGGCCGATCAGGTTGACGAGCTCGGCGGTGTAGCGCCGCACCAGCCGCTCCAGCTCCCGCTTGGAAAGGGCCTTGGGGTCCACGGCCACCCCGCCCGCCGCGCCCCCAAAGGGCAGGTCGTAGACGGCCGCCTTCAGGGTCATCCAGGCGGCCAGGCCCGCCGTCTGCCCCAGGGTGACCGAGGGGTGGAGGCGCACCCCCCCTTTGGCGGGCCCCCGGGCGATGTCGTGGACCACCCGGTAGCCCTGGAAGACCCGCACCTTGCCGTCGTCCATGACCACGGGCAGGGACACGGTGACCAGCCTCTTGGGGTGGGCCAGATACTCCACCGTGGTGGGGTGGATCTTCGCCACCTTCAGGGTTTTCTCCAAACGCTCCAGGAAGGCGTCCCAAAGGCCAGGGTCGTCTGGGGGGCGGTACGCGGGGATGGCCATGCTCTCACCGAGGGGATTATACCCCTAGGCGAGCCTCTTCCCTTCGGCCAGGGCCAGGTCCCTCAGGGCCTCCTTGTAGGGGGAGTCGGGAAGGGGGTCCAGGGCCTCCGCCGCCAGAAGGGCTCGCTCCCGGATCCGGGCCTCCACCTCCTCCGCCACCCCGCTTTCCCGGGCTAAGGCCCTGAGCCGCTCCAGATCCCCCGCCTCCCCGCCCCGCCTTTTGAGGATGGCCCTCACCTCGGGGAAGCGCTCCATGAGGAGGAGGGTGAGGAGGGTGGCCTTGCCCTCCCGCACGTCCCCGCCCACGGGCTTGCCCAAGGCCTCGGGGCTTCCCATGAGGTCCAGGTAGTCGTCCCGCATCTGGAAGGCCTGGCCGTAGAGGAGGCCGAAGCGCCTGAGGGCCTCCCGCCACGGCCCCTTAAGGCCCTTCAGCAGGGCGGGGCCCTCCGTGGCCAGGGCCATGAGGGCGGCGGTCTTGGCGGTGATGATTCTTTCGTAGTTTTCCAGGGAGTAGTCCTCCAGGGCGGCCACCTGGAACTGCAGGACCTCCCCCTCGGCCAGAACCCGGGCCGTCTCGGCGAAGGCCTCCACTAGCTCCAGGCTTCCCGTTTTGGCCACCACGTGGAGGAGTCGGGAGAGGAGAAAGTCCCCGGAGAGAACGCTCACCGCGTTGCCGTAGCGGCGGTAGGCGGCCTCCTTCCCCCGCCTGAGCTCCGCCTCGTCAATGAGGTCGTCGTGGAGGAGGGTGGCGGAGTGGAGGAGCTCCACCGCCAGGGCCAGCTCCAGCTCAAAGGGGGCACCCCCAACGGCCCCCGAGGCCAGGAAGACGAGCCTTGGGCGGATGCGCTTTCCCCCAGCGGTCACCAGGTCCTGGTGGATGAGCCGAACGAAGAGGACCTCCGAGCGCACCAGCTCCGAAAGGGCCTCTTCAAAGGCGGCGAGCTTGGCCTCGAGGGGCAGGGGCTTGACCACCCCCTGAGTATAAGGCCAGGGGCCCCGATACTCTCGGGGCCCCACTACAAGCCTTTGCTAAGGCAAGTACAGAACCCTTACGCCATTCGTGAACGTATCTTCACCCGTGTAGTACACCCGCGCCGTGATTACCCTATCCCCAGAAGCAGTGGGATCATGCCCAGGTAAAGAAATTCGCGTATCCCAGGAAAACACATAGACCTCAGAGCCGTCGGTCGCTGTTTGCCTTGCCGCAGTCCCCGCCAAATAGCCATTGATGTAGATGTCTACCCGGTTTATGGAAACCCCAGGAGGCAAGGTCCCCCTCACGCCAACCGTTACCGCTACGATAGCGCGGTTTGCGCCGGGGCCCACCTGGTCCCCGTCGGAAGGACTGTCCAGGACAAAAGCCGAACCCACCTGTACCGGGATCACCGCCTCACTCCGTGCCCCGGCCACATCAATCACCACGGCCTTCAGGAAGTAAACCCCAGGGGTAACCCGAAGAACATCCCACCCCAAGCTATAGAGCGAACCGCTAACAGTAGGCGTGCCCGGTATCTTACTAAGGCTATCCAGGCTAGACCCGAAGTAGAACTCTACCCTATCCACACTCCGAAGAGCCCGCACTTCCGCCTCAAGGAGAACAAAACCTGCCACCAGCCCATTCGCTGCCGGGTTCACCCAGTAAATCTCCGGGGCATTGGCCACCGTCACCTGCAAGGTGGCCTCCGCGGCGTTCCCCGCCGCGTCCACCGCCCGGGCCTTCAGGGTCACCGGGCCGTCGGGATACCCCGTGGTGTCCCAGCTAAAGGTGTAGGGCGCCGAGGTGGCCTCCCCAAGCTTCGTGGACCCAGCGAAGAACTCCACCTTCGCCACGCCCACGTTGTCCGTGGCCTCCACCTCCAACGTCACCGTGCCCGACACCTGCGCCCCGTCCGCCGGCCGCCGCCACACCACCGTGGGCGCCTGCCGGTCCACTACGAGGTTTAAGGGCTCGCGCCTTTCATTCCCGGCCCGGTCCTTGGCAACCACAGAAAAAGGAACCCCCTCCCGCAAGGTGCCGACATCCAGGGTTAGCCTATACTCATCAGCCTCAAGGAGGGTCCCCCTCGCAACTACATCGTTTCCTTGCTGTAGAAAAACCTCTTGAATTCCAGATAATCTATCGCTTGCCCTTATGCGTATAGAAGCTGAACCATGAGCTAGAGGGGACGGAGGAGGCTCTAGTATGGATATTTCAGGAGGTTCACGGTCCAAGGTGAAGGTAACTTCTGAGCTACTAATCGCCGCCCCACCTCCCTGCAACCTGGCTTCGGCTTTCAGGGCGTATTGGCCTGAGGGCAGCGTGTCGGGCAGCTGTCCAACCCAAACGCCGCGCTGGGAAGTAAGGAGGAAAGAACCGCTAGTTTCTCCCCTATATACCAAGGTAACCTGGGTTACGGTAGCCCCCGTGGCCGAGACTCTGACCTCAACACTCAAGTCATTAGTGAAGACACCCTGCGCGGGACGGCTGATCCCTAAAGACACGCGAGAACTTGTGTCCGAAGACTGGGCTCCTTGCCAGTTGCAGCCGAAAAGAAGCCCTAAAAGGCCCAACAACAACCCCCACCGTAGCCATTTCAACATCCCGCCCTCCCTCTCATTTTAAGGGGAACTTGATCTGATATTCCTGGGTCCAGGATTTCTCTTCCCCGTTTGTGAGCCGGGCATACCAGGTAACCCGAGCACGCCAGTTGAGAGGAGCTCCCTGGCGCAAATGCTCGGCAGCCACAGAGCCATCCAGGGAGAAGCGGAAAGGCTCAGACCGGGCCCACTTGAACACCACCTGCCCGTCCACCACCTCCCGACCTGAGGGGAAAGGAAGGCCCACCGAGCCACTCCCTAGGGAAGCCCCCGGCAGTACTTCATTCCCGCTGTCGTCCATGTATACATACTCGTAGCGCTCCAACACCCCCTCGGGAGCGCCGGGGGCCACCTCCACCACAGCGTTGTTCCCCACGACGGTTATCCGCCCCTGGTCATCTACCTCGTAGCCCAGCTGCGGGGGGTTCAGGCTGACGCGGTAAGGCTCTGGGTTAAAAAAGATCTGCCCACATCCAACCAAAAACACCAGAAGAACAAGTGCACTGAACCAAAGCTTGTACATATACCACCCCCTCATCCCATCATCTCCTCTCCCCACTTGGGGTTCAGTATAAAGAAAGCCAGCCGGGTAAGTCCAGCCAGGAAGTCCACGTTCTCCACCGCTACCTCTTTGGGCACCTCGAGGACCACCGGAGCGAAGTTGAGGATGCCCTTGATCCCCGCCCGCACCAGCTGGTCCGCCGCCTCCTGGGCCGCCTCCCGGGGGACGGTGAGGAGGGCGATCTCTATCCGGCCCGGGACCCTCTGGGGGAGGGCCTCCATGGGCTCAATGACCCCCCTTCCCACGGGCTTGCCGATCTTCTCCGGGTCCACGTCAAAGAAGCCCCGAAGCTCAAAGGTCTCGCCAAAGCCGGGGTAGTCGGCGAGGGCGCTCCCCAGGCGGCCCATGCCCACGATGGCGAGGCCCCACCTGCGGTTCAGGCCCAGGATGTGGCGCAGTTCCCGCTTGAGGACGGGCACGGTGTACCCCACCCCCCGGGTGCCGTAGGAGCCGAAGTAGGAGAGGTCCTTGCGCACCTGGAAGGCGGTCACCTGGGCCTCCTCCGCCAACTGCTCCGAGCTGGTGCGGTGGATGCCCTTGGCCTCCAGCTCCTCCAGGATGCGCAGGTAGGTGATGAGGCGGCTGATGGCGGCGCTGGGAACCTTCATGGCACCTCCACGGCCTCGAGGCCCAGGGCGGCTACCTTGGCCTTCACGGCTTCCTTTTCCTCGGGGGAGACCGGGCCCACCCGCACCCGGTAGACCCCGTCCTTCACCAGGACCACAGGAAGCCCCACCTCCTTCAGCTTCCCCGCCAGGGCCAGGGCGTTCTCCTCCTTCTGGAAGGCCCCCACCTGGAGGTAAAGCCTCCCCTCCTGGGGCGCCGGGGCCTCCCCCCGGTAGACCCGGGCCCCGTAGGCCTTTAGTGCCTCGGCCACCCGCCTGGCCTCGGCCTCGCTGGCGTAGGGGCCCACCACCACCCGGGTCAGGTTCCCGCTGGCCTCGAGGCGGGCCGGGTACCCTTTGGCCGAAAGCTCCCGGGAAAGCTTGAGGGCGTTTTCCGGGTTGGCGAAGGCGCCCACGGCCACGCGGTAGCTTCCCCCCGGCGCTGGCGCCTTGGGCGGGGCCTGGGTGGGCTCGGCGGGCTTGGGCTTGGCCTCCTGGGCCGCCTTTGGCTTGGCCGCCGGGGCGGGCTGGGGCACCGCTTCCGAGGGGGCCTGGGGCAGGGGTATCACCATCACCACGGGCTCAGGGGGCTTGGCCTCCTCCGGGGCCGGGCTTGGGGACGCCGGGGCCTGGGACGAAGGGGGCTGGACCTGGGGAACCGGGGGGGGCGAGGCCGCCTGGGGCCGGGCGAAGGGGTTGATGCCGGTCAGGTAGAGGACGATCCCCGCCGCCACCAGAGCGATCAGGAGAAAGATGAGGGCGTCCAGCCAGTTCTCCCGTAACCAGCGCATCCTACCTCCCAAGAAGGCCCTGGGCCTCCTTGGAGCCCAGGGCGGCGGCCTGCCTAAGGGCCCGCTCCGCCTCCCCGTCCCGGCCCAGGGCCTTTAGGGCCAGGCCCAGGTTGTACCAGGCGGAGGCTTCCCTAGGAAGGCGGGCCAGAACCTCCCGCAGGACCAGCTCGGCCTCGCCGTACCGCTTCAGGGCCACAAGCCCGGCGGCCAGGTTGCTCCCCACCCTGGGGTCCCGCCCCGCCTCGTAGAGGGGCCGGAGGAGGGCCACGGCCTCCTCCGCCCAGCCCAGCTCCAAGAGGATGCTCCCCCGAAGGGCCTGGGCCTCAGGGGTTTCATTCCCCTCCAAAAGCTTTAGGGCCTCCTCCTTTTTGCCCAGGGCGTAGGCGGCCTGGGCCTGGAGGAAGGTTCCCGGGGGACCGGCCTCGCCGGCGTAGCGGTAGGCGTTCTTGTGGTCCCCAAGCTTCAGGTAGGCGGCGGCCAGGGCCAGGGCCACCTCGGGCTCGGGGCTCGCCCGGTAGGCGGCCAGGAGGTGGGGCAGGGCTCCCCGGGCGTCCCCCGCCCGGAGCCTGGCCTGGCCCAAGAGGAAGGCCGCCTCCCAGAGGGCGGGGTCCAGGGCATAGGCCTCCTTGAGGAGGGGCTCGGGGTTTTGGGAAAGAAGGGCCTTGCGGAGAAGAAGCCTGGCCCTGGGCTTGCCCTCCACCTGGGCTAGACCCCGGTCCAGCTCCCGCAGGGCCCTTTCCTTCAGGCCCTCCTCCGCCAGGATGCGGGCCAGGAGCTCCCAGGCCTCGGCCCGCTTGGGGTCCTGGTTCAGAAGGCCGTAGAGGACAGGGACCGCCTCGGCCCGGCTGCCAGCGGCGTAGAGGGCCTGGGCTAGGGCCAGGCGGTAGGCGGGGCTTCGCTCGCTAGTAAAACCCTTCTTCAGGGCTTCGGCCGCCTCCTTGGCCCTTCCCGCCTGGGTAAGGGCGGCCGCCAGGCCCAGGTAGGCCTCCTCCGTGGGCCTTAAGGAAACCGCCTTCTGGAAGGCCTCCACCGCCTCGGCGGGCTTGCCCAGGCGCAGGTAGACCTGGCCCAGGTTGAAGTGGCCCTCGTAGCGGTCGGGGAAGACCCGGGTCATCTGATCAAAGGCGAAGCGGGCCTCCTCGAGGCGCCCCGCCCGAAAGAGGACCACCCCCAGGCCCAGGTGGGCCTCAAAGAGGCCGTAGTCCCGGGCCAGAACCTCCTCGTAGGCCAAGGCGGCCTTCTCGTAATCCCCGGCCTTCAGAAGGGCCTCCGCCTTCTCCAGGGAAGGGGCGGCCAGGGCCAAGCCCAGGAGTAGGGGCAGGAACTTCAGTGGGGGTCTCATCATAGGGGCCTCCAAACCCGTCTTTGGTTACAGCATAGCACAGCTCCAGGGGAGGTCCTTTGCTATCCTGAAAGCGTGGGGCCAGCCGAGGAAAAGCCCCTAAACCTAGATGCCCCGCGGGTCCTGGTCTTGAACGCGGCCTACGAGGTTTTGGGCCTGGCCAGCGTGAAGCGAAGCGTGCTTCTGGTCCTCTCGGGGGGCGCGGAGATGCTTGCGGAAAGCGGGCGCTTCCTCCACACCCCCTCCACCAGAATCCCCGTCCCCAGCGTCATCCGGCTGAAGCGCCTGGTCAGGCGGGGGCCTGCCCGCGTTCCCCTGAACCGCCGCAACGTCCTCAGGCGGGACCGCTACACCTGCCAGTACTGCGGCCGCCAGGGGGGCGAACTCACCGTGGACCACGTCCTCCCCAAAAGCCGGGGGGGCAGGAGCACCTGGGAGAACCTGGTGGCCGCCTGCCGGGCCTGCAACCTCAAGAAGGGGGACCGCACTCCCGAGGAGGCGGGCATGCGCCTCCTCAAGCCCCCCAGGCCCCCCCGCCTTCCCCTCTTCCTCTCGGACCTCAAGGAGATCCCCGAGGCCTGGAGGCCCTATCTGGAAGCTTTCTTGAGGTAAAGGAAGCCCAGGGGCTTGACCTCCGCCTGCCCCTCGTAGACCTGTCCGGAAAAGAGGTCCCGCCAGGCCCCCTGGGGCAGGGGTAAAGAGGCGGGGGCCTTCTGGTTGTTGAAGGCGAGGAGAAGCCTCCCCTCCCCTTCCCCCCGGAAAAAGGACAGGAGCCCCCCTTCGGCCAGATAGGTGGCGAAGGGCCCCTTCAGGGCGGGCTCCTCCGCCTTGAGGCGGTAAAGGCCCTGGAAAAAGCCCCGCATCCCGGAATCGCAAGTCCCCCAGGGAATGGGCCGCCGCTGGAGGTCATCGGGGTCCTTCGCTCCCAAAAGGGCGCACTCCTCCCCCTGGAAGACCACCGGGGTCCCGGGAAGGCCGAAGAGGAGGGCCCAGGCCAGGCGGGCTTTGGCCGCGTCCCCGCCCAGGTCGGAAAGGAGGCGGGAGGTGTCGTGGGAGCTGATGAGGTTGAAGCCCATGGCCGAGGCGGCCTCGGGGTAGAGGGCGTAGGCCTCGGAAAGGAGGGTGAGGGCCCTAGGCCCGCCGAAGAGGGCGGGGTGGAGGCCCTGGGCGTAGCGGAGGACGATGTCCCGGCCGAGGGCGTAGTTCATAAGGCTGTCAAAGGCCTCCTCCCCCACCCAGTCCGGGGCCCGCCGCCAGATCTCCCCCACCAGGTAGGCCTCGGGGTTGATGGCCCGCACCCTGGCCTTCAGCTCGCGGAAGAAGGCCTTGGCCTCGAGGAGGTCCTCGGGCACGTCCACCCGGATGCCGTCAAAACCGAAGCGCACCCAGCGCTCCGCCACGGAGAGGAGGTAGGCCCGCACCTCGGGATTGGCGGTGTTGAGCTTGGGTAGGCTCCCCACCCCCCACCAGGCCTCGTAGGCGCCGGCGTCCCCCGGCTTGAAGGGGTAGCGCTTGACGAAGTACCAGTTCCAGTAGGGCGAGGCCCGGCCCCGCTTCACCACGTCCTGGAAGGCGAAGAAGCCCAGGCCCGTGTGGTTGGGCACAAAGTCAAAGAGGACCCGGATCCCCAGGGCGTGGGCCCGGTCCAGGACCCGGCGCAGAAGGGCCTCGTCCCCCAGGCGGGGGGCCACCTGCAGGTAGTCGTGGGTGTCGTAGCCGTGGGCGCTCCCCGAGCGGAAGATGGGGTTCAGGTAGAGGAGGCCCACCCCCAGCTCCTTCAGGTAGGGAAGCCGCTCCTCAAGCCCCGCCAGGTCCCCCCCGTAGTACTGGTGGCAGCAGTGCATGGGGCCCGGGGGGTCCTGCCAGCGGGCGAGGTAGGGCCTGGGGCCCCCCTTCTCCTGCCAGACCTGGTTGAAGTTGTACTCGTCGTCCAAAAGGGCCAGGGCGTCGTTCCCGGGGTCGCCGTTTTGGAAGCGGTCGGGGAAGACCTGGTACCCGCCCCTCACCCCCACCCAGGCCAGGGCGCGGAAGGGGCGGGCGGGAGGGCGGTAGGGGCCCAGGCGCTTCTCCCCCGCCTTCGTCTTCAGGCGGATCTCGTAGGGGCCAAGCTCCGGCAAAAGGCCCCGCCACACCTCCTTGCCGGAGAAGGCCAGCTGGCGGGCCATGGGAAAGACCCTTCCCCCCTGGAGGAGCGCCGCCTCCCGCACCTCCTCCGCCCCAGCGAGAAGGCGCACAGAATACCCCTCGGGCAGGGCGGAGAACTGGGCGGGGTCCAAAGGGTCGTGGGTCTGGGCCAGGGCTAGGCCCAGGAATAGGGCCAGGGCGAGGTGGAAGCGCTTCATGACCAGAGTCTACCGCCGCACGCTGAGAAGGACGGCCAGGAGGATGAGGCCCGCCCCCAGGTAGCCCAGAGGGGAGAGGACCTCCCGGAAGAGGAGGAAGGCGAAGAGGTTGGCCACCACGGGCTCGAGGGTGGCCAAGACGCTGGCCCGGGTGGCGGGAAGCCGCCTGAGGCCGGCGTAGTAGGCCAGGTAGGCCCCGTAGGTGGAAAAGGCCCCCAGGAAGAGGAGGGCCCACAGGGCTTTTTGGCTCAAGGGGACGAAGTCCACGAAGGGCAGAAGCCCCAAAGCCCCCACGGGCAGGGCGTAGAGGAAGAGGGTGGGGGTGGCGTACCGGGGCAGGTAGAGCTTGCCGAAGATGTAGTAAAGGGCGTAGGTGAAGCCGGAAAGGAGGCCGAAGAAAAGGGCGGGAAGGAGGGCCTTCACCTGGCTACCCCCGCCCAGGCCCATGAGGCCCACCCCCAGGAGGGTGAGGGCCACGGCCAGAAGGCCCAGGGGGTCCAAGGCCTCCTTCAGGACCAGGCGGGAGAGGAGGGCCACAAAGGCGGGAGCGGTGTAGAGGAGGACCGAGGCCAAAGCGGCCCCGCCGTAGTTCACCGCCAGCTGGTAGGAGCCATAGAACAGGGAAACCCCCACCAGGCCGAAGAGGAAGAGGGCGGGGAGGTCCTTGGGAAGAAGGCGCACCTGGCGCAGGATTAGGGCGTGGAGGGCGAAGAAGGCCCAGGCGATAACCGCCCGGTAAAAGGCCACCAGAAGGGGAGGTAGCCCCTCCCCGAAGGCCAGGCGGCTCACCGACCCCAGAAGTCCCCAGAGGAAGGCCGCCAGGAAGAGGTACAGGTAGCCCATGGGGCCTAGAGTATAATGCCGCCGGTGTCTCTATGGAGGTAGCCCTATGAGCGGCCGAACCCTTTTCGCCCTTCTCGTCCTCCTCCTCGCCCTCTTCGCCTGGCTCAACTGGGGGGAGATCACCAGGCCTACCCCCCTTTCCCTGGGCCTCACCCGGGTGGAGGCCCCCCTGGGGCTTTTGCTGGTCATCGCCTTGGGGGTGGTCTCCCTCCTCTACCTCATCTTCACCATCGGGCTGGAGACCGCCGCCCTTCTGGAGGTGAAGCGGTACGCCCGGGAGCTCCTTCACTACAAGAAGCTGGCCGAAGACGCCGAGCAAAGCCGCTACACGGAGCTCAGGCGGTACCTGGAGGCCGAGCTAGCGCGCCTGGCGGAGGCGGAGCGGGAGGAGATCCGGGCCCTCGAGGCCCGGGTAGAGGAGCTTTTGGAAAAGCACGGCAACACCCTGGCTGCCTACATCGGTGAGCTGGAGGACCAGATCCTGCGGCTTATGAAGCCGGAAAAGGGCGAGGGGGCAGGCTAAAGCCCACCCCCCAAAGAGGAAAGAAAGGGTTTATACCCCCATGCTAGCTTAGCCCAGCATGGGGTGGCCTTACTCCACCAGCTCCACCAAGGCCAGAGGAGCCCCGTCCCCGCGGCGGCGCTCCGCCAGCTTCAGGACCCGGGTGTACCCCCCGGGGCGGTTCTGGTACCTGGGGGCGATCTCGTCAAAGAGCTTCCGCACTAGCTTCACGTCCTGCAGGTCCCTGAGGACCAGCCTGCGGGCGTGAAGGTCCCCCCGCTTGGCCAGGTGGATCAGGTGGTCCACGAAACCGGTCAGCTCCTTGGCCTTGGGCACGGTGGTGGTGATGCGCCCGTGGGTGAGGAGGCTCTTGGCCTGGTTGCGGAACAGGGCCACGCGATGGGAAGAGTGGCGGTTTAGTTTCCTTCCAGACTTCAGATGGCGCATGGTCTCACTCCTTTAGGGTGAAGCCCTTCTTGGCCAGGGCCTGGCGGATCTCCTCCAGGCTCCGCTCCCCGATGCCGGGGATGTTCCTCAGGTCCTTGAGGTTGAGGGCCAGAAGGGCGCGCACGGACTCAATCCCCTCCTCCTTGAGGCTGTGGAGGACCCGGGTGGAAAGCCCAAGCTCCTCCAAGGGCAGGTCCAGGTCCTCCTCGGCGCTCTCCCGCTTCTCCCCCTTCGACACCTCGGGGGTGGGCAGAAGGGAGGCCTCGGGGTTGGCGAAGTAGTTCAGGTGCTCCTTCAGGATGGCCACGGCCTGGTTCAGGGCCTCGAGGGGGGTGACGGAGCCGTCGGTCCAGATCCTCAAGGTGAGCTTGTCCAGGTCCGTGCGCTGGCCCAGGCGGGTGTCCTCCACCTGGAAGGCCACCCGGCGCACCGGGGAGAAGATGGCATCCACAGGGATGGCGTTGATGCGGTCCTTGATGCCGTGGCGCTCGGCGGGCACGTACCCCACCCCCCGGTCCACCCGCACCTCCATGTAGAGCTTCCCGCCCTCCTCGAGGGTGGCGATGTGGAGGTCGGGGTTCATGATCTCCACGTCGGCGGAGGGGGTGAAGTCGCCCGCCCTCACCTCCTTGGGGCCCTCCGCCCTGAGGATCAGGGTGGTGGACGCCATCTTGGGGTCCAGGAAGCGCACCACCAGCTCCTTCAGGTTCAGGATGATCTCCACCACGTCCTCCTTCACCCCGGGAATGGTGGAGAACTCGTGGAGGACGTCCTCAATGTAGACGCTGGTGACCGCGGTCCCGGGGATGGAGGAGAGGAGGATGCGGCGGAGAGGGTTCCCCAGGGTGACCCCAAACCCCCTTTCTAGGGGCTCCAGGACGAACTCGCCGTAGTGGCGCCCCTGGGTGCGCGCCGTGAAGACCGGGGCTTTCAGCTTGCTCTCCAACATAGGCCTCCTTCGGGGCCAATCCCTATGACAGATTACCTGGAGTAGAACTCAATCACCAGCTGCTCGTTGACCGGCAGGGCCAGGTCTTCCCGGTCGGGCAGGCGCAGGAACTTGCCCTTCATGCCCTCCACGTCCAGGGAAAGCCAGGGGCCCACCTTGCGGCCCTTCATGGCCTCGAGGTTCTCGCGGATGAAGGTGAGGTTCCTGCTCCTCTCGGCGATGGCGATCTCGTCGCCGGGCTTCACCCGGTAGGCGGGTAGGTCCACCCGGCGCCCGTTGACGGTGATGTGGCCGTGGCGCACCATCTGCCGGGCCTGGCGGCGGCTTTGAGCGAAGCCCAGCCGGTAGACCACGTTGTCCAGGCGGGACTCCAGAAGACCCAGGAGGACGGTGCCCGTGACCCCCTTCTTGCGGCTGGCCTCCTCAAAGAGGTTGCGGAACTGGGTCTCGGAAATCCCGTAGATGCGGCGGAGCTTCTGCTTTTCCCTAAGGCGCACGGCGTAGTCGGAAGGGCGGCGCGCCCGCCGCTGGCCGTGCTGGCCAGGGGGGTAGGGCCGGCGCTCCATGGCGCACTTGGGGCTGTAGCACCGCTCCCCCTTCAGGTAAAGCTTCACGCCTTCCCGGCGGCAAAGACGGCAAACTGGACCAATGTAACGACCCATCTTTCACTCCTTACGAGGCCTTGCGGAACTTCTTCTTGGGCCGGCAGCCGTTGTGGGGCACAGGGGTGTCGTCCACGATGGACTTCACCTGGAGGCCGGAGGCCTGGAGGGCCCTGATGGCCTGCTCCCGCCCCGCCCCGGTACCCCGCACGATCACGTCCACGCTCTGCATGCCGTAGGCCATGGCCTTCTTGGCCGCGTCCATGGCGGCGAGCTGCGCGGCGTAGGGGGTGCCCTTCCGGCTCCCCTTGTAGCCGATGACCCCACCTGAAGACCAGGTGATGGGGTTGCCGTCCGGGTCCGTGATGGTGACGATGGTGTTGTTGTGGGAGGCGTGGATGTACGCCCTCCCGCTAGCCACCTGTCGCTTGACCTTTTTCCTCGTCGCTTTTCCGGCCATACTCTCCCTCTCGGAGTATCTGCTGGCCCTAAACCGCGTTCAGGGCTTACTTCCTGGGGGCCTTCTTCTTGCCCGGCACCGTCTTCCTGGGGCCCTTGCGGGTGCGGGCGTTGGTGCGGGTGCGCTGGCCCCGCACGGGCAGGCCCCGCCGGTGCCTCAGGCCCCGGTAGCAACCAATGTCCATGAGGCGCTTGATGTTGGCCGCCACCTCCGCCCTGAGCTCGCCTTCCAGCTTCCAGGCGTTCTCCACGTACTCGCGGAGGCGCACCACCTCAGCCTCGGTCAGGTCCTTCACCCGGGTGGCCGGGTTGATGCCCGTCTTCTCCAGGGCCTCCTTGGCCCGGGCCGGCCCGATGCCGTAGATGTAGGTGAGGGCCACATCCACCCGCTTGTTCCTGGGAATCTCTACGCCTGCGATCCTCGCCACGTTGCCTCCTTAGCCCTGACGCTGCTTGTGCTTGGGGTTCTCGCAGATGACGTACACCCGGCCGTGCCGGCGCACCACCTTGCACTTCTCGCACATCCTCTTCACCGACGCCCGTACCTTCATCTCGCCTCCTACTTTCTGTAGACGATGCGGCCCCGCGTGGGGTCGTAGGGGGTAATCTCCACCACCACCCGGTCCCCGGGAAGGATGCGGATGTAGTGCATGCGCATCTTCCCCGAGATGTAGGCCAGGATCTCCGGCCCCGAGTCCAGCTTCACCCGAAAGGTGGTGTTGGGCAAAGCCTCGGTGACCACGCCCTCCGCCCGAATGGTGTCCTTCTCCTTCGCCATACCCCTCCTACCGCGCCCGCACCAAGGAAACCCCGGTGAGAAGCTCCGGGCCCTCTTCCGTCACCAAGACGGTGTTCTCGTAGTGGGCGGCGAGGTTGCCCCTTCCGGCGCTCGCCGTCCAGCCATCTTCCAATATTACCACAGACGCCGGGCGCAGGGTGACCATGGGCTCGAGGGCCAGGGTCATCCCCGGGCGGATCTTGGGCCCGGTTCCCGGCTTGCCGAAGTTGGGAAGCTGGGGGTCCTCGTGGATCTCCCGCCCCACCCCGTGGCCCACGAACTCCCGCACCACCCCGTAGCCCCGGCTTTCCAGAAAGGTCTGCACGGCGTGGGCCACGTCGCCGATGCGGTAGCCGGGCCTTAGGTACTTCATCCCCTCCCAGAAGGCGGCCTCCGTGTCCTTGATAAGCCTTTCCGCCTCGGGGGAGACCCTGCCTACGGGAAAGGTGCGGGCCATGTCGGCGGCGAAGCCCCCGTAGATGAGGCCCACGTCCACGGAGAGGATGTCCCCCTCCTGGAGGGGCTTCTCCGAGGGGATGCCGTGGACCACCACCTCGTTGACCGAGGTGCAGAGCGTGGCGGGAAAGCCGTAAAGGCCCAGGAAGGCGGGCTTGGCCTTGCGCTTCCTGATGGCCTCGTAGGCGATCCGGTCCAGCTCTTTGGTGGTGATGCCGGGCTCCACGTGGCGGGCCACCTCCTCCACCACCTCGGTGAGGAGGGCGCCCGCCTCCCGCATGCGCTCAATCTCCCAGGGGCTTTTCAGCTTGATGGCCATCAGATTCCCAGCGCGGCCCGGATGCGGGCGTAGACCTCGTCGGGGGTGCCAAGGCCGTCCACCCGCCTCAGGGCGCCCGTCTTCTCATAGTACTGGATGAGGGGCTCGGTCTTCTCCCGGTAGACCTGGAGGCGGCGGCGGATGGTCTCCTCGTTGTCGTCGGAGCGCCCCTCCAGCTCCGCCCGCTTCAGCATGCGGCGGAGGAGCTCCTCCTCCGGCACCTCCACCAGAACCACCCCAAGAAGCCTGGTCCCCGTCTCCTCCAGGAGGCGGTCCAGGGCCTCCGCCTGGGGGATGGTCCTGGGGAAGCCGTCAAAGATGACCCGGTCGGAAAGCTCCTCCCGGATCAGGGCCAGGATCAGGTCGTCGGGCACCAGGTCCCCCCGGTCCATGATGGGCTTCACCTGGAGTCCCAGGGGCGTGCCCCGGGCCACATGGTCCCGGAGGATGTCGCCGGTGGAGAGCTTTTTGAAGGAAAGCTCCTCGGCCAGCCGCGCCGCCTGGGTACCCTTGCCCGCCCCCGGCGGCCCCAAGAAGATCACCGCTTCCCCCATGCCTCCTCCTAGCGCGTGCGGCCGCGGATGCGGCCCTTGGAGAGAAAGCCCTCGTAGTTCCTCAACATGAGCTGGCTCTCTATCTGCCTAAGCGTGTCCAGGGCCACCCCCACCACGATCAGGAGGCCGATGCCCGAGAAGGCGATGCTCTGGACCCCGGTCAGGTTCTGGATGATCTGGGGCAAAGCGGCCACCAAGCCCAGGAAGAGGGCCCCCCAGAGGGTGAGCCGGGAGACGATGTGCTCCAGGAACTTCACCGTGGGCTCCCCAGGGCGGATGCCGGGGATGAAGCCCCCGTACTCCCGCAAGGACTCGGCGATGCGCTTAGGGTCAAACTGCACCGCCGTGTAGACGTAGGTGAAGAGGACGATGAGGACCACCTCTATGAGGAGGCCGGAAAGGCGGGTGGGGTTGAAGAAGTTGGCGATGGCCTGGAGCACGGCGTTGTCCTGGAAGGGGGCGGCAAGGAAGATGGGGATCTGCAGGATGGCGGCGGCGAAGACGATGGGGATCACCCCGGCGGCGTTCAGCTTGATGGGGATGTAGGTGGCCTGCCCTCCGTAGACCCTGCGCCCCACCACCTTGCGGGCGTACTGGACGGGGATCCGCCGCTCCGCCTGCTGCACCGCCGCCATGCCGGCGAAGGCCAGCACGATGAAGGCCAGGAAGAAGAGGAAGGCCACCAGGTTCACCTCCCCGGTGCGGATGAGGCCTATGGTGCGCACCAGCTGGGGAAGCCACTCCACCACGATCCCGGCGAAGATGATCATGCTGGCGCCGTTGCCGATGCCGTACTCGGTGATGCGCTCCGCCATCCAGAGGAGGAGGGCGATGCCCGCCACCTGGGTGACCACCACCACCAGCCAGAAGAAGGGCCCCGGGGACCAGCCGGGGAGGAGGAACCTGCCCCCCTCAGCCCCCAGGAAGGCTGTGGCCAGGAAGAAGCCCTGGAAGGCCCCCAGAGCGATGCCGCCGATGCGGGTGTACTGCGTGATGATGCGGCGGCCCTCCTCCCCTTCTTTGGAAAGCTTCTCCAGCGCCGGCACGATGTTAACCAAAAGCTGCATGACGATGGCCGCGGTGATGTAGGGCATGATGCCCAGGGCGAAGATGGAGAAGCGCTCAAAGTTGCCCCCAGAGAAGAGGTTGATGATGCCGAACACCCCGCCCTGGGTGGTGCGCAGGAACTCCTGGATCTTGTCCAGGTCTACCCCCGGGGTGGGGATGAAGGCCCCCAAGCGGTAGGCGGCCAGGACCAGGAGGGTGAAGAGGATGCGCTGGCGCAGCTCGGGGATCTGGAGGGCGCTCCGGAAGGCCTTCAGCATCTTAGGCCTCCAGAAGGACGGCCTCGCCGCCCGCGGCCTTCAGCTTCTCCAGGGCGCTCTTGGAAAAGGCGTGGGCCACCACCTTGAGGGGCTTGGCCTCGCCGTCCCCCAGGATCTTCAGGCGGTAGCCCTTCTTGAGGAGGCCCGCCTGGACCAGAAGCTCGGGGGTCACCTCCCCCTCAAACCGGGCCAGGGCCTCGAGGTTCACCCCCTGGTACCTGGGCCTTTTGATCTCCCCGGGAACCTGGCCCTGCATGCCCCGCTTGGGCAGGCGCATCAGGGTGGTGGAGCGCCCGCCCTCAAAGCGGCGGGGGTCCTTGAGGCCGCCGGAGCGGGACTTCTGGCCCTTGTGGCCCCGGGTGGCCGTCTTGCCGTGGCCAGAGCCGGGGCCCCGGCCCACCCGCTTGCGCTTCTTGTTGGCTCCTGGATTGGGCTTGAGATCGGAAAGCTTCATTCCACCACCTCCACCTGAAGAAGGTGGGCCACCTTGCGGATGTTGCCGCGGATGGCCGGCGTGTCCTCCAGCAGTTTCTCCTGCTGGAGCCTTCTAAACCCCAGGGCCTTGAGGGCCGCCTTCTGGTCCTTGGGGTAGCCGATGGGGCTCTTTACCAGCTTCACCTTGAGCCTGGCCATCACTCCTCCTTAGCCTTCCTGAGGCGCTTGACGTCCTCCTTGGTCTGGAGTTGGCGCAGGGCCTCCATGGTGGCGTAGGCGATGTTGATAGGGTTGCGGCTCCCCAGCTCCTTGGTGAGGATGTCGGTGATCCCCGCCAGCTCCAGGATGGCCCGGGGCACCGCCCCAGCGATCACGCCCGTACCGGGAGCGGCGGGCTTCAGGAGGATCTTGGAGGCCCCGAACTCCACCTCAACCTCGTGGGGGATGGTGCCGTTCTGGATGGGCACCTCCACCATGTTGCGGCGGGCGTAGTACCCCGCCTTCTGCACCGCCAGGGGCACCTCCTTGGCCTTGCCCAGGCCCAGGCCCACCCGCCCCTGGCGGTCCCCCACCACCACCAGGGCGCCGAAGCGGAAGCGGCGGCCGCCCTGGTAGGTCTTGGCGGTGCGCCGCACCAGGATCATCTTCTCCTCAAAATCGGTCTCGGGCATGGTTCCTCCTTAGAACTCGAGGCCCCCCTCCCGGGCCCCCTCGGCCAGGGCCTTGACCCGGCCGTGGTACTTGTAGGGGCCGCGGTCAAAGGCCACCTGCTTGATCCCCTTGGCGATGGCCTTCTCCGCCAGGGCCAGGCCCACCTTCCGGGCCACCTCGGTCTTGTTGCCCTTGAGCTTCAGGGCCAGGCTGGACTCGGCCACCAGGGTCTCGCCCTTCTCGTCGTCAATGATCTGCGCGTAGATGTGTTTGAGGCTCCGGAAAACGGAAAGGCGAAGCCTCCCGGTCCTCTTAACCCGGTTGCGCACCCGGAACTTGCGGCGCTCGTAAGCGGTTAGCCGTGCCATGCTTCCCCCTACTTCTTGGCCCCGGCCTTGCCGGGCTTGAGGCGGACAGGCTCGTCAGCGTAGTAGATGCCCTTCTCGTGGTAAGCGCTGG
Source organism: Thermus aquaticus (assembly GCF_001280255.1). Classification (NCBI taxonomy): domain Bacteria; kingdom Thermotogati; phylum Deinococcota; class Deinococci; order Thermales; family Thermaceae; genus Thermus; species Thermus aquaticus. The sequence continues at coordinate 808,004 of NZ_LHCI01000106.1, read as the reverse complement.
GCTTCTTGATGGCCCGGATGTCGGCGGCCACCTGCCCCACCTTCTGCTTGTCAATGCCCAGAACGCGGATCCGGGTGGGCTCGGGCACCTCAAAGGTGATGCCCTCCGGGGGCTCCACCACCACGGGGTGGCTAAAGCCCACCGTGAGCTCAATGGAGCGGCCCACCAGACGGGCCCTGTAGCCGATGCCCTTGATGAGGAGCTCCTTGACGTACCCCTCGGAGACTCCCTTGACGGCGTTGGCGATCAGGGTGCGGGTGAGCCCGTGGAGGCTTCTGTGGCGGCGCTCATCGGAGGGGCGCTCCACCCGCACCACGTTTTCCTCCACCACCACCTTGAGCTCCGGGGAAACGGGGACCGAAAGCTCCCCCTTGGGGCCCTTGACCTTCACAAGCCCTGGGGAGACCTGCACCTGAACCCCCTTGGGCACGGGAATGGGAAGCCTGCCGATCCTAGACATCACCACACCTCGCAGATGAGCTCGCCGCCCACGCCCAACTTCCGGGCCTCCCGGTCCGTCAGCACCCCCTTGGGCGTGGAGAGAATGGCGATCCCCAGGCCCCGGCGCACCCGGGGGATCTCCTTGACCCCCACGTAGACCCGCCGCCCGGGCCGGCTGATGCGGCGGATGTGCTTGATGACCTGCTCGGGGCGGGGGTCCGGGCCCTGCCGCCTGGGGCCGTACTTGAGGTGGATGCGCAAGTAGGGCTTGCCGTCCACCTCCACCCGCTCATACCCCTTGATGAACCCTTCCCGCGCCAGGATCTTCAGGATCTCCTCCTTGAAGCGCGAGGCGGGCACCTCGGTGCTCTCCTTGTAGACCCGGGTGGCGTTCCTGATCCGGGTCAGCATGTCGGCGATGGGGTCCGTCAGCATTTCCTCTCTCCTTTTACCTCTTCCTGAACCATGCGGTCTCGAGGGAAGCCCCCCGACCGGCCACGGCCTACCAGCTGGCCTTCTTCACCCCCGGGAGCTGCCCCTTGTGGGCCAGTTCCCGGAGGCAGATGCGGCAAAGACCGAAGTAGCGGTAGACGCTCCTGGCCCGCCCGCAACGCACGCAACGGGTGTAGGCCCGCACCTTGAACTTGGGGGTCCTTTTGGCCTTCTCAATCAGCGCTTTTCTCGCCATGCTCGCCTCACTTGCGGAAGGGGAAGCCCAGAAGCTCCAGGAGGGCCTTGGCCTCCTCGTCGGTCTTGGCGGTGGTCACCACCGCGATGTCCATGCCCCGCGGAGCGTCCACCATGTCGTAGGTGATCTCGGGGAAGATGAGCTGCTCCTTCAGGCCCAGGTTGTAGTTGCCCCGGCCGTCAAAGCTGTTGGGGTTGAGGCCGCGGAAGTCGCGGATGCGGGGAAGGGCCACGGAGAGGAGCTTCTCCAGGAAGATCCACATCCGGTCGCCCCGGAGGGTGACCCGGAGACCGATGGGCATCCCCTTGCGGAGCTTGAAGTTGGAGATGGACTTCTTGGCCCGGGTGATGGCGGGCTTTTGGCCGGCGATGAGGGCCAGCTCCTTGCTGGCCTTCTCCAGGATGCGGGCGTCCTCCTTGGCCTCGCCCAGGCCCTGGTTGATGACCACCTTCTCCAGCCGCGGCACCTCCCAGATGTTCTGGTAGCCGAAGCGGCGGATGAGTTCCGGCCTGACCTCGTCGTAGTACTTCTTCTTCAGGGCAACGTCCAGGGGCATCTTACTCCTCCACGTCCAAGGACCCGCCGCACTTGGCGCAGGCCCGGATCTTGCGCCCGTCCTCCAGGAACTTCTTGCGCACCCGGGTGGGCTTGCCGCAGGCCGGGCAGATGGGCCGCACCTTGGAGGCGTGTAGAGGCGCCTCCTGCTCCACGAACCCGCCCTGGGGGTGCTTGGGGCTAGGGCGGACCGCCTTCTTGACCAGGTTGACCCCCTCCACGATCACGGCCATCTTCCGGGGCAGGACGGCCTTCACCTTGCCCACCCGGCCCTTGTACTTGCCGGAGGCCACCAGGACGGTGTCCCCCTTCTTCACGTGCACCTTGGCCTGCATCAGAGCACCTCCGGAGCCAGGGAGACGATCTTCATGAAGCCCTTCTCCCGGAGCTCGCGGGCCACCGGGCCGAAGACGCGGGTGCCGCGGGGCTCCAACTGGTTGTTGATGATGACGGCGGCGTTGTCGTCAAAGCGGATGGCGGAGCCGTCGGGCCGCTTGACCTCTTTCTTGGTGCGCACCACCACCGCCTTGACCACGTCGCCCTCCTTCACGGCGCCGCGGGGGATGGCCTCCTTGACGCTGGCCACGATCACGTCCCCCACCGTGGCGTACTTGGCGTTGGAGCCCTTGAGGACCCGGATGCACATGATCTTGCGGGCCCCGGTGTTGTCGGCCACCTCCAGGTAGGTCTGGGGCTGGATCATGCCTTACCTCCCCGCTTGGAAAGGCTAGCGTAGTTCTGGCGGCGTACCAGGTACTTCTCCACCAGGTCCAGCCGCCCCTCTTCCACCAAGCGCAGGACCCGGAATCGCTTGCGCTTGGAGATGGGGCGGGCCTCTATGATCTCCACCACGTCCCCCACCTTGTACCGCTCCTCGGGGTCATGGGCCAGGTACTTTTTGGAGCGCTTGATGACCTTGCCGTAAAGGGGGTGGGGGAACTGGCGCTCCACCAAGACCGTCACGGTCTTCTGCATCTTGTCGCTCACCACCACCCCGGTCAGCACCTTCTTAGGCATTCTGCCTCCTCTTCTCGTTCCAGACCGTCAGAAGACGGGCGATGGAGCGCCGGGTCTCCCGGATCCTGTGGTTCTGGGAAAGCTGGCCGATGGAGGCCTGGAAGCGGAGCTCCATGAGCTCCCGCTTCTTCTGCCGGATGAGCTTTTCCAGCTCCACAAGGGAGAGCTTGCGGGCCTCCGAAAGCTCTTTGCGGATCTCACTGAGCTTCATCGTAAGCGTCCCTCCGCACGATCTTGGTCTTGATGGGGAGCTTGTGGCCGGCGATGCGCAGGGCCTCGAGGGCCTGCTCCTCCGTGACCCCCGCCACCTCAAACATCACCCGGCCCGGCTTGACCACGGCCACGTACCCCTCCACGTTGCCCTTGCCCTTACCCATGCGCACCTCGAGGGGCTTCTTGGTGTAGGGCTTGTCGGGGAAGATGCGGATGAAGATCTTCCCGCCGCGGCGGAAGTGGCGCACCATGGCCACACGGGCGGCCTCAATCTGCTGGGCGGTGATCCAGGCGGGCTCCATGGCCACCAGGCCAAAGTCCCCGAAGGCCACGTAGTCGCCCCCCTTGGTGGCGCCCTTCAGGCGGCCGCGCTGTTGCTTCCGGTACTTCATGCGCCTGGGCATCAGCATGGCCTACTCCTCCTTCTTCACGCGCACGGCGGGGCGGCGGCGGCGGGGGCGCTCCTCGGCCTTGGGGGCCTCGGGACGCCCCTTCACCTTCTGGCCGCCGATCACCTCGCCCAGGAAGACGTACGCCTTCACCCCCAGCACCCCGTAGGTGGTGCGGGCCAGGGCAAAGCCGTAGTCTATGTTAGCACGGAGGGTCTGCAGGGGAACCCGCCCCTCCGCGGCCCACTCGGTGCGGGCCTGCTCCGCCCCGCCGATGCGCCCGGATACGATGACCTTGGCCCCCTTGGCCCCGGACTCCATGACCCGCTGGACCGCCTGCTTGATGGCCCGCCGCACGGCGAAGCGGCGCTCAATCTGCTCCGCCACCCGCTGGGCCACCAGGGGGGCCGAGAGGTTGGGGTTGTGGATCTCCTGGACGTTCAGGGCCACGTTTTTCCCGGTCAGCTTGGCAAGGGCGTCCCGCAGGACCTTGATCTTCTCCCCGCCCCGGCCGATCACCACGCCGGGCTTGGCCACGTGGACGCTCACCGCCACGTTGTCGGCGGCCCGCTCAATGTCCACGCGGGCTAGGCCGGCCGGGTAGAGCTCCTTGGTCAGGTAGTCGCGGATCTGCAGGTCCTCCAGAAGGAGGTGGCGGTACTGCTTCTTGCCCGCATACCAGCGGGACTCCCAGTCCCGGGTGATGCCAAGCCGGAATCCGATGGGGTGGATCTTATTTCCCATGCTTTTCCCCCAGAATGATGGTGATGTGGCTGGTCTTCTTCTTCACGATGTCCGCCCGGCCCCGGGCCCGGGGAAGCACCCGCTTCAGGGCGGGCCCCTCGTCCACGAAGGCCGCCTTGACGAAGAGGCGATCCTCCAGCATGTCGTGGTTGTTGACGGCGTTGGCCGCGGCGGACTCTAGCACCTTGGCCACGTGGTAGGCCCCCCGCTTGTTGGTGTAGCGCAGGATGGCGCGGGCCTCCTCGAGGCTCTTCCCCCGGATCAGGTCCACCACCAGGCGGACCTTCCTGGGGGCGATGCGCACGTAACGGGCAATGGCTTTCGCTTCCATGGCTACTTCTTCTTGGTGGCCTTGGCCTCTTTGCCGTGCCCCCGGTAGGTGCGGGTGGGCGCGAACTCACCCAGCTTGTGCCCCACCATGTTCTCGGTGATGTACACGGGCACGTGCTGCTTGCCGTTGTAAACCGCGATGGTGTGGCCCACCATCTCCGGCACGATGGTGGAGCGGCGGCTCCAGGTCTTGATGAGCCGCTTCTCCCCCTTGGCGTTCAGCTCCCGCACCTTCTCCAAGAGGTGATCGTCTACGAAAACGCCCTTCTTCAAGCTACGCGGCATGGCTCACCTCACCTCTTCCGCCGGGCGATGATGAAGCGGCTGGAAGGCTTGCGCCGCTTCCTGGTCTTGAGGCCCTTGGTCTGCCAGCCCCAGGGGGAGGCCGGGGGACGGCCCCGGGGCGCCCGGCCCTCGCCGCCGCCGTGGGGGTGGTCCACCGGGTTCATGGCGGCGCCCCGCACGTGGGGCTTCCGGCCTAGCCAGCGGGTGCGGCCCGCCTTGCCCAGGACGATGTTCTTGTGGTCGGCGTTGCCCACGGCCCCGATGGCGGCGTAGCACTCCCCGTGCACCTTCCTCAGCTCCCCCGAGGGCAGGCGCAGGATCACGTAGTCCCCTTCCCGGCCCTGGATCTGGGCGCTGGTGCCGGCGGAGCGGGCCAGCTTGGCCCCCTTTTTGGGCTCCAGCTCCACGGCGTGGACCACGGTACCCACGGGGATGAAGCGCAAAGGAAGGGCGTTGCCCACGCTGATGGGCGCATCGGGCCCCGCCACCACCTGCTGCCCCACCTGAAGCCCCTCGGGGGCGATGATGTAGCGCTTCTCCCCGTCGGCGTAGTGGAGGAGGGCGATGCGGGCGGAGCGGTTGGGGTCGTACTCAATGGCCGCCACCTTAGCGGGGATGCCGGCCTTGTCCCAGCGCTTGAAGTCAATGATGCGGTAGAGGCGCTTGTGGCCGCCTCCGCGGAAGCGCACAGTGATGCGGCCCTGGTTGTTGCGCCCCCCCGTCTTCTTCAGGGGCTTGACCAGGGACTTCTCCGGCTCGGTCTTGGTGATCTCGGAGAAGTCCGCCACCGTCATGAAGCGGCGGCTAGGCGTGTAGGGTTTGAACTTCTTGACTGCCATTCCTCTTTCCTCCCTTGCCGGATCAGGGCCAGGCTCCCTTTCCCGGCGGGGTTTAGATGAGGCCCTCCAGGGCCTCAATCCTCTGCCCGGCGGCCACCTGCACGATGGCTTTCTTGCGGTCAGGGCGCTTGCCCAGGTAGCGGCCCAGGCGCTTCTTCTTGCCCCGAACGTTCATGGTGTTGACCCCCACCACCTTGACCTTGAAGGCCGCCTCCACGGCGTTCTTGATCTCGGTCTTGGTGGCCTTGGGGTGAACCCAGAAGGTGTACTTGCCCGCGGCAAAGCCCGCGTAGGCCTTCTCCGAGAGCACGGGGGCCAGGATCACGTCGTAGGCCGTCTTCATGCCTCACCTCCCAGGCGCTCCTGGAAGACCTCCCAGGCCTTCAGGTCCATGACCAGGCGCCCAGTGCGCAGGATGTCGTAGACGTTGAGGCCCTCGGGGGCCAGGGTTACCACCCAGGGCAGGTTGCGGGCGGCCCGGCGCACGGCCTCGTCGGCCGTGACCAGGAGAACGGTCTCGGAACCGTCCAAGCCCACCTCCTTGGCCCAGGCCAGAAACTCCCTGGTCTTGCCCTGAACCCCAAGGAAGGCCTCCACCAGAAGGAGCTTCCCCTCCTTAGCCCGGTCGGCCACGGCCATGGCCAGGCCCGCCTTCCGGACCTTTTTGGGCAGGGTGTAGCTATAGTCCCGGGGCTTGGGGCCGAAGACCGTGCCGCCGCCCACGAAGATGGGGGCCCCGATGTCCCCGTGGCGGGCGCGGCCCGTGTGCTTCTGGGGGTAGATCTTGCGGCCCGAGTAGGCCACCTCGCCCCGGGTCTTGGTGCTGGCGGTGCCCCGGCGGCGGCTGGCCAGCTGCCAGCGCACCACTTCCCAGAGGAGGTGGGGGTTGACCTCCCCCGGCAGGTTAGCGGCCAGCTCCCGCTTGCCGGCGGGGGAAATAACGGGAATCTGGTAAACGGTTTCCACCTTCGCCTCCCTCACTTGGCCACCTTCTTGGTCTGGCGCACCACCACGAGCCCACCGTTGGGTCCGGGCACGGCGCCCTTGACCAGGAGCAGGTTCTCCTCGGGGATGACGTCCACCACCTCGAGGTTCACCACCGTGACCCGCTCCGCCCCGTAGTGGCCCGCCATCTTCTTGCCCTTGTAGACGCGGCCCGGGGTCTTGCGGTTGCCGATGGAGCCCGGGTGGCGGTGGATCTTGTGGGCGCCGTGGGAGTCGGGGCCGCCGGCGAAGTTCCAGCGCTTCATGACCCCGGCGGTGCCCCGGCCCTTGGAGGTGCCGGTCACGTCCACCCGCTCCCCGGGCTTGAAGATCTCCACCGTCACCACGTCGCCCTCGGGGTTGAAGTCCCGGATCTCCTTAAGGATGCGCACGGGCTGGACCCCGGCCTTGGCGAAATGCCCCTTCATGGGCCGGTTGACCCGCCCCGGCTTCTGGGCCAGAAAGCCCAGCTGCACGGCGGTGTACCCGTCCTTCTCCGGGGTGCGCCGCTGGACCACCGGGCAGGGGCCGGCCAGGATCACGGTGACGGGAATGGCCCGGTCCTCCCTGTAGATCCGGGTCATGCCCACCTTCGTGCCCAGGATCCCCTTCACTTGCCACCTCCTATGGTCTTGATCTCGATCTCCACGCCGGTGGGCAGGTCCAGGGACATGAGGCTCTCAATGGTCTTCCGGTTGGGGTTCAGGATGTCCACCAAGCGGTTGTGGGTGCGAAGCTCAAAGTGCTCCCGGGAGTCCTTGTGCTTGAAAGGACCCCGGATCACGGTGAAGCGGCGCACCCGGGTGGGCAGGGGAACGGGGCCTGAGACCTGGGCCCCGGAACGCCGAACGGCCTCCACGATCTTCTGGGCCGAGGCGTCCAGGGTCTTGTGGTCAAAGCCCCGAAGCTTGATGCGGATCTTGGGCATGCTTCACCTCACTCCAGGATCTTGGTGACCACGCCGGCGCCCACGGTCCGCCCACCCTCCCGGATGGCAAACCGCAAACCCTCCTCCAGCGCCACCGGCTTGATGAGCTCCACCGTGAAGGTCACGTTGTCCCCAGGCATCACCATCTCCACCCCCTGGGGCAACCGCACCACCCCCGTCACGTCCGTCGTCCGGAAGTAAAACTGCGGCCGGTACCCCGTGAAAAACCCCGTGTGCCGCCCGCCCTCCTCCTTCTTCAGGATGTACACCGAGGCCTCAAACTTGGTGTGCGGCGTGATGCTCCCAGGCTTGGCCAAT